>JBIOVO010000320.1:0-50049 GCA_044867735.1 Pyrinomonadaceae bacterium | reverse complement strand
GGATCTTAGCCACAGATGAAACGGATTTGGTGTTCGAGGATTTTGGATTCGGAGAAGTTCTCGAGTTTGGCGAAGTAGGCTGCGTTGAGATCTAAGGCATTGCGTGGCACGAGTCCCACGATCTCTGCGCTTAGAATCTCCACATTGAGCACCGCTGCTTCGCGCTCTATGGCCTCATAAACGGCCGTCATCCCTGTAACTTCGTAATTGACGAGGTTCATCGACACCTGAACCAGGCCGCGTGAGTGCAAGCGAAAGCCCAGTGCCTTCACAAACGGCAAGCCACCACTGTGAGCTCTGATCTTCCGTGCGATCTGCCTCGCAAGCGTAATGTCTACGCTGTTGAGCACCACATTAAACGCGATCAGGAATGGACGCGCGCCCACGGCGATCGCGCCCGCTGATTCGTGAACCTTGGCCGAGCCTTCGTCAGGCGCACGCTCCGGATTGGTTGTGATCTGTTTGCGCAGCAGCTCCAGCGCGCCACGGCGCACGTCTTCCAGGTTCACGCGCTCTTCGCGCAATGCGGCGCGTTCGTAGTAGTAAACCGGGATCGAGAGATCGCGAGCAATGATAGCTCCCGCTTCGTGCGCAATGCGGACGCAATCGTCCATCGTTACGCCACGCACCGGAACAAACGGCAACACATCGGTGGCTCCAAGGCGCGGGTGTTCGCCCTGGTGTGCGCGCATATCGATCAATTCCGACGCGCGCCGCACACAATTGACCGCTGCCTCCACCACTTTTTCCGGCGCGGCCACAAAAGTGATCACCGAACGATTGTGATCCGGGTCGATGTGCGTATCGAGCACACACGCCGATTCAACTGCGGCGATGGCATCCGCAATCAACTGCACCGTTTCCGGCCTTCGTCCTTCGCTGAAATTTGGGACACACTCGACTAGTGGCAGCATGAGCGTTGTGCTTGGTTCTTTGTACTTTGTGCCCTTTACAATGCCAGACAAAGGACAAAGTACAAAGAGCAAAGTTCAAGAAAACGCTTCCCCTCCGGGCCAGTTTCTTCGTATCTTCTTCTTTGTGCCGACCGACCGCTTCATTAACCAACGCAAGAACGCCTGGCAGCGGCTGGAGGATCTGCTCAAGCTCCTGGACGCCGCATCGATCAGACGTCTGCATCGGGACGAAGTTCGCGAGTTGGGCCGTATTTACCGGCGCACGGCTTCGGATCTCGCGATTGCACGCGCCGAGTCGCGCGACCCGCGCCTTATCAATTACCTGAACAGTCTGGTGATTCGCGCGCATGGCCGCATCTACCGGGCCAACGCACAGGGCGGCAAGCGAGTTAGCCGCTTCTTTACTCACGAACTCCCGCAAACTTTCCGTCGCACGTGGCGCTACACGCTGGTTTCGTTTTCCGTGTTCGCACTGTTCGCTGTCTTCGGATTCATCGGCACACGTTACGACCCGGAGTTTTCAGAGCTGGTTGGAGTGAATCCTGCTTTTCGTGAGTTTTATATTGAAACGAAAACGCACTGGTGGGAGTCGCTTAACGAGTCGAACCAGGAAGGCGCGAGCGCGATCATGACCCACAACATTCAGGTCACGATCTACACCTTTGCGTTTGGCGCTACCTGCGGCATCGGTACACTGTTCTATCTTGCTTTCAACGGCGCGAATCTCGCCTCAGTGCTTGCTCTTACTTATCGCGCGGGCTTTGGCAATGATCTACTTACGTTCGTTGCCGCACATGGCGTGATTGAACTGACGTGCATTTTCATCGCCGGAGGCGCCGGTTTGTTGATCGGCAGCGCGATCCTGATGCCGGGTAATCTCACGCGCGCTGATGCGTTGCGAACGCGAGGCATGGAAGCGGTGCGATTGATGATGGGAGTGGCTGTGTTGCTGGTGATTGCTGGAACGATCGAGGGATTCATATCACCGGCGCCGATTGATCCGAGAATCAAGTACAGCATTGCGGCGATCACGGGCCTCTCGCTTTATTCTTACTTACTCTTTGCCGGCCGCGAATAAAAGAAACTTCTTCTTTTCGTCTTCCTTTGCGCCTTAGCGCCTTTGCGCGAGAAATCCTAATTCAGATCTCACGCAAAGGCGCAAAGGAAGACGAAAAGAAAACCTATAACAACCCGCGCTCCTTCACGCGCAAGTATGTCTCCAACAGCGCGGGCGCCAGGGCTGCGGCGGTGACGTCGAGGGCGAGGCCGCCCACGGATTCGACGAATCGCAGCGCCGCCTCACGGTGATGAATGATCTCTTCCGCCACCGACTGCGTAAACAACTCCCGAACCGAAGAGGGACTCTGACGCACAACCGCCTTCAAGTCTCGATCCGCGATCGTCACTACCAGCGGCAGGTGCCGTGGGCGCAGGATGTGTAACGACGCCAACAGCTCTTTCGAACCCTCTTCATCAACCAGGTCCGTCAACAACACCACCAGCGATCTGCGCTTGCTGTTTGCCGCAATAAACTCAAATGCGTGCGCGTACGAAGGCTCGATCATCTCCGGCTCGACCGCATACAGCGCCTCCAGCGCAGCTTCGATGTGATCTCGCCCGCGGCTCGGCGGCAAGTAGCTCTTGATCCGCCGTCCAAACACAACCAGTCCCGCGTTGTCGCCGGCCCGGGCGGCAGCCGAGAAAAGCGAAAGCGTTGCATGCACCGCGGAGTCGAGTTTTGTTTCCTGTTCGATTCGCGCCGTCATCAGGCGTCCGGCGTCTATAGCGATCAAAATCGTTTGGTCGCGTTCGATCTGATACTGCCGCGTAGTGAGCTTTCCGCGACGCGCTGTTGCGGTCCATGAGATGTGTCGCAACTCATCACCGCGCACATAGTCGCGCATCGATTCAAACTCACGCCCCTCGCCACGCCAGGAAGTTTTGCGATGCGTGGACACCAGGGAGCGCGCTCCGAGCGCTTTCAATTCGGCTTCGCGGGCGCGTCTCATGTTTGGATAAACCTTGACCGTCGCCGGCTCAACCACGTTCGTCTGACACCAGATCAATCTCGAACGCGATCGAAAACGCAGCGCGGTGTAACCAAACTCAAACCTGCCGCGGCGTGGCGGAGTCACTCCGTAAATCAGCGTCGCAGTTCTTTGCGCATCAACACGAAGACTTCCTTCCCGCACACCGTTGAGGCTCAGCTGCGGCGGGTACTCGTCTTTAACAACCAGTGAAACCGGTCGATTGGAAGCGTTCTGAATGTGAATACTGACTTCGGTCTCAGCACCCATCGCGAAGCGACTGCTGAACTCGCGCGAAATCGTCAAGCCTTTCGGAAGCTTACAGAATCGCGACTCGACGATCGCGGCGCCGAGGAGTGCGATGTTGTATGCAAGCGCAAGCCAACGCAGCCACGGGTGTTGCCATGACAGAGATAAAGGAATAAGACCGAGCGCGATGAGAAAGTAAAAGAGTTTGGAGAAAACGAAACGCAAGGTTTGTGGTCTACCGAGGTACTTCCGCAGACTTCAAAATATCGACAATCACCGAGTCGGGCGTGACACCGTCGAGCTCAGCCTCGGCGCGCAGCGTCAAACGATGACGCATAACCGGAAGAGCCACGTCGCGCACGTCGTCAGGAGTGACAAATTCACGGCCACGAATCGCAGCCAGCGCTTTCGAACAGAGCAGCAGCGCCACTGAGGCACGCGGACTGGCGCCGTAATGGATGAATGGATGAGCGCGAGTGCGGCGCACCAGATCAACTGCATAACGCTGCACACCAGGTTCCATGCGCGCCCGAGCAACTTCAGCACGACAGCGAAGAATCGCATCCTGATCCTGCAAAGGCTGAATGTCTACCTGGTCCAATCGCTTCGCATTGAAACCGGCGTCCCATCGTGCAATCACTTCGCGTTCGTGGTCTTCACTCGGATAACCCAACAATATCTTGAGCTGGAATCGGTCTAGCTGCGCTTCAGGTAGTGGATAGGTTCCTTCGTACTCGATCGGATTCTCAGTCGCCAAAACCGTAAAGATCGTCGGTAACTGATAGCCATCGCCATCGATCGTTACCTGCCGTTCTTCCATTGCTTCCAACAACGCGGCCTGCGTTTTTGGTGGCGTACGGTTGATCTCGTCGGCCAGCAGAATGTCAGTAAAGATTGGGCCACGCCTGAGATTGAACGTCGAAGTGCCGATATTGAAGACGTTCGTTCCAGTGATGTCGGACGGCATCAGGTCAGGTGTGAACTGGATGCGGCTGAAGGTAGCGTTGATGATACGCGCAAGAGTCTTAACCGTCAGCGTTTTTGCGGTGCCGGGAACGCCTTCGATCAGGGCATGGCCCTCCGCCAGCAAAACGATCAGGATCTGTTCGATCGCGTCGTCTTGTCCGACGATTACTTTGCGTACTTCATTGCGGATGTGTTCGACAGTGGAGGCTACAAATTCAGGCATCAGTTGTCCGTAGTGAGAGATGTGCAGAGCACAAAACAAGGGTCAAAGTACAAAGAACAAGGCACAAGGTCAAATGTTTTCTGCTGCTTGTCGTGCGTCACGAGAACGCATGCCGAGTCCGAGATCGTTTTCGACCTCCCGCAAGCGCCGCACAAGACTGATCGCCTGCCGCCAGGTGAGCGGCGCGCCATTGATCGCATCTTCACACTGCCGCATCAACGTCTCTATCTTTTCCGCTTCGATTGACGAACGTTCCGCGATACGAGCCGCAATCTCTGCTCGCGGGGTGTTGTAGTCGAGACCTGCGTGTCGCGCGAGGACGCGACGCGTGCGTGTGTAGATGTTCTCGATTGCCAGATCAAACGCTCGCGAACGTTCCTGCAACTCCGCCATCGACGCGACAAATTCCAAACTCGAACGGCGATCCACCTTCGGCAACGGCAATGGACGCCCGAAGCGCCGTGCCTTAGTCCAGAGCACCAGCAATATGAGCAGCAGCAGTTGAGCAGCGAGAGCCAGCACGGGCGTGCCGGCAAAGTAACTGGCAAAAGCGTTTTGCGAAATAGCTTTGCCCTGATGGTATTCATCGAACGCTATCAGCCCCTCACGACTCGCGAGCGCATTGATCGCGAGTTGCAGATTGTCGTTCAACTTGATGCCACCGTTCGCGACCATATAGGGATCGGTGAGCACCACGATGTTACCCTTGCCGTAAACGTAGTCCACCAGCAACGCGCCGTTTGCATCGGCGATGTGGACCACCGGCGCCGGGGAAAGTCCGATCGGATCATCCATCGCCCATGCCGGATCGTAAGCCTCCATACTCTCCTCAGTTGGAGGCATAACGACCAGCCGAGAAGCAAAACGCGATGGCATTACGTTTTCGACGCTAGTGGTGAGGATGGACGGCTGCGACGGTTCGAGCGCAGTTATGTTCTGCGTCATCTGAGCTGAATCGGCTGGATTCGTTTCGAGACTGGGAAAACCAAAATGCCGCGCACTCAGTCCCCAACCACCGGAAGTCGGCATTAACTGGGTGTCAATTTCACGATCGATAATGACGAACCTTCCACCCCTCGCAACCCAACCTAACAAGGCCTTGGCTTCTTCCTCAGTAAACGGAACTCGCGTGCGTCCAATCACCACAAAGGTCGTGACCATCTTTCCCGATTCACCCAACAACTGCTCGGGCGTTTCGCGCCAGCGAATCACTTTGTAGCCCGACTCCTTGAGAAAATCGTGCAACGCTCGTGTGCCTGTTGGACCGGAGTGATAAGTCGAACGATTGGGTGTGAGTTCGTAGTCGTCACCCTTGTCTTCAGCCACGTGCGAGAGCGAGTTGAGGACCACGAGCACTCCGATGATCACTATGAACGTCAGGATGATGGTGAGTCGCTGTCGCATCATTTTCCGGTCTGCAACGTCTCGAGATAACCGGCACGAAACTGTTGCCAGTCGTTTTCATTTGCGTCGGCAAAGCCGTACCAGTGACGTTCGAAGCTGTCCGTCAGTCCACGCATTTGCGAATGAAGTTGAGGAGCGTCACGGAGACCGCGCAGGTAGTCGCGGTTGGTCTTGTGTTGAGCCAGGCTGATGATCTTTCGATCGCCCAGCTCTACCAGGAGCGCGATGTAAGCTTTGCGAATGGCCGCACGTAGCTCACCACGTTTGGCGAGTGCTTCAGCCTCGGAGAGCAGGTTCGTCGAAGTCTCATCAGGCTCGAGCCGTTCTCCCAAAACGATGCGCGCCTGTCGCTTCTTCGGAGCCTTGTATTTTTTGGAACCCTTAAACCTGGTGAGCACAATCTTTGCAACATAAGCAAGCACCAGCACAGCTAAGATCACAACCACAAACTGCACCAGCCGGCTTATCGTTATTGCCCGGCCTGACTCGATCGGTTGGCGTTGAGGAAAGATGCTCTGGAGCCAACGAAGAAAATCCTCAATCAAGCGTGTGAGAGCATTTGGACCTCTGGCGCCCGTCGCATATTCCGGTCGCAGCAGGATACTTTCAAGTCTGCTTTTGGCCCACCCTTTACTCTCGAGAGAACCTTTAGCTGATTGGCGTTCGGTAACACGCTGCTCAAGAGCATTGAGCTTCTCGAGTACTTGTCTGATCGCTTCCCCTTGATCTTGTGACCCTTCAAGACTTTCGATCGCTAAGTGCAGTTCGGCATTGTTGACTTTGTAGACTTCCGATCCGACCTCAACCGTTTGCTGCGCCGGCAAACTCGTGCGAATCCCATCGATCGCCTGCTTGAATTTAGCAGCGTATTCCGGATCCTCTTCATCCATTTCAAACACGGCCTCAAGGTCGGCGACTGCGTTTTTTAGATTCTGCTGGTAGTCACTGATCGGAATCGCCGCGACGCTGCGAGGAAAGAGAAAGAGCGCAGCCAACAGCAACATGCCCATCGCCATCGTGTGTTTACGACGCTGTCCGAGGATTTGAGACATCAGCAAGTCTTTAACTGGCGTTGGCCGAAAAGTCATGTTTGCGTGTAGAGGATCGTTGCTCCAGAGGAGCAACATGTTTATAGCTCCCAAATCCCGGAAGTCTCCCGCTCCGTCAGGAGCGGCATGTAATTGAACGAGCCAGAGCACATCGCGCTCCGCTGGAGCGCCCATTCATCACAACGTGGGGACTATAAACATCGCGCTCCTCCGGAGCACTGACAGCACCGCCACCGAATTCCTACCACTTTTCGGGCAAAGCCTCTTTAACTCTTTAACTAGCGTTGCCCGAAAAGTCATCTTCCTTAGTCTGAGACTTGTTGCTCCAGAGGAGCAACATGTTTATAGCTCCCAGTTTCCCGGAAGTCTCCCGCTCCGTCAGGAGCGGCATGTAAACTAAAAGCGCCAAAAGCACATTGCACTCCGCTGGAGCGCATAACTGTTATGCGATAAGGCTATAGACATGGCTTTGCACAAAAAGTCGTGGATAGTCCTTTTAGCCTGCGTAGCAGGCGAAAGCATAAAGCCTGGGGCGCAAGCCCCAGGATCGTTCAACCAGCACGCAACAGCCCGTGACAACGGGCGACAGCGCAACGATTTGGGCAGCTTTCACCCGCTGCGCGGGCTCCGATCCTTATTTAATCTTGTTTCCTGGGGCTCACGCCCCAGGCTTTACGCAAACGCCTGCTTCGCAGGCTAAACCTGGCTTTTTGTGCAAAAGCTATAAACATCGCGCTCCTCCGGAGCACTGACCGCACCGCCACCGAATTCCTACCACTTTTCGGGCAAGCCTCTTTAACTCAGGCCGATAACACTTCCGGTTGCTCTTGGTGCGGGTGGTGGTTGCTTGCGTTCTGTGTGCAGCGCAGTGCCGAATGGTGATAACACGTTAACGTCAGGCACCTCACCAAGCTGTCGCGCGGCCATCAACTCAATGTCGTAACCTTCATGCCTGACCCGCTCGTCTACATAGAGCAGCGAAAGACCCAGCATCCAAACCGGAGTCAGCAGGATCGAACTCAACGGTCCAAGCACGCTGTAAGCTACGGCATACCACGTCGGCCATTGAGCGGAGTTCCAGGGATCGATTCCGTGCAGATAGCCGTACCAACCAAGCGGAATCATCAGGATCATCAGTGCCGAGTAGGCGGCAAAAGTGGTAAACATCGTCATCGCCATCAGGCGCCGCACGTTACCCTTCGCAAGTGAAAAACTCCGTCCCAGTGCTTCGAAAACGCCCTTGCCCTCCACGAGCATCACTTGTGGGACGTACGCCACGCGGGCCACGATGAAGAAGAACACCCAAACGCCCAAAGCCAGGGCGAGCACAAACCCAATCACGCCGACCACGGCGGAAAACCATTGCGCTATCGGAACGGCCATCGAGAACGCCATGGAAATCATGAGAAAAACAAAGAAGACCATCTCGAAACCCACGAAGGCCGCGATCAAAGAGGCGACGATCCAACCGAAGACGATGAGTGAAGCGACGAAGAGCCCCCAGAAACGGGATCGCACGGCAGCATAAGTCGCCGTGGCAGTAACCGGGTCGTTGCGTAGCAGATGAGCCACGAGAGTACGCGTCGCGCCTCCCATCACGATAAGGATCCCCAGGTAACCAGCCGAAACAATGCCGAGCGAAAGGAACCACAACAGTAAGAAGGTAAAGAGATCGTCAGTTTGATCGGTAAAGAAAATTCGTTTTCCACTGATGGAAAAGAGTATCCAGCCGGCAGCGACGATAATGACTGGTGGCGCGGCTGTCCTGATCAGAACAAACAGGTGACGACGATAGAGTCTGACTGCGCGATCGATCAGATCTCCTGCGCCAAGCGGTGCGAGAGGAAGTTGGCTGGCAGATAAAGTCGACATCAAGGAGGAGCGGCGTCCACAAAGTCGACCTTCATCTTAGCACGGACACGAATCAGTTCGGATTGGGTTCTTTGAGGCGCTGGATCATTTCTTTTAGCTTTTCGGCGTCGGGCGTGTCGGGAGCCAGTCTTAGGTAAGTCTCTAATTCCGCCGCGGCCTGTTGCCTGGCTCCTCGCGAGCTGTAAATGATGGCCAGGATCCGGTGCGCCTCTTTCATTTCTTCCTTGCCGAGTTTTATGGCCGTCAAGAGCTCTTTTTCCGCGTCGTCGAAAAGGCCCAGATTTGCGAGCGCCTGGCCAAGGAAGTAATGCACGACGGCTGCCTGGTCGTTTTTCTTTACGGCTTTACGAAGCACCGGAACCGCCTCACCATATCTTTTCAGCATGACGTTCGCGATACCGCGATTGGTGAGCGCGGGAAACGACTCGGGGTCGATCTTCAGTGCTTCCTGAAACGCCTGATTCGCATCCTCCAAACGATTCAACTTGAGATACTGAACTCCCATCTCGTTGAACGCCTGCGTGAATGAGGGATACTCCGCGATAGCGAGCTTCAACTGCTCGATCGCTCCGAGATAGTCCTTCTTCTTACTGAGCTCAATCGCGTCGTTGTAGTGGCCCAGGGCTTTCTTCGGGACGTTCGCAAACTCCGCGTTCAAAACCGCCGGCTTAACTTCGGTGCGATCTTTAAACTCGAGTCGAATATTTACCGTGTAAGTTTGTGCCGGAGCTCCTCTAAACTGGATGATATCTACCGATTGGGTAATGGGTTTGTATTCCGCTTCCTTGTCGATAGTTATGGTGTAGCTTCCATTCGGAAGCCCGCGAAAGGCAAAGTTTCCGGTCTGGTTAAGATTGAAGACACGATCGCCGCGCGTCATGCTCGACAATCGAATGCGCGCGCGACTCTCCAAGGGCCGGCCCGAAGGAGCGAAGACCGTTCCGACTATAGAATTCATTCCGCCGAAGCCAGTTTGACTCTCGCTGTCGGAGATCGACGAGATCTGTGCAACGGCAGAACTCACAAAACACACAGATAAGATGAGAGCAACTACAAGGTGGGGCCACTTGCGATGGAAGTGAACCATGGTGTCCATCCTCCTCTTTCAGCTTCCGGGTTTAGAGTCCATTATCACACAACCGGAAAGAGGCGCTACCGGGTTTTGACCGGCAACGCCTCTAACTGCTGGCTTCTCTCCTTCAGTCAGAAGAATCTTCCGACTTCCGGAATAAGGAAACTCAGAACCTCAAGCTCCCCTGGAAGTGAATCACTCTTTGGCTGCCCTGCGTCGCGGTGATGCGACCGAAGCTGGTCGAATCAAACGCAGCGTTGCCGAAGGTGAAGTTTGCATTGTTCAGCACATTGATCATCGTGGTCTTGATTTCAAAAGTGACATTCTCACGAATCGGGAACCGCTTCGTAACGCTCATGTCAAAATTGAAGAACCGGCCAGCATCAATACTGTTCAATGGGAAGTTGCCAAACGAACCCGGTGCGGGCTGTCCCAACAAACCAGGTTTGAGTGTTGAGGTAGACACGCGCCCGGCTGAGTTAAGCGTGACGTCCAGAAGGGCCGGGTTGAACCAGAAGACTCCGCCCGGGGTTCTGAACACGCCGACATTCTTCGTGAACTCCTCGAATGAAATGCCGAGGAGCTGCGCCGGGTTTGCATCAGCAGCGCCGGCAGGCCAGGTGTTGAAGCTGGTGCGGCCCGAAGTAATGTGGAACGGCGGACGAGTGGACCAAACAACGATTCCACCAACGGTCCAGCCGCCAATCGCTTGATTGACGAAGCCGTTGATTCCGCTCAAAAAGCGGCGTCCGTGGCCGAACGGAAGATCGTAGAGACCGTTGGCGACGAACCTGTGCGTCTGGTCGTCATTAGATCGCCTGTAGTCGAGGCTCTTGTCACGGAAGGTCCTGAAGTTCTCCAGGGTATTTTGGTTGTTACCTTGAGCATCGGCAGCGTCTGACAGAGCTTTGCTGAAGGTATAGTCCGCCTGGAACATCAAACCGCCTGAGAACCGCTTTCTGATCTCCAACTGCAACGAATGGAAGTTGGACATCGAGTCGTTGGTTAACAGGCGTGCGCCACTGGCGTTTGGATTTGCCAGAAAGAAGTTGGCCGGAATTCCAAGCGCCGCATTTTCACGGTTCGCCCTGTAGGTGTTGCTAAAGGCGAGCGTGGACGCGATGCCGGCGACGTTGTTGTTGTTGAGACTGCTGATGAAGTTCGCATTCTGGAATCCGTTTGCACTGGCAGCACCAGTCGTCATGCCGGTAAAGAACCTGCCAAAGGTTGGTAGGGCAACCTGATTAGGAAGACCCCAGTTTGCAAAGCTCGAAGAAGTTCGTTGAGCGGCGGGAATGCCTCCAGCAATCTGAGCAGCTAAGCACGCTGCCGAGTTGGCCTCGCAGATCGTCTTATTCGATTGGGCTCTGAGAAACTCGTTCAAGAACCCGTTCTCGAAAATATTGACTTCGTTGAAGTCAACTGCGCGATAGACCTTGATCGCGTGATTCGCTGAGTAGCGAATCTCAAAGGCTGTATCCTTCGCGATCTCACGCTCAAAGCCGAACGACCATTGCTGCACATATGGAGTGCGCAGGTTTGGATCGATCGCCCACAACGAGTTGTTTGGGTTGGAGACGTTGTTCACTCTGTCGCTAACCGGAATTGCGAAAGTCTGCGTAGGCAGCGGCACACTGTTAGCGGTCAACACTCCGGTAGGAGTCGTAACTGCCGCAGTGGCGATCAGGCCCGGGTTGGTAGTACCGGTACCCAGGGCGTTGCTGATCACGGTAAAGCCGTCGCGTAGATAACTGATGGAGTAGCCGGCACGGATCGAACTCCTGCCGCCGCCACCGAAAATGAACTTGCCAATGCCGCTTTCAAACTCGGGCGACCAGGCAAATCCGAAGAATGGAGCAAAGTTGTTCCAATCGTTGTTGTAGAGACCCTTACCGGTGTCGCCGCTGACGAAGTCGAGCACGCCTATCGCCGGAGCGGCTCCCGCCGCCGCAGTTGGATTAAATAGATTTCCAAAGCCCGACACGCCGAAGATATGACGATGGTCAGTCAACTGGATCGCCAGGCCATTCGGAATCGTCGGTACTCCCATGTAGTCCCAACGCACACCGAGGTTGAGTGTCAGGTTACTCTTAGCGCGCCATTGATCCTGAACATACAATGCCAGGTCTCTTTGCTGGAACAGTCTGGCTCTCGTGGCGCCAGGGACAAAGCCGGAAGTCGGACTGTTGACGTTCAGCGTAGCTGACGCACTCGACAGATTTCCGACGATGTTGGCGAACACGTTGCGAGCCGATGTTCTGATGGTTGCATTCGAGAACGGGAAGCTGGAATCGAGAATGCCGCCATCGTTATGCGCCGGCGTTCCCAACACGATTCTGCGATTGATACCCGCATCGTTAAATGTGTCAGCATAGATCTGTTGATAGTCACCGCCCATGCGGAACAAGTGATTACCACGCGACCATGACAGGTTGTCGCTGATCTGCCAAACCTGCGTATCACGTCCCTGCGACTGGAAGTTATCGCCGGAGTACGGATCAGTTATTCCCTGAAAATCGATGAAGTCAGCAGTTGGTTCTTTTTCGAGCAGGAAGCCAACCGGCGCCCACTGTTTTCCGACGCGGAACACGTTCGTTACGCTGGCGCCAAAGTTTGAAACTAACGCGCCCGTAACGAGCCATCGTGGTCCACCCTGGAAAGCGTTCGTCAGACCCGGGAATGGCGCCTCTAGTCCGTTGAAGGTATCGGGCGACAGGATGTTCTTGAAGTAGTTGAGCACGAACTCAAGTTTGTGTGACCCCATGAACGTGTCGTTCACCAACTGGTGATCATAGCGGCCCACATACTTATCGTTGTTGCTGACGCCGGTTACGTTGTAACGGAATCCCGCGGTGTTGAAACCATCACCCACGTCATTATTGTTCTGCGTCGGCGTGGCGTTGATAATCGACATCGTGTTGGGATTCAGTTGATTTTGGTTTCCGATCGCAAGCAGATTTATCGTTTGGACGCCCGGCGTGCAGGCCCCAGGAGGATTCGGACAAATCCTCGTGTAGCGGAATACTCCCTGGCGGGCTTCCGGCGTGAGCACTGTACGATTCCTGGTAACCGAGAAATTATCTCGAAAGCCTTCGTAGGCGAAGAAGAAAGTGGCTCGATCTTTTCCACTCCACAAAGCTGGACCACCTTCTCCGAACATCGGAGCATAAATCGGACCACCGATGTCGAAACCGAAGAAGTGCTGGTTTTGTCGTGGTCGCGGCGTGCCGAGTGCGTTGTTGAAAAAGGTATTTGCCTGCAACGCATCGTTGCGGTTCATATAGAACGCGCCGCCGTGAAACTCATTCGTGCCCGACTTGGTTACTACCGTCACCTGGCCGACGCCTCGTCCAGCCTCAGAACCGACTGTGCCGGTTGTGATACTGAACTCAGCCGTGGAATTGAGAGACGGCGTGCTGATGGCAAACAATGAACTGGTCTTTACAAAGTTGTCCATTGCGTTGATGCCATCCTGCGTCACGTTAGTGGCGGTTTGACGAAGGCCGGCAATGGATGAGCCACGCACGTTAGTTCCGTCAACCGCGATACCGGCCTGAAGACCGGCGAGGTCCAACGGATTACGTGTTTGCAGTGGCAGGTCGACTACCTGTCTGGTGTTGATTACGTTTGTAAGCGACGGACTGGCTGTATTGATGACTTCCTGAGCAGCGGTCACCGTGACAGATTCTCCCGCTAATCCAACCTCCAGTTGTACATTCACTTCTGAAACTAGATTGAGAGAGATGACGACGTCGCGGGCTATTGCTTTCTTGAAGCCGGCGGCCTCGACAGAAATCGTGTAGGTACCGGGCAGCAGAGCCTGAAAATCGAATGCTCCGTTACTGTCGGTGACGGCGCTACGCTCACCAGCAGCAGCAACATTGCCGGTAAGTGTGACCGTGGCGCCGGCAACTACTGCCTTGTTCTGGTCAGAAATCGTGCCTTTGAGGGAGCCAGTCGTTTGTGCCTGGACAGCGGCCTGGACTGCGAAGATCACCAAAGCCGCCAACAACAACTTGGTAAACTTTCTCATTTTTCCTCCTAGAGATTGGCGTTCTACTTACAGAGGGTGCTTAAGAAACGGGGAACCATGTGGTCGGTTTAAGAAGCCCCAAAGAATGAGAAACTCCCCCAAAGGGAGGCACCACCCAGGTAGTACTTGAATTGTGTTTTATTGCCCGAGCGAGCCGGGCGAAGAAATTAAACTAACGGAATGAAATCCACGCTTAAAACCAACAGCTCGAAAAATATTTTTCGAATAAAGTTTGAACGTCACCCTGCAATACGTATGCCCGTAGTTCTACGGATCGAGATAAGAATTTGCTAATGATTTCGCGCCTTCGAGCACACCTCGGCCAAAACTTTGGATATTTACATCCGAGTTTTTGGATGATCGTACAAATTTTGGTAGGTTAGTCCTCCTGCGCGGGAAGGAACTAACCACAAAGACACGAAGACACGAAGTTCATTTTCAGCTTTGTGTCTTCGTGTCTTTGTGGTTCAAAAAGTGGCGAGGATTCAATACTCGAGCTTGCCGTCGAGCATCATGCCGGAAAGCTTAAACTTGGTGTTCAGCTTTACTGTGTCGTCAAACTCCGCAACGAAACGTACGTCTGTCATCTCCGGACTAAGAAAAGGCTTTTCATCAACCATGCGCAGAAAGATAAAACGAGCGCCAAACCCATCCTTACCCGGCGGCACATACTCTTCGAGAAACAGTCTCTTGCCATCGCTTCTCTCAAGGTAGGTCTTGTTCTTTAGTGTGCCAGTGGCTGCGCTGTTTACGATCTGCATCACCCTGCCGAGCGAACGTTTGTCCGTTCCTTCAATTGTCACTGCAATGATGATCGACTCGTTGGCGGGTAGTTCTGCAAAGCGGTTCATCCTTTCGATCACGTCAGCCGCGAGATCCTTCTGCTGCAATTGAATCATGCGAACAAACGCGCGTCTTACCGGTCGCGCTGAGAAGAAGCGCACACCGTATTTGAGGTTGGTGGATTGATTCCTCGCTCCACCCTCGAGCCGCGATTGGTCATTCGAGGTCGTGCGGCTTATGTTCGGATCCGAGGTCGGTGAGAAAAACATCTCAGACGTGTCTGTGTCCACTTGCATTTGAGCCCACGGTGAGTTGTTGAGAATCTTTTCAGCGTCCTTTTGCGTCCATTGCTTCCACGACTTCTCTTCTTTTTGGGCGGCGCCGGAGTTGGTCAACGCTGCGGTCGAGATTAGAACCAACGTCAGGATTAAAACGAAGCGAGTTCTGCTCATGGCTGCACTCTTTTCAGTTTCTCTCAATATTCAAGCTGGCCGTCATACATCATTTCCGACAGCTTAAACGTTACGTTCAGTTTGAGCTGCCGATTTACTTCGCTGAAGAAGCGAACTGAGCCGCTGTCGGGTTTCAGGAACAACGTCTCATCCGCCATTCGCGGAAAGATAAACTTTGCGCCCAACCCATCGGCGATCGGAGTGTGATATTCCATCAGGAACAACCGCTTCCCATCCTTGCGCTCGAGATAAGTGGTGTTCTTGAGCGTTCCGAGTGTTGCAGACGAGAATGCCTGCAACGCAGGGCCGGAGTAGCGACCGTCAGTTGAATCGAATGCAACTGAGACGACGATGTAGTCACTGAAGTCGCGTTCGACGAACGATCTAAGTCCTTTCAGCAATTGTGGGTCGGGAGTCTTTTGCGTTAGTTCAACAACGCGCATTACTGCTTGACGAACTGGCTTGGCCGAAAGCAAACGAACGTAGTAATTGACTGATATCGCCTGGTTGTTCGCTCCTTGCGCGATGCGGTTGTTGTTGACCGCCTGACGATCGGTGGTTGTCGAACGAGCACTCGGCAAGCCGCCTCCCTGAGTCGTCGGAGTGTAGACCATCTCCGACGTATCGGTTTCTGTTTGCGTTTGTCCCCACGGGGAATGGTTCAGAATCTTGTCCGCTTCAGCCTTGGTCCATTCAGTCCACGGCTTCTCCTGCGGTGCGGCCAGGCATACTAAAAGCAAGATGACTACAAGTGTCCGCATAGTTTATTAACCACCAAGACACAAAGACACAAACCTTTTTCAGGTCTCACTTTGTGTCTTCGTGTCTTTGTGGTTCATCAGTGTCGCTCAATACTCCAGCTTGCCGTCGTAGAGCATGTCTGAGAGTTTGTAACGCGTGTTCAATTTCATTCGTTCGTTTAGCTGGGCGACGAAGCGCACCGTGTCGCTCTCACCAAGAAACGGTTGACCATCGACGGTCCGCGCGAAGACGAACTTCGCGCCCATACCGTCTTCGACCGGCGCGCGGTAATCCATAAGAAATAACTTCTTGCCGTCTTTGCGCTCGAGATAGACGTTATTTTTCAGCGCCTCTGCTGAAGCTGAAGTGAAGGCCTTCATGATCGGCGCGGCCATTTTTTGATCCGCTACCTCAACACCGACGGAAACCACGATGTAGTCCGCAAAGTCGCGATCGATGAAGGTCTGAAGTTGTGCCGTGAGCGCCTCGTCCGGCTGGCCCTTTGCAAGCAAGACCCTGCGAGCAAATGCGGCGCGTACAGGTTTTGCCGACAAGAACCGCACCGAATACTTCACGACCATCGAAGGCTTCGATTCACCGGATTCACCCGAGCGACTGATATCGCGATCGGCTGCGCGCGGCGCGGCAACCTGAGTGATAGCGCTGGTACTGCCACTGGATTGCTGCTCGCCTTCGGTCTGGGTTTGGCCCCAGGCAGAATCATTCAAGGTCTTATCAACGTCCTTCTTGGACCACTCAGTCCAGGGCTTTTGCTTTTGGGCCAAACTCGCGGTGGCCAGTAACAATATGACAAAGCACGCAGAAACTACTCTCATCAGTCAAGACTCCTTTAAAGAATATTTGCGAAACGATATTTTAGGGGATGAACGTCTCAGGCCTTCGGGTCGCATGTAAATTCGCTGAAGGTTGAAAACCGGTCGGACCCGTGATCGGCTGCAATATCTCGACGCTCGTAATCGATGTGCAAGACTGACATGAGCAATGTCGCTTGCTCATCAACCAATCGCAGGCTCAAGTCGTTCGTCGTCATCCTTTCAGATAGCAATTCGGAAAGCAAGTAATGCCGGCAACCAAATCCCGGCACCTCACCGAGCCGGATTCGCGTCACCAGACCGTGCGACGAGAAGACTTCCAGCGTCGGATTTCCCGAGATGTTCTTGTTGTCGATATTTATCACGGCGACGACTTCGTCGCGCGTTACTTTGCCGTTCTTCGCAGACAAGCGCGCGCCCGCGACGATGTAGTCAGTGCCGAGCCCCGCGCGCGTCGCCGGCTTCTGGTAAGCGCGAGCAGAAGCGAGACCAGGACGAAAATGTGTAAATGCAGTCGCGTTCCATTCGGCGGCTGCAACCTCGACCTTCATCAACGTGTGGTTGGATAGCGGCCTGATAGCTAACGAGAGCCCGCCGGAAAATCCCTTCGGCAGATCGAGTTGTGCACAATCAAAGATGCAACTCTGTTGGCCAGCCAACTTGATCGCGCCGCGCTCGATTTGTTTCTCTGAAATCGAACTCGGAAGTTTCGATCCATTTCCCGTTTGCCACGCGACCTTGCCGGCGTCGTCGACGATGAAAGGGTTTAACCACAAAACCTCTTCCATCGGTGCGCCGGAACTCAAATGGAATCGCGAATCCAGCGTAATGCCGCCGAGCTTTTTCGAACGAAACACCAGCGGTGTGTAGAGAATGTTCTGCGCTTTGAAGCGGCCGTCAGCGTCGAACGGAGCTGTGGCAGGCGTTGGATTGTAAGGCGGCTGATGGATCGGGTGTTCAATGCTGAACTTTGGCCCGCGAGTTTGCTTCATCAGGAGATAGCCGAAGTTCTTGACTGAACCCTGCCGATTTGTGACAGCGATAGTGCCTCCGCCCGCCCCAGCAAGCATCGCGTGATTGCTGTCGGGACCTTTGTTGCGCTGCGTGAACAAGTCTTTCACATCGCCGGTGTAATCACCGGTGCGCAAATCGATCAGTCTCGAAGAATGCGGCTTGAGGTCATAGGGAAGTTCTTTCAACTTCGATCCAAGTCGATCGTAAAAAGTCAGCGTGCCGCTGCTCGCCTGGTCGTAAGGGTTGAAAATGCTATAGACGCAGTCGTAAGCAGAGAGCGGCGGAAACGGCATTGAATAGAAAAAACTGTCCGCACGTTGCCACTGCAACGGATCCGGATTCGCGTGCACGTTGGTAAACGAGTCGGCCGTGGTCCAACGAACAAATGCTGAGCTAAAGAGATCACTGGCGTGCGTTGGAGTTCGAGTCTTAGGTCGCAAACGAACTTTCAGTCCACCCCAGAAGCTGGTGTTTGGTCCAACCAGTTCACGCACAGGGATCACCGTTGTCTGCATCGCGCTGGCAGTCAGGCTGCGCGCGATCCCACCGTCGCCAAAGGGACGTCCTTCGGAGTCGTAAAGATAAATTTGATACTCGGTGGCGTCGGCGCCGTCGGCATGACCGTTCGCGCCAATGAAGTTGTCGGAGGTGAGTACGATTTCGGAATTAATGCCTGCCGCCGTGTCTTGAATAATAAACGGAGCGCACACATCCAACCAGCAGGTCGAACCGCCAGTGCTTTGTGCCGCAGCAAGCCGATGCGTGAATAAAGGAAAGAGTGCAGTACCGGCAACCGCGTGTGAGATCAGTGAAATAAAACTTCGCCGCTCGATACGTTTCATTGCGTGCCCCTTGTTGAAGAGGCGAACGGACTGGCATCCGCTCGGATTAGCAATGACAAAGAGGAGAGCAGAGAACCTGCCCTCCTCTCCGTATAGTTGTTCAAACTTCCTTAGAAGTTGAAACGAACTACGAGTTGGACCAGACGGCCACCGGGATCGTTGGTGGTCGACAAATCCTGGTAAGCGTTCGTCATACGGCCGAAAGCTGATGACGTGAATCCGCCGAGCGTGTTCAAGTCATTACCAGCCGAACCGACGAGGAAGTTGATGTTGTTGAATGCATTCAGGAACTCACCTCTCAATTCGAGGTTCATCGTTTCACTGAAGCGCACCTTCTTCACCAAACTCAAGTCAGACCTGAAGAATGCTGGTCCCTTGAGTACCAGGTTGGCAAAACCGCAGCCGCCGCCAACGATGGCGGCTGACGCGCCTGGGGTGAATCCAAAGCTCTGCTGACAATTACCGAACCCTGCGGGAGCAATGAACCGTCCGGTTGGTGCACCTTGCGTGTAGGTGATGGTCGCAGTGCTCATCTGGCCGTTCACGGTTGGGTTAGTGATCTGGACGCCCAGGTTGTTGGCCCGCACTGTGTTTTCGCGGATCTCTTTCGGAAACACATAAATGAATCCGTCCGGATCGCGGTAGACACCAACGGCGTCCTGGAGAGCTTTCTTGTCCATGCCGACGAGTTGAACGTTACCCAACGAGAACGGGTTGCCGCTTTGCATACGGATGTTGCCGTTGAAGCCCCAACCACCCAGGAAGCCATTGACGATACCTCTGGCTCCGCTGAAGAACTTCTTGCCTGCACCTACAGGTAATTCGTAGATGAAGTTGGCTTTGAAGCTGTGGGTGATATCGAACGGCGCAAGGCCTCTTTCCAGGTCTGGATCTCTCAGAGTATTTGGTTGATCGAAAACAGATGAACTGCTCGCGTAGGTGTTGGCGATGGCCTTGCCAAACGTGTAGTTCGCCTGAACCAACAAACCATTGGAGAGACGTCTGCGAAGTTCGATGGTGGCTGCATCGTAGTAACTCTCGCCGGAGTTATCGACGAGGAACGCACCGCCGCGTTTGCCCGGATTTGCCAGGAAATGGTTAATCGGGAAAAGCGCGCCGGCCCCGGTCCGCCGATTGTCAAACGATGTGCTCGACAGGTTCGAACCGAAAGTCAACGGCGTCGGGTTCAACGGATTCATCGTGTTGTAGTAGGTGCTGCTTCTGAAGTTGGCGTTGGTGTAGTTGCCAGGGACATTAACAGCAGCTCCCGATAGTCCCTGGAAGTATCCGAGGGTAATCGGCAGGGGTGATGTTCCCGTACCTGGTCCAAAGTACGCAAAGTTTGCCTGACATCCCGCAGTAAACCCAGCCGCACCTCTAATTGGCGAGAGGCCGGTCTGGCAACGATTCGCCGCGATGTTGGCAAGCAGGTTTCTTTGTGCAATCTGCCATTCAGCAAACACACCGTTCTCGATGATGTTGAGTTCGTTGAGATCAAACTGGCGCCACAGGTCTTTGCCGCGGTTGCCAATGTAACGAAGCTCAAGAACCGTATTCGAATTGAGTTCGCGTTGGAAGCTCACTGTCCATGAATGAATCTTTCCGATCTTGAGATCGGGATGGAAAGCATTCACAGAGTCAGTAATCAATCCCGTGTTCGGGTAGATCGGCTCGGCAGGGAAGCTTGGCGGCGCAAACGGACCTTGTCTCAGGTAAGTATTAACTGGCAGGTTACCCAGAGTCAGGTTGCGATTGGCCGTCAGTGTTCCGCCAGGGTTGGCGCCGGTGACTGCCGAGAACACGCCCACACCCTCGCGGTTGTAAGCAACGGAGTAACCAGCGCGAAGAACCGTCTGACCGGCATTGCCGGCGAGCTTGCGGAGGAAGCCATTCTCAAAGTTTGGCGACCACGCAACACCCACAGTCGGGGCGAAATTGCCGTACTGTGCACTGTAGGCCTGATAGCCCTTGCCGAATAACGCGTAGGTTGATGCACCACCGGTTACCGTGCCGGGCTTGAACAGATTGTCCTGACCAGACTCTCCGAAGAGGCCAGCGTACGGAACGGTCGCGAACGTGTCGTTCAGACCCGTGAAAGGCAGTTGCACTTCCCAGCGCATGCCATAGTTCACGGTCAGCGACGGCCGAACGCGCCAGCTATCTTGCACGTAAATGCCGTACTCCTTCTGACCTGCGCGGCTCTCGAGGTCACCCAAGTAGCTGTACTTGAGCGTGTCTTCATTGAGACGTGCGTTGGCATTTAGCGCGGTCATACGACCCGAAAGCAGGTAGTAAAGCTGAGCGGCGCCGGCCTGAGCGTTTGCCAAACCACTGAAGACCGCAAAACCGCTGGGATCCAGAGTCTGGCTGGTTGAGAAGACGGCGCTCGGAACCGCTGTCAGCGCCTGATTCCACCAGGTAATCTTGGTGAAGTTGCCGCCCATGCTGACGGAGTGATTTCCAGTTACCCAGCTCAGGTTGTTATTGAACTGGCGAACCGGAGTATGACGTCTGCTCGGTGCATTGGTTGCCGTCGCTGTCGACAGTGTAAATCCACCCGAAGCAAAGTTGCCGAGACCAAGGTTGAATCCGCCCTGGTTTTCAAACTGTCCGGAATTGACCTGGGCGAAGAACAAGCTGGTTCCACCCAACACGCCATAGCGCATTTCATTCACGATGTTTTGTGAGACGGTCCAACGCCATGCGGTTGAGTTGGAGAAGCGATTCGAGTCCTGGCTGCCGAAATTCGGGAAGCCTGGGAACGAAGGATCGACGCTGTTTAAGAAGTCAACCGACGAACGGAACTGCTGATAGTTCCAAACGTTCTCGAGGTGATGGTTCTTGGTCAGGTTGAAATCCAACCTTACCGTCGGAAACTTACGGACCTGACCACCAGGATTCACAAATGAAACCTGTTGAATGTTCGGATCGCCAGTATTCCTAATATTAAAACCACCAACGGAGCTGCGAATGTCTGACAGCAAAGAGCCGATGGTCGGATCCGCCGTCGATAGACATGGTTGATTTCCCGCTAACTGGTGGTTGCAGTCGGCCGCCGCCGCTGCTCGCGCAAAAACGTCGACCGAGCACAAGCGCGCTGCCGGTGATCCCGGAGGAGCCGCCACGCAGGTTGTGTTCGCCGCACTGACGTCACTTGCGTTAAAGAATCGAAAGATACCGGATTGCGCCTGAGGACTCAGGATGTTCCTCGTGCGAGATGTTTTTTCCGGGAGCCGATACTCTTCGTAGTTGACAAAGAAGAACGCTTTGTCTCTTCCGTCAAACAATTTCGGGAAGCGGATTGGACCACCAAACTTGCCACCGGGCTGGTTCAAAAGAATGCGAGCCTGGGGAGCCTTACCGGTTACCGGATCTGGAGCCTGGTCGCGATTGTTGAACCAATAGTTGGCATTGAGTGCCGGGTTGCGATGGTACCAATAGAAACCACCGTGATAGTCGTTCGAGCCACCTTGCGTCACGAACTTGATCTGGACCGCGCCTTCAGATGAACTCTCTGCGCCGGGAGTTGCAGTAGAAACAGTGACTTCGCTGATCGCGTCAGTGCGAGGTCGAACGTAAGTAAAGAAGCCGTCGTTCGACTTAAGCAAGTTGTCTTGAACGTTGATGCCGTCGAGCGTGATGTTGAGAGCGCCTTTCGGCAATCCATTCACGGATGACTGGCGTGGACGTCCGACAGTGGTTGTTCCTGGCATTGCCAGAACCAAATCCAAAGCATCTCGCGATGCGGTAGGCAGGTCGGTAATCTGACGTCCGGTAAGCGTAGTGCCAACCGTTGCGGATTGAGTTTGAAGGAGCTCGCCGCCACCGACGACGGTAACTGTTTCGCTGGCGGTGCCGACTTCCAATTCGACTTGAATGCTGGAAGGCTTGCCAACGTCAATCTTGATATCGGTCACCACTGCTTGTTTAAATCCGGTGGCAGTGATCGTGGCCGTATACATACCACTTGAGAGCGTAGGAACGTTGAACGTTCCGTCGTTGCTCGTTTGAGTAGTGTTCTCCTGATTGGTGGCGATACTCTTCACGACCACGGTAGCGCCCGCCACCACCGCGCCCTTAGGATCCACCACCGAACCAGAAAGCGATCCTGAACTTCCCTGGCCTAGCACACTGATGCTCATCGTGGCCAGGGCGAGAAGCACCAGGAAGGACTTCTGTAAACCGTTTCTCATCACGTAATCCTCCATAAAGGTTTTAGCCCCAACTGAACAAAGGAAGGCTTTGCCCAGCACCTTGATCTAAGAAGAAGCCGAAAAACTACTTTTCTTGGTATGTATTGGAGTGCCCACGCACACTAAACAAATGCGGAGTGCCCTGTAGAAAGCAATTACTGCGCCCAACTATCCAGAGGGCTAAAAACTACCGTTTGTGCATGTTTCGTGGGGCAATGACGGGCATAGCTTACAGTTTTATGGATTTCTATTCAAATTATTGGAACGACCCTGCCTGTTTTTGTTTGGAGAGGTCCGGCGCAAGGCCCTTTTGCCGTGGGATCTATTTGACCACTTTCAATTCGAAATAGAGCTCTTTGCCGCGGAAAATCGTCGATAAATAGAACTCCCAAAACTTTCGAGTGAAGCGAAATGAGGGCCAGCGCTGATCGAGATTGACGATAAATTCAAGTCCGAGTGCGCGCCAGAGATTTGCAAGACTGACGTGAGTAGTAACCGGCGCCAGTTCCGCCGAAGTGTAAAAAGGAAACGGCGTACGCGATGGGACGAAACATGTAAACGAATAACTGTTGAAGTGATTTCGGTGCGTTGGATCAGTTGCCCAATCAGGATTTGAATAGTGTGGCGTAGTGATCTTCAGTATGCCGCCAGGACGCGTGATGCGATGTAACTCGTTAACGAACCCGAGAACGTCAGGAACGTGTTCGATCACATGGCGACAGATGATCTCTTCAAAATGATCGTCACTGAACGGATAAGGGAAAGTTCCGAGATCGTGAATGACGTCTGCATGGCTCAACGGATTTGCGTCGATGCCAAGCGCGCCCGGAAATTTGTTTTGACCACAACCGACATCGAGAACTTTCTTCGCGGGTGTCGTCTGCGTCGTGTCGGGCATGCTTTAGTTTTTGTTCAAAAGAAATGTTTTGAACTCTTGCAGAGTGACGGCGTGAACCGGTTGGCCCAACGCGCGCGATACATCGGCGACATTCATTCCGTCCAACATGATCGAGTCGTCACTCTTTAACATCTGTTTTGGGATCAAGACAAACTCACCGGTGACTTGTTCACGCGCGTTCAAAAGATCCTGACCCGTCAGCAGCCCGGCGACAGAAACATCGCCGCCAAAGTAACTATTCTCGAGTGGCTCAACTACCAGTCGCGTGTTAAATCTCGAGTTCATCTTGTCGATCATTTTTCGCAACGACGGAGCAAACAGCGTCCCGGTGAAGATCGTGCCGGGGGTTTTACGCAAGCGTTTTGGTTGATCGTGTTCGAGCTCTCGCATGAGTTTCGCGAACTCGTTTTCAAAAGATCGAACCATGCCGACGCCGTCTTCGATCTGTGGATAGTCACCGTAATGCGTTCGGCCTGGGATTCTTCGTCCGGCGCGTAGATAGATCTCGTCGCCAAGGAGCGCGAAGTTAGTGCCGAGCTTTGCGTGAAGTTGGTTTTGTAGTTGAGTGACTTGATCGATCACCTCGCGACAGAACTCGGGCGTCACGCGTGTGAGTCGTGAATCGGCGTTGTAACGAGTCAGACCAAGCGGCACGATCGCAACGCTGGTGATGCGTGGATACTCAGCGGCGAGATCGAGAATCGTTTTCTCGAGTATCTCTTTGTCGTTGATGCCGGGGCACAACACAACTTGCGCATGCACTTCGATGCCGGCGTCGAGGAGACGTTGCAACTTCGTCGAGATGTCCGCTCGTTGTTTGTCGATGCCGAGGAGGTATGCACGAACGTTGAGATCGGTTGCGTGGACCGAGACGTATTGCGGCGACAACCCTTGTTCAACTATGCGACGCATTTCGTCTTCTGTTATCGACGTCATGGTCGTGTAGTTGCCGTAAAGAAATGAGAGTCGAACGTCTTCGTCTTTTATGAACAACGATGGTCTGGCGTCAGCAGGGTTGCCGTTGCAGAAACAGAAGATGCATTCATTGGCACATTGCCGCGGCACGATCTGTTCGAACGCGAGACCGAAATCTTCTCCCTCAGCTCGGACCAGTTCGACTTCCCAATCCTCGCCGCTTTTCTTACGCACTTCGAGAACGAGTTCAGTCTCACCGGCAGTCTGAAAACGAAAGTCAAGATAGTCGCGGACGACTTTCCCGTTGACCTTTATTATCCGATCGCCAGACTCGAGCTCCATCTCAGCACCCAGACTGTTGGGTGCGACATCACAGATCTCGACGCCACGACGGCGAATGTTTGTAACTGCGGGCGTAACTGCAAACTCGTACATGCAATGGTCACTGTACAGGATAGGCACAAAGAATCACAAAAGGCCGAAATGGAGAAAGCTCTTTATGTGCTTTTGTGCCTTCTTGCCGCCGAAATCGGAATACTGTCGCCATTCGGCATTTGCTCTTTGTGGCTTAATGTTCGGAAGCAATGGTGTATAATGCGCCGAAGCAAATAGCCCCGTTTTTGTAACTGCCAGAAAAACTTACCGAGTAACTCGGATTTTCAGAGCCATTGCCCCAGCTATGAGAAAACCAATTTTCAGCACCGTCTTCGCTTCTCTTTTTCTTGTTTGCTTCATCTCCGCAGCGGCCCAGGAAACTGCCGGGGTCGTGCCGGTGAAAGCCAGCGTGAACGATCCTGCCGGCACGACGCCCTCTGAGCGCTCACTGACCGAAATCTATCGGGTCGGCGTCGGTGACATACTCGATATCCGCTTACTCAATTCTTCGAACAACAAATCGACCCTGTTCACAGTCGTTGCCGGCGGGGTGATTGATATTCCAATCGCAGGCGGAACGATCTCAGTCGGCGGGCTCACGCCTGAAGAGATCCAAAACCGGATCGCGACCGAACTGAAGCGGCGTGCAGTCGAAGAAAATGCTCAAGTTTCGGTGGGCGTGCGGCAGTATCTGAGTCACTCGGTGGCAGTAACGGGATTGGTAGTCAATCCTGGCACGCGCTTTTTGCGAAGAGAGCGAGTTCCGCTTTACGTCGTCTTAGCTGAATCTCAACTAAGAAACGATGGCGGCCGCGTAGTGATCATGCGTGATGGCGTGCCCGGCACGCCTCATGACTTAAGCGATCCGGCCACTCTCAACCTGGCCATTCAATCGGGCGACGTGCTCACCGTCACCAAACGACCGGAAGAGTTCTACTATATCGGCGGCCGCATCAACTATCCCGGACAGAAGACCTTTCAACCGGGAATTACTCTACTTCAAGCTATTCTCGCCTCGGGCGGTACGACACGGCAGGAAAACCTCGTGGAGATCTCTCGCGAAGGCGCGGACGGCAAGCTGGTAACGATTAAATACAACATTAAACGGATCAAGTCGGGAGCAGTCGAGGATCCAAAGTTGCAGCCCGGAGATCGCATCGAAGTGGCACGTTAAAGCCAAACAAATATCCGGCAATTTTATTGACAATCACGGCCCTCTTTGTTAGTTATTCAGGGCGCTTCGTACCAATCCAAAAATCCACATACGTGTACGTCGGGTGCTAGATTCACTTTGATGTGAAAGAGTGCAAATCCAATGAACAAATTGAAGCCGGCGCTTTTGGGAGGCCTAGTCGTAGGGCTACTCTCGGCAATCCCGTTCGTTAACTATTGCTGTTGCCTTTGGGGTCTTGGAGGCGGCGGTTTGGCTGGCTTCCTGTTCATCAAAGAGTCGCCGGCGCGTGTGAAGCCGGGAGACGGCGCCGTCATCGGCGCGCTTGCCGGACTTATCGGAGCGCTGATCTATCTGATCATCGGAATACCGCTCGCCTACTTACTCGGTGCGGCTCAGATGGAAGAGGCTTTTGCCAGGTCTGGCATGGAACTTCCGTTTACCGGCCCGTTGCTGTTCCTTGTCGGAGGACTACTCATTGGCATCTTTTTACTAGTCCTATCGGTAGTCGGTGGACTCCTATCCGTTCCGATTTTTGAAAAGCGGAAAGACGAAGTTCCGCCGCCACCGCCACAACAGTTCTAATTTTTTTTGCTAACTTCGATTGCGAATCAGGAGAAGCTGAATGTCTCAAGAATGGACTCCCCCGCCCGCGTCGGGCCCATCTGGCAACGTACCAAACTATCTGGTCCCAGCCATCATTTCGGCGATTTGCTGTTTCCCGCTCGGGATCATCAGCATCATTTTCGCCGCACAGGTTAATGGCAAAGTCACTGCCGGCGATATCGCGGGCGCGATGGATGCCTCGAAAAAAGCAAAAATGCTTAGTTACATTTTCATCGGTCTCGGCGTGCTCTTGTGGGGCGGCTACTTGATCTTCGCCTTTGTAATTGGCGGCCTCGCGGCCATCGGCAACATGTAGTCGAAGACCGCTCGCTGAAGACCCAAATTGGATTGCATATTCAGCTACGCCATAGCTGGATGAGACTGTCGGAGACTCAGGATAAAGATGACCAGATACTGCACAAAATGCGGCGCCGTTAACGATGATCTGGCGCAGTATTGTACGAACTGTCAGGCCGCGCTCACTCCAGTCAGTGGATATCAACCCATGCAGGCGGTCAATCCAGGTGAGATGACTGATTGGAAAGCTCTTGGGGCCGACAAGAAAGTCGTTGCCGGTATTTGCGGAATTCTCGTTGGCTGGCTTGGTGTTCACAAGTTCGTGCTTGGTTACACCACCGAGGGAGTTATCCAACTCGTACTCGGTCTCATCACGTGCGGAGCCGCCGGCATCATCGGCATCATCGAGGGCATCATTTATCTGACTAAGTCGGACGAAGAGTTCGTGAGAACCTACGTGCAGAGTAAGAAAGGCTGGTTCTAGGTTTAAGAGTAAGTAGAGGGGTCATCCACAGATTACGCAGATTCTAATCTGTGTAATCTGTGGATGGCCCCTACAAGTTCTCAGATGTATCGCCGTTCAACTGTCATCGTAATCTGGTCGCTCTTACTTGCAGGCGCCACGTACCTCTTCGTGTTTGAGCCCGGGAAGTCAGGATTCTTTCCCCGCTGTATCTTCCGTTCCTTAACTGGTTTCACTTGTCCCGGTTGTGGCATCACGCGAGCCTTGCACCAGGTTCTTCACGGGCATTTCATCGATGCCTTTACGCTTAATCCGCTCTTCGTACTGTTTAGTCCGTTGCTATTGTTCGCGCTTCTGCGCTACACGGTGATCGTGATGCGAGGCGGCGTGCCGCGTCAGAATGTGGTGCCGGCTGTTTACCTCTACGCGTTGTTTTTTGTAATTCTTTCGTTCTGGATCTTTCGTAACACACCGTACTATCCGTTTGTCTCGTGAACTTTAGTCAGGAGGTTCTCAATGCGCTTGCTGCTTGTCTGCGTTCTCTTGATCAACCTGCTGTTTGCGACGCCGCAAGTTCCGGTGTCCGCTCAATCAAAGCCTGTACGACCAGTTCATACTTATTCGATTGTCGCGCGCGATCCGGCGACGGGAGAGTTGGGCGTGGCCGTTCAGTCACACTGGTTTTCTGTTGGTCCAATCGTGGCCTGGGCTGAGGCGGGCGTCGGCGCTGTTGCGACGCAGTCGTTTGTCGATCCGAGTTACGGAAAGAACGGTCTCGACTTGATGCGCGCTGGAAAGAGCGCGCCCGACACGTTGAAAGAATTGCTCGCGAAAGATGAAGCACGAGACGTTCGGCAAGTTGCGATGATCGATGCCCAGGGACGTGTCGATGCATGGACGGGCAAGAGCGATATTCAAGCCGCAGGTCACACCGTGGGAACGAATTTTTCGGTGCAGGCTAATTTGATGCTGAACGACAAAGTGTGGCCCGCGATGGCGCGCGCGTTTGAAAGCACCAAAGGCGACCTGGCTGATCGGATGTTGGCCGCACTCGACGCAGCGCAAGCTGTCGGTGGTGACATTCGTGGCAAGCAGTCGGCGGCGTTGGTTGTCGTCGCAGGAAAACCGACCGGACAGGCGTGGAAAGATCGCACTTTTGATTTGCGAGTTGATGACAGCGCCGAGCCGTTGAAGGAACTTCGCCGCCTCGTGACGCTACAGCGTGCGTACAACCACATGAACGCGGGCGACCTCGCGGTTGAGAAGAAAGATAACGAAGGAGCGCTGCGCGAGTATTCGGCGGCGGAGAAGTTAGTGCCGGACAATGCTGAGATGATCTACTGGCACGCGGTCGCGCTCGTGAATATGGGCCGTGTCGATGAGTCGCTGCCGCTATTTCGGAAAGTGTTTGCGATGGATAACAACTGGAGAACGTTAACACCGAGATTACCGAAGTCGGGACTCCTACCAGATGATCCGGCGATCATCCAAAAAATCGTAGGTGTGGGAGGCTCCGGTCGCCGGAAATAGTTTGGGGACCTCCTTGGAGGGCGGCGGCCTGACGCCGCTTTGTTATCGTAGCACTTGATCAAGACCAAAGCGGCGTCAGGCCGCCGCCTTCCAAAGAGACGCCCAAACCAGAGTCTTAAACTGGAACTGATTTTCTCCTTGACGCCGCATCACCTATCACCTTATAAGATGAGGCACTTGTAACCCCAGTCCTCCTCGCCCGTTGTCGAAATCGAGGATCTTAACGCATGCGTACGCTTACCCCCGGACAGTGGTATCTTCGTTTTACCTGCGAACACTGTAGGTCCAAGCAGATTCTCTTCCCCGACCTTTCAAAAGGCGAGGCGAAGATCAAGGCGACTTACGTCGTCGAGTGTTCGAGTTGTTGCCATAAAGGCTCTTACGACGGAGACGATATTGAGCGCTATCAACACCCTTCAGACTCGGACACTTGACTGAGTCCGAAGTTGATTGGTCCTATCAACCACCAAACACAATCCCATGATGAAGTAGTAAACAGTTACTACTTCAGAGTCGCCCCAGTTGTAATGGACCAGGCCGCTCGCTAAGAACCCAATCGCACCGCCCAGTGCACCGATAGCTAAGCCGCGTTTGAAGCCTGAATCCTCATCTTCTGGCCCGGCACGAGCTTCACGTTTATTGATCCGCCAGAGCAGACCCAGATAGATCGCATTCAGGATCAGCCAGACGATCAAAGCCGGCAGACCACGTTCAAGCGCGATCTGCAAGATGTTTGAATGCATATGTCCGATGGGCTGGCGCCCGTTATCAAACAAGCCCCACTCACGCCAATGACTCTTGATCGAATCGATCCCAACTCCGACCACGAGATGTCGCGGCCTACTGATCAGCAGATTAACTCCTTCGGCCCAAACCGTCTCACGCCAACTCGTCGATTGATCCGTCCGGTCGAGAAAACCGATGCTCCGTTTCTGTTGAAGATAAACTGCACTGGCAAGAACCAACGGAATCGCACACGCACCGGCGATCAAAAGCGTGCGTCGCGATGCAGTCAGCAGCAACATCACGACCGCCGAGAGTGCAAACCCGATCCACGAAGCGCGCGTGACCGTCATGCCAAGGGCAAACATCAAACCAAGCAGCGCGAGTAGGAGCTTTAGTCCAGTTAAACTCTTCTTGTTCTTTAGCGTGAGAAAAAATCCCAACGCCAACGAAGCGATCAATTGCAGCACTTCTGAGTACGTAACCCAATGACCGAAAAAACCGGTTGCGCGCCAATCGCGACCACGCGACCAACCGCTGATTCCCAACTGCTGCAAAGCATTCGTCCCGCTGAGCAACTTTCGCGGCACTTCGAGTTCGGGCATCCACTCCACCCGATAGATCCTGACTTTCGCCACATCCGATCCTGACGCGAGCGCGACCGCGAGTTCGTCCGGATTACTAACCTTGTGACCATCGATCTCCCAAATCGTGTCGCCATCGACAATGGGCGTCGCTTTGGTCACAGTCCTGGTGTGAAACACTGCTTTCGCAAGCGGGCTCTCGGCGCTGACGCCCTGCACCTTCACGCCCTTACCGACGAGCACCTGTTCCGCAGTCCACAACACATTGAGCATGCATGAAGCGATCAGCGTGAACGCAAGCCAACGCACTACTCGCAACGAGTGCACATTCTGCGACACGAGGTAAACCACCGTGAACAAACTTGCCGCGCGCATCTTCCCGATCGACGTCATCGGGCTATAAGAAAACAGACTCGAGATTCCGCTGAGTATGAAGAAGCCGAACAACGCGTAGTCGACCGGTGAGCGAAAGAGTTGTGGCCGTGGGTACAAAAAGAACCGGATGACCCAAAGCGTCAAACCAACCAGCCAGCCGATTTGTGTCAGCGCAATTGAGTGCGGTGCGGCGAGAGCGATGAGAAGCAGACAAGCGATAATCGCTCGCTCGAACCAGGTGATAATTCCCGGTTGCAAATCGCTATTCGAAATCTGCATCATCCGCATATTAGAATGCTGGTGGCCTACTATTCCATCTCTAAAGGAAATTTCATGCGCGTTATTTTATTGCTGCTCGTAGCTCTGTCTCTTCCCCTCTCGTCGTACGCCCAGTCTCACGCTGAACAAGTGAAAGCGATTCAGGAAGACTCACGTGTGAAAGCGGCCTTTGATCACATCGACAAGACGCGCGACGAAATCCTCCGCGAATGGATCGCCATCACCGAGATCAATGCGCCATCGAAACACGAGCAAGAGCGAGCTAGATACATCGAGAGCCTCCTGCGGAAACACAAGCTCGAAATCAGTTACGACACCGCCGGAAACCTGATCGCCACGCGCAAGGGAACCGGCGGTGGACCAGTCACCGTCTTCGACGCACACATGGACACTGTCTTTCAACCGGGCTTGAAGATCAAAGCGACCGTTCGCGACGGCCGCGTTTACGCTCCCGGTGTTGGCGACGATACACGAAACATCGAAGCCCTCCTCGCCACCATCCGCGCACTCGACGCCACAAATATAAAGACAAAAGGCGATCTCGTCTTTCTGTTTACCGTTGATGAAGAGGCCGGCATGACCGGCGTGAAGCAGTATACGAAAGACAACAAAGACAAAGTCGATTACTACATCGCGCTAGATGGCGGTTACGAAGGATTCACCTACGCCGGCATCGGTATCAACTGGTACCGCCACCACTTCATTGGACCAGGCGGGCATACGCGATCTCGAACTCCGCCTTACTCCGCAACGTTGCCGATGGCCCGAGCTATTGCACGCATTTACGAGTTGAAGGTTCCAACCAGCCCCTCGTCGAACCTGAACATCGGAATGATTGGCGGTTCGGAAGTAGTCAACGCAAAGGCTGCTGACGCGTGGTTTTCGGTCGATCTGCGTTCGACGAGTAACGAGGTGATGACCGATCTCGAAAAGAGTATCGCCACGATCCTCGACGAAGAAGCAAAGCGTGTCGGCATGACGGTGAAAACGGAGGTGATCTCCACGTCGCCTGCCGCAATGTTGCCGGGCAATCGCGAGTCGAAGCTGGTCAAGATTGCGGAAGCGGTCCATCGGGCAATGGGTTTCGATCCGCCTATCGGAAATGCCGGCGCCAACAACTCGAGCGTAGCACTCTTGCAGGGCATCACTTCGATCTCAACCGGCGCGGGACCGTGCAGCGATACGCACGCGCTCACTGAGAATTGCGAAATCGAACCGCTTTACAAAGGAATCAAGAAGATACTCTTACTTGGGGTTGCCCTGGCGGGCTTAGCTGAATAGAACCGATCTGTTTTCTCTGTGGTTAGAATCCTTCTCGCCCGATCATCACGAAGCCAGTGCGCAGAATGATCTTCAGATCGAGCAGCAACGACCAGTTTTCAATGTAGAAGAGATCGAGCCTCACCATCTCTTCAAACGGCAATCGATTCCTTCCAGACACTTGCCACAGCCCGGTGAGCCCCGGCTTCATGTCGAGTCGCTTGCGATGCCATAACTCGTACGCTTCAACCTCGTACGGTATCGGTGGGCGTGGTCCAACCAAACTCATGTCGCCCAATAGTACGTTCAGCAGTTGCGGCACTTCGTCCAGGCTCGTACGTCGCAACAATTTTCCGACTCGCGTGATACGTGGATCGGCGAGTAGTTTGTAAGTCGGCTTTTGATCGTCGCCGAGGTTTGCTTCCGCACGTCCGGCGATGAACGCGCGTTGATACTCGCGATGAAGCTCGGGATCGGCTCCGGCGGTCATCGTCCGGAATTTGTAAAGCAGGAAAAGCCGTCCATCCATGCCGACGCGCTCCTGCGTGTAGAAGATCGGGCCTCTTGAGTCCAGTTTTATCAGTAACGCGATCAGTAGCCAGAGTGGGAATAGCAATGTGATGGAGAGTGCCGCTACGATGATGTCGAACGTGCGCTTCAGAATTCGCGCGCCGCTCGAAAGCGGTTCGCGAAAAAGGCGGATCATCGGCAGCACGCCAATCTGATCGATTTCGGTCTTGCGCGGAAGACAGTTGAACAAACTCGGCGCGATGCGAAATTCAACTCCGCGTCGCCGCCCACATCGCATCATCACTTCAAACAGCGCGTCTCCGTTGACCTGCGGGTCGGCAATGATCACTTCGTTCGCGCCGGAGTCACGAATCACTTCCGGCAACGACTCAAGCGTTCCGATCACGGGCACGTCTTCGTAAGTTAACGCAGCATCGACTGTCTTCGTATCCACAACGCCGATCACGCGATAACCAAGCGTCGGGCGTGAGCGCATCTCGCGAATGAACAGTGAGGCCTCTGGTCCACGACCGACCACGAGCGTCGGAATCAGATTGATCTGACGTCCGCGAACAAACGTTTGGGCCGAACGCATCACAAACCGGAGTAGTCCGACGCTGATCAGCACGAAGAAAAAGTCGGCCACGAACACGCCGCGCGCATACGAGAACGCGCGAAACTCAAAACCACCGCGATACAAAAACGCGGCCGCTACAATCAATAGCGAACCGATCGCAGTCGCTTTGAAGATGCGGATGCTATCGTCGACCAGTGAAAACTCACCGCGCACGCGATAGAGATTGCAGTAACGAAAACTCAGCAAGCGAATGCCGACGATGAATAGTAATAAGGCGCCGTACGGCGCGAATCGGTTGCTCCAGGCAAAACCGCCATCGTTCGCAAGCACGGAAACGCTTTCACGAACATAGAATGCAAGGATGAAAGAAAACGCAGCGGCGAGTGCATCGGCGACAACGAGCGAGACCTTAACGGCGGGCACGATCCAGCGCGGCGCGCGCCCGGGCACACGCACCACACTCGCATCAACAATCGTTTGCCGAGTTCGTTCCGCTCGCACGTTTACTCAAATATGAGCCGGACGACTTCGTCGATCACGGCTGTCGATCGACGTGGATTCGCGGCCGGCTTCTTTTTGACTTGCAACCTCTGCAAGTCAGCGGCAGTCGAGATCCTTTGCAACCGTCCTTCTTTGATCAACTCTTCGTCAACCGACGCCCACTCGCCCGCGTAAATGCTAAACGCCGGCACACCCAGCGCCGCCGCTTCACGATTGATCGTCCCTCCGGCGCTGATAACGATGTCGCTCGCGTTAATCAGGTTAGCACCATCCAACGGAAAGGCCGGGATAATCAAACGTTCGCCGGCTCTCGGCGCATACGCAGCTCGCTGCGCTTCGTTTCGCGGCAGTAGTATCACTTGGACCCGCTCCTTTGCGAGCAACCTCGCCAGCGCCTCGTCAAACAACGCGTTCTGAAAACGATGATACAAGGCGTCATGCGCCGGCGGCCGCACCAGGGCCAGCACATTATCCGGGTTGATACCAAGCTCAGACAACCGCACAGCAAACGCCGGGTCGGGACGAAAGTCGGCCAGGTACACATCTTCTTTCGTGCCGTGATAGCGACGCACCCTCCCAACACCCGCGCCGTAACGTCGCAAGCGCTTGGCCGGAAAGCTTGCCGGCACGATGATTCGCGACGTGAGACGAAAGGCGAGGTGGTTCGCCGGCTGATACTCGTAGTCCATCAACGTGACGGTTCTGATTCGCAAGGCACGCGCGGCGATGATTTGAGAGTATGAGTTGTGACTGATCGCGAGATCGAAGCGACGCGTGCGCGCCCAGTTCGCCAGCGCCCACGCACGACTCATCACGGTGCCGGCCTTTTTCGATATTGCACGGCCACCGTGGACACCGACTACTTCCGCTTCGAATCCCGCCGCCTGGGCCAACGGAACTGTCTCCGCAAACTCTCTCGCGGTTGTTTCGATCTCGTGACCCTGGGCGATGAATCTATCGGCGAGTGCTCTGAAGAACGGAACGTGAGGTGAATTTGCAAGATCGATCCAGAGACGCATTGATGGTCACCAGTGGATCTCGACCAGCCTGCCGCGCTCGCGCAGCGATTTCTCGGCGGCCTCGATCATGCTCACCATCCGCAGTCCTGCTGGTCCATCTGTCTCGGGCTGTTTGTTGTTTTCGATACAATCGATGAAATGGAGCGCTTCGGTTTGCAGCGCTTCCGTGTTGTCGAGCCGCGGCGCCCACATGTCGCCGGATCGATAACTGACGAGCATGCGGTAAACGTCTTCTGGTCCAGGCGCCACGCTGATGCCTTTATCGTAGACCTTCAGTTTGTCGCTAGGTTCGAGATCGTCGTACAGAATCATCTTCTCGCTGCCGCCAATCAGCGTGTGGCGAACCTTTACCGGCGTCAGCCAATTGACGTGCACGTGAGCGATCTGAGCGCTGGGAAAAAAGAGCGTGATGTAGGCGACGTTCTCCGGTTGTCCGGGAACGTGACTGATTCCGGTAGCAGAGATCGCTACAGGCTTCGCGGGAAGCACGAAATCCATGATCGAAAGATCATGGATCGCGAGATCCCAGATGACGTTGACGTCGTGTTGGAACAGGCCGAGATTAACGCGCACGGCATCGTAGTAATAAATCTCGCCGAGTTCACCCGAAACAATCAGCCCGCGAATCTTGCGCACGGCGTCGGTGTAGACAAACGTGTGGTCCACCAGCAGAACCAGGTTTCGCGCGGCAGCTTCGTCAACGAGTTTGCGTGCTTCATCCGATGTCGCAGCGAGCGGTTTTTCGACCAGTACGTGTTTGCCGGCTTTCAGTGCTGCGAGCGCCAGATCAAAATGTGAGGATACCGGGGTTGCGATTACTACCGCATCTACCTTGGGATCCTGGATCAACTCCGTCGCGTCACTACAAGTTTTTAAGCCAGGATAAATTTTAACTAACGAAGTGAGACGCTCTTTCCGCAGATCACAAACTCTTGTCACCGCCGAACCGGGCGCGGCCATAAAGTTTCGCACCAGGTTCGGTCCCCAGTAGCCATAACCAATTACGCCAACTCTGATCATTGTTGTTTGCTAACTACTTTCTTCAAGCAAACGCGCGAGGGCGTAGAGCATCCACGCCTGAGTCCAGCGCATGTAGGGTTTGCGCACGGTATAAAACCGTCGTCGTTGATAATAAAAGAAGCCACGAGCATCGCGCAGGTTTGGAATGGTCCAGGACGCAACATTCCGGGCCAGCCTTGAAGCGTCCGCGTCGAGTTCAGCACATTCAAGGAAAGTGATCACAGCGCTGGCTGCGGCGTGCGCATCAGCGGGATAAGGGTCGTCATGGTAGTATTTCGGCCATCCCTCCGCAAGAAAGAAGTTGGCCTTCCAGTATTCATAACCTCGTTGCAATGCGGAGTGAAATTCCGAGCCTGATGGGATGGCGGCTACGATTCGCTTCAGCGAGAAGAGAATGTAAGCTGTGTGAAAGTTGTCGACCCACGACTGATTGGGATCTGTGCCGTAGAGCCATGAGCCGTCCGGTTGCTGGTTGTTGACGACATACTGAGTCGCGCGCTTGGCCGTGTCGCACAGTTGTTCTTCGCCCGTTAACTTACCAACACACGCCAGCACTTCAGCGGCCAGCAGAGTCGCGTTGAAGATCTGCGTGCTGCTGTTTGGCGCGTAGCTGAAGCAGAGTTCAGTGTCGTTATCGACGGTGCGTGGGAGATCCTTCAGGATGAAATCGCAAACGCTGCGTGCCGTCTGAAGGTATTCATCACCTTGAAACTGCGTTGCTGCCTCGATGAAAGCTCGCGCTGCAAAAGCAGTCGGGACGATTGTCGGCGTGTTGCGTTGTGCGAAGAAGTTCCTGCTTTGCCAATCGAAGTTGTAACCCCAGGCCGCACCGCTATAACCATCCGCTTTCATCGACAGCAACGCTGACAAGAACTCGCGCGCCTGTCGTGCAGATTCTTCGGTCCTGACTCGACGATGGTTCGCAACCTGCGCCAACGCAAACAAGGCGATACCCTTTGCGTTACGCTCCGCCGGCACTTTGACCAATGCGCGAAGATCAGTCGGAGAACGTTTTAGGATTTGCGTCCAGATAAAACGAGCGTTGCGGGAGTTTGCGAGCGGGGTTGCTTGAAATAGACGACTGTTCAAGGCGTCGAATGGATCGTGTCCGGCGAAATCATGTCGCTTGCACCAGGAGAAGAGTTCATCGTAGGCGGTTTGGAAAAGTTGGGCTGAATCGTTCACGCTTAATCAATCAGCCTTCCCTGCTTCCCACCGAGGTCTCAATTCGCCTCGGTGTCTCGACAAAGCTCTCGTGCCAAAGTTCGAACATCAATAACGTCCAAAGCAGTTTGCGATGGTTCGCAATACCGCGTTCGTGTTCGTCCTGCAAACGAGCGACGTATTCCGGATTGAACACACCAGCGCGGCGCACGCGCTCAGGCGACAGCAGATCTCGAGCGAGCGGACGCAGTTTAACTTTCAACCATTCCGCCACCGGCACTCCGAAACCCTTTTTACCGCGCCGCGTCACAAACCGTGGCAGCAGATCGTTGACGGCTTTTTTGAGGATGTACTTCGTCTTGTGACCACGCAGTTTGTAGTTGGAAGGCAGCGATGCGGCAAACTCTGCAACGCGTGGATCCAGGAACGGCGCGCGTACTTCCAGCGACACCGCCATGCTTGCGCGATCGACCTTAGTCAGGATGTCTTCGGCGAGATACAGACGCGTGTCAACGCTTTGCATCCTCGTTACCAGATCCGCGTTGTCACACTCTTCGGCAAACTCTCGCGCCTGTGCATAGATGTCGTCGTTGGTTTCCGCGAGCGCCTCGGGAGACAACAACTGCATCTGCTCTTCAGGTGTGAACGAACCAAACCAGACATGATGCCGCGCGACCGTGTCGTACTTCGCGCCGGTAACAAATCGGAGCGCCTTGTAGTCGAACGACAGGTTCGTGGTTTTGACTGGGAGCAACTTTACGAGCGGTTCAACGATGCTGGCGCGCAATGCCGGCGGGAAGCGCTTATAGAACTCCGCCCAACGTAATCCCGCGTACATCGGGTAACCCGCGAACAGTTCATCGCCGCCATCACCTCCGAGGGCGACCGTGACGTGCTTGCGCGTGAAACGCGACAAAAGGTAAGTCGGCACGAGTGACGGATCGCTGAAAGGCTCGTCCATCCACGCTCCGATCTCACTGACGAGATTCGCTGCCAGGTTTGCGCTCAGACGTTCTTCGTGATGATCCGTGCCGAGAAACTTTGCGACGCCACGCGCATATGCCGACTCGTCGAACGACGCCTCCGCAAATGAGATCGAGAATGTCTTAACTGGTTCCGACGAAGCGCGCACTGCAAGGGCGGCAACACTCGAGGAATCGACGCCGCCGGACAGGAGTACTCCCAACGGCACGTCTGACACCAGACGCATGCGCACTGCGTCAGCCAATAACTCTTCTAAACGATCGGCGGCCTCATTTTCAGATGGAACGGGTTCGGCGATTTTGTAGCTCAGTTGCCAGTAACGATCGACCCACACGCGTCCATCTTCGAGGACGAGTTTGTGTGCTGCGGGAAGTTTGTTGATGCCTTCGTAGATCGAAAGTGGCGCCGGGACGTAGTCGAAGGACAGGTATTGTCGTAGCGCCTGTAAGTTGAGAGATGGTTTGACTGCCGGGTGGGCTAGCAGAACTTTCGGCTCGGAAGCAAACAGCAGCGTGTTGTCGAAGACGCCCCAGTAGAGTGGTTTCTCACCGAACCGGTCGCGCCCAATTAGCAACCGGCGCCGCCGGCTGTCCCACAATGCAAAGGCGAACATCCCGTTGAGTTGGCGAATCATTTCATCGCCATACTCTTCGTAGAGATGTGGCAGCACTTCTGTATCGGAGGCGCTGCGGAAGGCGTGACCACGCTTTTCGAGATCCGCGCGGAGTTCGCGATAGTTGTAGATCTCGCCGTTGAGAATGACGGCGACGCTCTTGTCCTCGTTGAATGCGGGCTGTTCGCCGGTGACGAGATCGATGATGGCGAGACGGCGCATGCCAAGCGCTACGCCGCTGGTTACGAACAGACCTTCGGAGTCGGGTCCGCGGTGGACCATGCGCTCACACATCGCGTGAAGCAAGTCGCGCGCGCCTTCAGGTGGAGGCGTGTAAGCATCGAGATTGGCCCAACCGGTAATACCGCACATCTTATTGTCTAGAGTCTGGGAAGCCTAATCGTTCGCGGACGGCGTAGATCGCCTTCGCCTGAGATTCGTGATAGGTGCGAACCAACATTTCCGCGAGTAGACCCATGAGTAGAAACTGAACTCCGACTGCAAACATGACAATACATAGGATCGGCAATGGAGTTTGCACGAAGTCTGCTTTGTGAAAGATCTTCAGGAAGACGGCGTAGAGACCACCCAGCAAGGAGATCCCAAACGCAAGCATACCAAACGAACCGAAGACGTAGATCGGTTTAGTTTGATACGAGGCCATGAATTTGATCGTCATCAGGTCAAAGATGACTTTGACCGTGCGTGAAAGACCGTATTTCGACTTGCCCATCGTGCGCGCGTGATGCTCGACGGGTATTTCGGTGACGCGAGCGCCTGCCCAGGCAGCGTAGATCGGAATGAACCGGTGCATCTCGCCGTAAAGGCGAACGTCTTCCAACGACTCGCGGCGATATGCCTTCAGCGAGCAGCCGTAATCGTGAAGTGGCACGCCGCCGATCCACGAGATCAAACGATTCGCGATCATCGACGGTATTTTGCGTGTGACCATCTTGTCTTTGCGGTTCTTGCGCCATCCGGAGACTACGTCGTAACCCTCGTCAAGTTTTTGCAGGAGACGCGCGATGTCGGCGGGATCGTTCTGAAGATCCGCGTCCATCGGGATCAGCACTTTTCCCTTCGCTGCATCGATACCGGCGGCCATCGCGGCTGTTTGTCCGTAGTTTCTCCGGAGGGCAACAACTCGAACCCGCGGATCCAGATCGGCGATCTCGCGCAGGACTTTGAGACTGCCGTCAGTAGAACCATCGTCCACGTAAACGATCTCCGCCGACCGTCCGAGCGCTTTGAGCGCGTCGTTGAGCTTGGCGTGCAGTGGAAAAAGATTTGGCTCTTCGTTGAAGACGGGAAGAAAAACGGACACGTCCGGGGAATCGAGTCTGGGAATCGGCGTTCGGTCGTGTTTGAGATGTTGCTGTTCGTCGAGAATCTTCATCAATGGTAGTTTAGGGCAATCGGGCGTGTGCCGCAGGGGTATTCTAGACCAGATTTGTCAGCGGCTCATCTGAAACCACTCGATAAAGCGGTGTAAACCATCCTCGATCTGCGTTTTCGGGTGGTAGTTCAAGAGCGCGTTGGCTTTCGAAATGTCGGCGAAGGTCTGCGGAACGTCTCCGGGTTGGGGAGACTGGCGATCGATGATGGCGTGTGTGTCGAGCTCTTTTTCCAGCAAAGAGATCAGTTCCTGAAGTTCAACCGTGCGGGATTCGCCGAGGTTGAAAACGTCAAAATCGGTGAGGGTGTAGTGCATGGCGGCAATCACGCCGTCGATGATGTCGTCAATGTAGGTGTAATCACGACGTGTGGTTCCGTCGCCGAAAACCGGGATTGATTTTCCCTCGCTGATCAGTTTCGCAAACTTGTGAATTGCGAGATCCGGTCGTTGCCGCGGTCCGTAGACGGTGAAGAAGCGAAGACAGATGCAACGCAGACCGTAAAGGTGCGAATAGGTGTGACAAAGAAGTTCGCCGGCGCCCTTTGTCGCCGCGTAAGGTGAAATCGGTTGACGAATGGGATCGTCTTCGCTGAAAGGCACGTGGGCATTGATGCCATATACAGAGGACGACGAACCAAAGACGAATTGCTTGATGTTTTGGCGGCGTGCGAGTTCGAGGAGATTTAGTGTGCCGTTGATGTTTGTTTCACTGTAAAGCTGCGGTTGAGAAAGCGAAGGGCGAACACCAGCACGCGCGGCAAGGTGAACGATGCAATCGAAATCGGCGTGTTCGAATGCTTGTTGCAGCGCGGCAGCGTCGCGAATGTCGCTTTCAACGAGGCGGTACCGCGGATCCTTCAAATGTTCGCCTATGTTGGCGCGTTTGATCGAGGGGTCATAGAAGTCGTTAAAGTCATCGACGACGGTGACGTGCTCGACTTCGGTCGCCAGCAGTCGATCCACAAGATGCGAGCCGATGAAACCCGCGCCACCGGTTATGAGAACTTTTTTCATCACCCCTTTGTAGCATAGATCCACAAATGCCAGCCCCATCGCGATGCCATTCGCGACTCCAGAGAGCGTGGAAGTATTGGGCCAAGGATCGGTAGCCATCGTTTGTTTAAGAAGTAGGTCCGCGTTTCTACTTCGGCAAAGTCTTTAAAAAGATCGCGGGCTTCAGTGCGCGAATACACTCGCGCGAGTGGATTACCGGCACCGTCAGTGTTCCTGCTTAAAAACTCTTCGGAACTCAGGTATTCAGGTTTTGACCGCAACTGTTTCGCATGTTCGCGCAGGGATTCCTTCGCTTCCCCCGTTAAGCGATGAACAAACTTCACTCCTGCGTTCCACCTCAAAAGGTGAACTCCGGCGCGTCGAAGCATCGAGATGTTGACGCGATAGTTGTATGAGTCTCGGTGGTACAACATGACCACAGCTTTGCCGCCGGGACGCAGAACACGGTGGATCTCGCGCACAGCACCGGCAGTGTCTGGCGTGTGGTGAAGCACGCCGTGAGAGTAGACAACGTCGAAGAAGTTGTCCGGGAAATCCAGCCGTTCCGCGTCAGCGATACGAAAGGTGCCCGGGAGTTCTAATGCTTCGAAGTGCCGTTTCGCGAGGTCAACGGCCGCTTGCGTTAGATCAACGCCGGTGTATTCGGCGCCGGCCTTTGCGAACTGAGCTCCGTCAGTTCCCAGTCCGCAGCCGACTTCAAGCACCCGCAGATTTCCTGCTTCTGCAAATCCTGCCGCCGCAGGAATGTGCCATTCCTTTTGGTAACGATGTTCTGTTACCAATTCATAGAACCTCCGTGAACCAGGTTCAGCGTCGGCAAACTTGGTTCCGCACGGATGTTCCTGCCAAAACGCGCGTACACGTTCTTTGAGTCTGGAATTCTCTTCTGACATGCTAAAGCAGAAGAAGAGAATACCAGTGGGAGAATGCGGCAGACAAAGATCGTGGTTCCTCAGTGTTCGGCACGGGAGATTCAATCTCTACTTCTGGCCCTTGCGCCACAAGGCAACTCTGCTGGGCGAAGTCGCCGAGAGGCGCAAGGGATTAGAAGGTCGCTGGGGTGAGGTACCCAAATCCGGCTGAAGGACACCCACCTGTCCCACCAGTTGATTTTGCCCCCTCTCTCAACCGGGCCGGATCATGCGCATCCGAGAACTTCTCGGTTCTTGCCATTCTTCAGGCTTGCTCATAGAATCTTGCAGCCGTTAAATAGCAGTTGCGTTTGACGACGTGGGAACTATACTCACTCTACAAACAGAAAATCCTTAGGACACTCTCAAAGAGTTATCAACTTCTTCTCAAGAAGTTTATGCCTCATAGCAACCTCAGCTACGAACTTGGTCCATATCGCCTCAATCCGGGCGAGCGCGTACTCTTGCGTAACGGCGAAACGATCTCTTTAGCACCAAAAGCGGCCGACATACTCACGATGCTCGTAGTGGGCGCAGGTGAGTTGGCGCCAAAAGACGAATTGCTGAAGCAAGTCTGGCCCAACACGTTTGTTGAGGAAGCGAACCTCACGCAGAGCATCTTCCTGCTGAGAAAGGTATTATCGAAATGAAGCGATATTCATTAGCGGAAGAAGCTATTAGGAAAGCCATCGAGATCTTTGAAGTCATTGATGGCGAAGCGCTCTTGTCTGAGGCGTTGACGACGCAAGGCCTCCTATTGTGCAAACTGGACCGGTTTCGAGCTGCCAAAAAGAGTTTCGAAGCGGGCTATAGAGTTGCCGAAAGGTGTGGTGACAATGAAAGTGCCGGGCGTGCCTTGTTGATCTTGATTGAGGAGAGGGGCGACCAAATAGAGCAAACGGAAAAGATCCACCTATCTGAAAAGTTGGAAAAGCTATTTGCGTCAACTCAACAAACCGCGCTTCTCGCTCGCGTTGAGAAATGCCTTGCAAACGTTCCCCGGACAACTTGAATTGGAATCGAGACTTATGTTCTTCACCGATAACTTCATTTACGAATTTGGGCCATTCCACCTGGACTTTGGTACACGGCTCCTTACGCGCGACGGGGAAACGATTCCGTTGACGCCGAAAGCCACCGAGATCCTCATGATCCTTGTGATGAATGCAGGAGAACTTGTTGAAAAGGATGCGTTATTAAGGCGTGTCTGGCCTGATACGTTCGTCGAGGAAGCGAACCTGACGCAGAATATCTTCACGTTGAGAAGAGTCCTGGGTGATGACCGCGTTGGGCCAAAATACATTGAAACCGTCGCGCGACGAGGTTATCGCTTTATTGCAACCGTGAGCAACGTTGGTGCAGATCAAAATGCAAGCACGGATTCTCTAAGCAAAGAGCCGGTTTCGCCGTGTCCCGTCGTCGCTGTACTTCCTTTCGTTAATAACACTGGTAATGATGAATTGGAGTATCTCGCTGACGGTATTACCGAAAATCTAATCAACAATCTATCTCGTGTTTCCAAGTTGCGGGTTATGTCGTGCAGCAGGGTGTTCCGGTACAAGATCAGGAATGCCGAACCCCAGCAGTTTGGCAGGGAGTTGGGCGCAAGCGTTGTGTTAATCGGGAACGTCAGCATACGGAATGCAGGCGTGTCGATTGCGGCGGAGCTGGTTGAGACGGCGAACGGCTGGCAGTTGTGGGGAGAGAGTTTCGATTTTCAGAGCAAGGATATTCTCCAGATCCAGGAAGCCATCACACGACAACTGCTTGCGACTTTGAATCTGACGTTAAGCGGTGACGACGTAAAGCGAGCGACTGCGCGGTACACGGAAAATGCGGAGGCTTATCAGTGTTATCTCCAGGGCCGTTACCACTGGAGTCAATACACACGAAGGGGCATTGAGAAAGCGATCGTCCATTTCCGACGTGCGATCGAGATAGATCCGAACTACGCGTTGGCTTACGCAGGTATCGTCGATTGTTATCTAAGGCTAGCGACAAATTATCTCCCGCCCGAAGATGACCTGTTTGTGAACGTAAGCGATCCTCCGCCCATTGACAGCGAGCGGCCAGATGAATTGGACCCCAAGATTCGACTCCGTTTCGAATGGGACTGGAAGAGTGCCGAGCGCGAATTGCGCCGCGCCAACGAACTCCAAAGCAGCTACCCATCCGCGCACCAATGGTATGCGGCATATCTCGTTAGCGAACGGATTTATAATGAGGCCACGATTTTGGCACACGATCAATCCAGGATTGAAGTCAAGAACGAGTCTAGTCGCGAACGGTTTCCGCTCAGGATTGCATCGAATCAGCTAACCTCCATCGAGCAAGTACAGGTCTATTGCTGCATTGTTCGCGAGCAAATAGATGGTGGTAACTATGAAGCCGCTTGTCTCATTCTTCAGCCATGGTGGTCACTTGGTGAGTGGCCGAAGCTTGGTGGTTTGAACCAACAGTCGTGTGCTGATCTCCTATTCACTGCAGGCGAACTCGCAGGATGGGTTGCCAGTTCAAAGCAGGTTCAGCGAGGGCAGCGGCAAGCCGAAGAGTTATTGAATGGTTCTATTGCTCTATTTGAGCAGTTGGGAGTCAAACAAAGAGCAGCTGAAGCAAGAATCGAGCTCGCTCTCTGCTATTATCGGCAAGGACTGTTTGACTTTGGACGCTCGACGCTGGTGCGCGTTCTCGATGACCTCACTCATTCTGATTGCGAACTGCGTAGCCTCGCGTTGATTAGGCTAGCAAGTCTTGAGCGGCATGCCGGTCGACCGAAAGACGCCTTGACTAGACTACTCGAAGCTAGGCCGCTCGTGGATGTCTCTGGTCCTTGGTTAACAAGTCGCTACAGTCTAGAACTGGCCTCAACATACAAGGACCTCGCCATATCTGAGAACGTTAGAGCCTACCTTGATTACGCCCGATACTTCTATTTTGGGGCACTTCGTGAATTCGAAGCTGTCGGACACCACCGTTACGTCGCTGTTGTTGAGAACAATATGGGATTTCTGTTACTCAGTCTCGGATCTTACGAAGAATCGGAGAAACATTTGCGGCGCTCTCGCGAGTTATTTGACAGTTTTTGTGATCGAGTTCGGGGAGCCCAGGTAAGCGAAACGCTTTCCCGACTTTACATCGAGACAAAACAATACGGCCTGGCAGAAGAAACTATTGAAAGAGCGATTACGACATTAGAAATGACCGACGGGGAAGCGCTTCTGGCCGAAGCACTGATCACAAAGGGTGTACTTGCAAGCAAGCAGGGAAATCATGGTATGGCAAGAAGAAGTTTCCAGGGCGCGTATAACGTTGCGGAGAGATGTGGGGATACGGAAGGAGCCGGTCGAGCCTTACTTGTTATGTTTGAAGAGATGGAACGTCATCTTGAGTCAGTTGAGAGAGCTGAGTTTGTTGGGAAACTACAAAAGCTCTTTGCTACCACCCAACAAGCCTCTATTCGCCTTCGCATCGTGAAATGTCTAAATGGACTCTCATATCCTGCTACTCCTAAAGAACGATAGCAAGACCCATGTGAGCGTCCCATGGGTGACATTTCAATCCTCCGGAAAGATAAACCCTTTCAATTCATTCACCGAAGTAGGATCGTCACCACTAATGAAATCCATCGTTGATAAATCTAGCTTCATAGCCAAGCCTTTCTGCGGCATACCGCTTGCCCCTAGTCGTCAAAGGGGCGGCTGCCAGCTCCAAAACGTTCAGCTTGAATGATCTTTGATTAGCATTACAGATTACCGAGACCGAATTCCCTTCAAAGTGACAGGTCTTTACCATGAGCCAATCACGGCGAATAGAAGCTGAAACGCCCAATCGAGACTCTCATGACGGGTCGGATCGGTTGAGATTGTCGAAACGCTTCCAAAACGTGTCGTCGAGATCGTTCCGGACTTGGTCGTTGAAATCGTGCCGGACTTGGTGGTCGAGATAATTCCAGATTTCGTGGTTGAGATGGTGCCGGATTTGGTTGTTGAAATGGTTCCGCTCTTAGCTAACGCGGAGCCCGACACCACTATCAACAGCATTCCGGCGCACATGATCGATTTGAGATTTTTCATCGGTTCTACTCCTGGTGTTTAACCGTCAGGGGTTCCGGTCGACTTTAGGTCTCGCCTGCGAAGCATGCCTTGAAGTCGACCGCATCAAATAACTGTTCTGGTGCACGTAGCCTTCAAAGTCCGTGCCACATCGAGATGGGAGCAGCCTGATACTCTTAAGCACTTGATTTACCTAGACTTAGACGACCAAATAACTTGGAGTGGCTCCACCGGCAAATGCCGCTGAAAAATTGGTTAGTGGGTAAACAAATGGCTTGTTTGAGAAGAAACATCTACGAATTTGCTTGAAGAATCAGTAGTCGTTATTCCGCTCCAGCTTAGATCTAACCATGTATAGGATGGTGTCAGTGCATACACCGTATCCATCACTTGGCCTACCATGTCACATCTGATCTCACGAAAACGTTCGGCGATTGATCGAGTTGCGCTGGATTCGGTAAGTGAAAGCGACCGAGTCCTTGCTTGCTGCGCTACCGCACGAGAAAAGATTGAGATTGGTGATTATGACGATGGGTGCTCAGCTCTTGCGAGTTGGTGGAGGTTGGGTGAGTGGCCCGATCAAGGAGGCCTAGAAAAGCTGGCCGCAGCGGAATTGCTTCTGACAGCGGGAGCGCTAACTGATGCAATGGCCCGAGTAAGGCGAATTGTGGGAGGGCAACGGTTAGCGGAAGCATTAATCAGCGGAGCAATTGCCCTATTCGACCATCTGGCTGACAACACTAAAAGCATTGAGGCTCGGATTGAACTTGGATGTTGCTACTACCATCAAGGACTCTTCGAGATTGCTCACTCGACGCTGAGCGGATGCGTATCGAGTCTGCCAAAAAACGAATATGAACTCCGAGCGGTTGCCCTGATTAGGTTAGCGATAGTTGAACGACATTCCGGACGACTGCATGAAGCATTCCGACTGCTTGAGCAAGTTTCGGGTGTAGAAGAGTTGACCAGTTCATGGACAAAGGGCCGTTTTCGCACCGAGATGGCAAATACGTTAAAGGAATTCGGTGTGGCTGATGGTAAGAAGCATTACTTTGACGAAGCGCTAACGCACTATAAAGAGGCTTCGTTCCAATTTGAACAAGTTGGGAATCTGAGATATGCCGCCGCCGTCGAGAACAATCGAGGATACCTTCTTCTCAGTCTAAGACGCTTTGAAGAGTCTCAAACTCACCTTGAGCGTGCGCGAAGCCTGTTTGCAGCGCTACGCGACACTATTGGCTGCGCACAAGTAGACGACACGTTAGCCCAACTTTATTTGGCTTCTGGAAACTATCTCGAGGCGCAGCGGGCCATTGAGCTGGCGGTGAGCACGTTGGAAGGGAGTGAGGAGGATGCGCTGCTGGCGGAGGCGCTGACCACCCAGGGACTGATCCTTTGCCGCCTCGGGCACCGTCACGAAGCTAAACCAATAATCGAACGCGCACGACGCGTGGCGGAGAGATGCGGCGACCGCGAGGGTGCAGGCCGGGCGTTGCTCATTCTCATCGAAGAGATGTGTGAGCAGCTCGCGGATGACGAACGCCGCGAGATTGGCGCCCAAGCCAACCAACTGCTCGCCAATTCTCAGCAACACGCCACTCGCGAACGGTTGCGCAAGTGCCTCGAAACCATCGCCGAGGCCCACACCCGCCACGAAGCCCAGCGCGAACAGGATATCCATGCCCAGAAGATGGCCGCACTCGGCGAACTCTCGTTCGGAGTCGCCCACAACGTCAACAACACCCTAACCGGCATTCTCGGACGCGCCCAACTTATTCTCCGCAACAGCAACGACCCGGCAAAGATCGAAGCCGGCCTCGAATTGATCATCAAAAGCGCTGAAGACGGCGCCCAAATCATCCGCCGCATCCAGGACTTCGCCCGCCAGCGCCCAAGCCGCGAGTTTGAGGTCATCTCGATTGCTGAACTTCTCAAGGACGCCTGCGAAATGACCCGCCCGCGTTGGGAAACACGCTCGGAATTCGCGCCGATTCGCTTTGCTCTCCACGCCGATTGCCAAGCTCACGTCAAGGGCGATCCGGTCGAACTCCGCGAAGTGCTCGTGAACATGATCTACAACGCGGTCGACGCCATGCCGTCCGGCGGCGAAATTCGCGTCGCGACCCAGGAAAACCGCGAACGCGTGGTCGTCTGCATTACCGACACCGGCACCGGAATGGGTCCCGAAGTCAAGCAACGACTCTTCGATCCGTTCTTCACCACCAAAGGAAAGGCCGGCACCGGAATGGGTCTCGCCGTCAGTTTCGGTATCATTCGTCGCCACGAAGGCTCCATCGAAGTCGAGAGCGAACCCGGCCGTGGCACCACATTCAAGATTTCGCTGCCGAAAGTATCCCCGGCTCAACCAGACACCGCCGGCACAGAGATGCAAAAATCCATCGCTAACCCGTCAGACGACAAAGTTCGCGTGCTCGTGGTTGACGACGAAACACACGTCCGCGAAGTACTAATCGAAGCCCTCGAAGCCGAAGGCTGCGAGGTTGTCTCAGCTCAAAGCGGAGAGATTGCCCTCGCACTTTACGATCAATACCAGGGCGGCTTCGACGCTGTCTTTACCGACATCGGCATGCCCGAGATGAGTGGATGGGAACTGGTTACCGAAATCAGAGAACGTTCCAAGACGATGCCGATCGCGATTATCAGCGGATGGGCCGACGCTATAAGCGTGCAGACGAGAAATGCGGTGAAGGCTGACTGGGTGGTCGCAAAACCGTTCGACATCAATAAGATCTCCGACATCGCGCAGGAGATCTCAAACCGAAAACTGACGACTGTTTAGGCGCTGACGCTGAGATCGTGGCGTTCGAGCTTGAGGTAGAGACCGCGGCGGGTTAGTCCGAGTTCGCGAGCCGCGCGTGAGATGTTGCCGCCGTGACGACGCAACGAATCGGCGATCATCCGTCGCTCAACTTCGGCGAGTGCTTCAGCCAAAGTTCCGCCCGTGCTCTGCAAATTGGAAGAAGATGGGATCGAAGTAATTGACGCCGTTGCCGCAGCGGAAGGTGTTGTTGGAGACGACGTCCGTTTCAGTTCAGGCGAAAGTTGCTCGGGAGTGATGATTGTTCCGTCTTCCGCGCGCGCGACTGTCCGCTGAATTTCGTTACAAAGCTGCCTCACGTTCCCCGGCCAATCACTCACCATCAACAAGTCAACTGCCTGCGGCGTGATTTGGATATCTTTGCGTCCAAACTTCGCCGAGTAATGATTGACGTAGTAATTGACGATGGTCGGAATCTCCGAGCGCCGCTCACGCAAAGGCGGCACGCGCAATCGAATGACGTTCAGTCGATAGTAGAGGTCCTCACGGAAACGCCCTTGAGCGACCATCTCCTCGAGATCGGTATTCGTCGCCGCGATGATACGCACATCAACCTTGCTCGGACGTTGTTCGCCGAGCGGCTGAATCTCGCCTTCCTGCAAGAACCGCAGCAGCTTTGGCTGAACGTCAAGGGGTAGATCTCCGATTTCATCCAGGAACAGCGTTCCACCGGCGGCCGTTCGAATTACACCGTGAGAATCGGAAACTGCTCCCGTAAACGCGCCTCGCCGGTAACCAAACAGATAACCTTCCGACAACTCTTTCGGCACTGCCGTACAGTTGAACGGAACGAATACCCTTGCCCGGCGCGAAGAAATCGCGTGAATCGCACGTGCCACCAGTTCCTTGCCTGTGCCTGACTCACCCGTCACCAGCACAGTCACGTCGGACGAGCGGATCTTATGTACTTCTTCCACTAACTGCGTCATCGCCGGACTCGAATGGATGAATCCCGGCATCAGACTCGTTCCCGCCAGTTCGTCTGAATTTTCGTGACTACCACTCTTCTGCGCGCCCGCACGCAGCGCACAAACGTCCATTCCCAACTCAACCACGCGCAGTAGCGGTTCGAGCGCGACGCCTTTCGGCAACGTCGAACGGTTTCGTGGCGCGAGATACATCAGCGCCGCCGGCGCGTTTGACGACTTCAACAAGATCAACTCGGCGTCGTGCTTCTTGCAGTAACGCGCGCGAGTCTCTTCGTCATCGACGTCGTTCAGTTCCACGGCGATTGAGACACTCTCGGCCGGCGTGCAACCCATCGCGATCACGATGCGCGGCTCGTTGCGTTCTCCCCGCTCAGTGA
>JBIOVO010000319.1:0-7321 GCA_044867735.1 Pyrinomonadaceae bacterium | reverse complement strand
GTAGGGGTGGCCCTCCGTGGCCACCCCATCTTTCCGATTGTGACCTTTATTCATCAGATGGGGTGGCCACGGAGGGCCACCCCTACAATCATTCGGTTGGGTCATGTAGTAAACTATCGCTAGTCTTGGCGTGGATAATCTAATCGACAATCTGAGCGCAATCGTCGGGCGCGAGCACGTTCTCTCAAAGCCTGACGAACTACTCGTCTACGAGTGCGACGGCCTGCCGCATCACAAACATCGTCCGCGTGCAGTAGTCTTCCCTTCGTCAACTGAAGAGACAGCGGCGGTCATGCGCGAACTCTCGCGCGCCAACGTTCCGTTCACACCGCGTGGCGCCGGCACGGGACTCTCCGGCGGCGCGCTCGCGCTCAACTCCGGCGTCGTGATCGAAATGGCGCGCATGCGCAAGATTCTCAGTATCGACGTCGAGAATCGCCTCGCCGTGGTCCAGCCCGGCGTCGTGAACCTGCACGTTTCACGCGCCGTCGCTCCCTACGGTTTGTATTACGTTCCGGATCCATCGAGCCAGCCAAGCTGCACGATCGGAGGCAACATCGCCGAGAGCGCCGGCGGCATTCACTGTTTGAAGTATGGAACGACTACGGACCATGTGCTTGGGGTTCGCGTAGTGTTGGCTGGGGGTGAAGTCGTGGATCTTGGGGGCGCTGACTCGCAAGGTTACGACTTACTCGGAACATTCATCGGTTCTGAAGGCACTTTTGGCATCGCGACCGAAGCCACGCTCAAACTGATGCAGTCGCCCCCGGCAGTCCGCACGCTCCTGGCAGAGTTTGGTGAAGTAAACGATGCGAGCCATGCAGTGTCGGCGATCATCGCGGCGGGAGTGATGCCGGCGGCACTCGAGATGATGGACCGTGAGATCATTCGCGCCGTCGAAGCGAGCGTCTTCGCCGCCGGTCTGCCGCCTGACGCCGGCGCGGCGCTGCTGATCGAGTTGGACGGCATCGAAGCCGGTCTCGACGATGAAGCGGAAAAGGTAACGAGCATCTGCATGGAGTACGGCGCGCGCAACTGTCGTTACGCCCGCGATGAAGCGGAAAGAAAGAAGCTTTGGGCCGCACGCAAAGGCGCGTTTGGCGCTCTCGGGCGCATCACGCCCGACTCGATGATCCAGGACGCCGTCGTGCCGCGTTCGCGTTTGCCGCAGGTATTGGGCGCAGCTTATGAGATCGCGGCGAGGTATCAATTGCGAATCGCGAACGTCTTTCACGCAGGCGACGGTAATCTGCATCCGCTCATCTGTTTCGATTCTCGTTCCCAGGAACAAGTCACACGCGTGCGCGAGGCAGGCCGTGAGTTGATGGAGGTTTGTGTCAAAGCAGGTGGGACGATCACGGGCGAGCATGGCGTGGGTTTGGACAAGCGGGAGTTTTTGCCACTCGTGTTTTCAGAAGCGGACATGAGTGCGATGTTGCGTGTGCGTGCGGCTTTCGATCCTTTGGGCCTTTGCAATCCGGGAAAGATCGTTCCTATGCTGCGTGGCTGTGGCGAGGCGAAGGCGGTGAGCGCTTCAGCCAACGGACAAACAATCGCTCCAGTCGTCAAAAGCGAAACCGTTGCGTCCGAACCGGTTCATCCGCGTTTGTCTCTTTCCAACTTTGACTTAGCCGGCACTACCAAAGTCTCACCAACCTCGATCGAAGAAGTCTCTGAAATAATGAAACGGGCTCAAGCCGAAGGCCGAAGTGTTCAGCCTGCCGGCGCGATGACGTGGCTAAAACCCTCTGCCAATATCATCCTCGACACCAGTCGTCTCAACCAGATCATCGAACACGAACCAGCGGATCTGATCGCAATCGCGCAAGCCGGTGTCAAACTCGGCGATTTCAACGCTAAGCTCGCAGAGAACGGTCAATGGTTGCCACTCGATCCTCCCGACGACGGACGCGCAACAATCGGAGGCGTGGTCGCGACTGGTATCGGCGGCGCACAACAGTTCGGATACGGACATCCACGAGGATGCGTCATCGGAATGAAAGTGGTCCTTGCAGACGGCAACGTGATTAAGACTGGTGGGCGAGTGGTCAAGAACGTTGCCGGTTACGATCTGTCAAAGTTGTTCACCGGCAGTTTCGGAACTCTCGGAGTCATCGTTGAGGTCAACTTCAAACTTCGACCGCGTCCGGCGCGCGAGGCTACAGTGATTGCTGCTGGTCCGAAATCTGAGCTGCTTGCGAGTGCCCGTAAAGTCCTGGACGCACGCCTTTTCCCGGTCGCCGTCGAACTAATCTCGCCGCTCTTTGCTACCAGGCTGGATCTTGCCACTGATCCGGTTTTGCTCATCCGATTTGCCGGGAATGAAAAGGGCGTGGCTTATCAGATCCGACAGGCTTTGACGCTGATCGAAAATGCGGAGCTTGTTTCGGACGACTCCGAGTTGTGGAAAGAGATTCAAGCGGCGCCGTTTCGCTTTGAGGATTACAATGGGATGTGGCAAATCGGCGCGCTTGATGGACATGCCAACGTGTTTGAGAGGCGCCAGGGAGTTGTGCTCACTCCACTGATGCGAAGAGTGAAGGAACAGCTCGATCCCAAAAACATCTTAATCACAGATTAGACGGATAAAGACCGATGAAAAGATTCATTCTGGTTATTGCGTTGATATTCAAGCTGACGATGCCGATCGCCGCGGCTCGTGAGCCGGTGCGGGCGAAGCGTGGCATGGTGTCGTCGACCAATGAGGTTGTGTCGCGTGTCGGCGTTGACATCATGAAGCGCGGTGGCAACGCGGTCGATGCCGCGATCGCCGTTGCGCTCGCGCTCACTGTGACTCATCCGGCGGCGGGAAATCTTGCCGGCGGCGGCTTCATGATGATTCGACTAAAGGACGGCGCCACCATCGCGATCGATTATCGGGAGATGGCGCCCGCCGCAGCTCACCGCAACGTCTATCTCGACAAGGATGGCAATCTGATCGAAGGCGAAGGGGGATCGCTTGTCGGTTATCGCGCCGCCGGTGTACCCGGAACGGTTCGCGGCATGGAGTTGGCGCTCAAGAAATATGGGTCAGGAAGACTCACCTGGGCCCAACTCGTCGAGCCCGCGCGCAGGCTTGCCGGTAACGGTTTCACCGTCACTTACTCGCTCGCACGTTCGCTTTACGAGAACCGCAAGTACCTGTCGCAGTACGCCGAAACAAAACGGATCTATTTAAAGAACGGCACGTTCTACAAGGAAGGCGAGATCTTCCGTCAGCCGGAACTGGCCGCGACGTTCGCGCGCCTCCAGCGTCTTGGGCCAAATGAGTTTTACGAAGGCGAAACCGCGCGACTCATCGTCGCAGACATGAAGCGCAACAACGGCCTCATGACCATGGAAGACCTGCGCGGTTACGTGGCGAAAGAGCGTGCACCGGTGCGTAGCACATATCGCGGTCACGAGATCATCTCGATGCCGCCGCCATCTTCGGGCGGTGCAGTCTTGATCGAGATGCTCAACATCCTCGAGGGTTTTGAGTTGAACAAGTTGGAAGCGAGTTCTTCCGAACGCTACCATCTGATGGCGGAGTCAATGCGACGCGCGTTTGCGGATCGGGCTGAGTACATGGGCGACTCTGATTTCGTCAAAGTTCCGATTGCAGGGTTGATCGATAAATCGTACGCCGCCACGTTGCGTTCGAGCATTAACATCGATCGCGCCTCAACCAGCGCAGAGGTCCGCGCCGGGCGTCCTGCGGGTTATGAATCAGACGACACCACTCACTTCACCGTCGTTGATGCCGAAGGAAACGCGGTTTCTAACACCTACACTCTTAACAACTCATACGGTTCCGCGGCGGTCGCTAAGGGTACGGGACTATTGCTCAACGACGAGATGGACGACTTCGCCGCAAAGCCCGGCACGCCAAATATGTACGGACTGATTCAGGGCGAACGCAATGCGGTGGCGCCAAAGAAACGTCCGTTATCAGCGATGACGCCAACCATCGTGCTGCGGAAGGACGGCAGTTTGTGGTTCACCGTCGGCAGTCCGGGTGGTCCAACGATCATCAATACCGTGCTCTGCATCATCACGAACGTGATCGACTACGAGATGAATATCCAGCAGGCGATCGACTTCCCTCGTATTCATCACCAGTGGTTGCCCGATGAGATCGTGATGGAGCCGTTTGGCTTGTCGGGTGACACGCAACGCGCGCTGGGTTCGCGGGGCCACAAGTTCGCGGAGAAGAAACGTTATCTCGGCGATGCGGAAGGGATCATGATCGAGGAGAAAACCGGCGTGCGTCTTGGCGCGACCGATCCGAGACGAAGCGACGGACAGGCGATTGGTTACTAGACAGGATTAACAAGATTCACACGATAGAAAAGATCCATTCTGAAAATTCTGTAAACCCTGTCAAATTAATCATGGCAGGCGAAGAAGAGAAACTGCTGGCCTGCATTCATTGTGGCTTGTGCCTTGAGGCGTGTCCGACCTACGTGATCACCGGCAATGAGAACGATGGGCCACGCGGGCGACTCTATCTGATGAGGGCGGTCGGTGAAGGACGGCTGGAGAGTACGTCCAGCGCTTTTCGCACGCACATCGATCGCTGTTTGGGTTGTCGAGCTTGCGAACAGGTTTGTCCGGCGGGTGTGGAGTATGGGCAACTGCTCGAATCGAGTCGCGAAGTACTGCTTGAGTCGCAGCCAAAGTCAGATTTCGCAAACAAGCTTTTGCGGTTCGCTCTGCGACGCGTCTGGCTGTCGCCCGCACGACTGCGGCTGTTTTTTACCGCATCAAGATGGTTTCGCGATCTGGGCCTGGCTCGCTTGCTGCTAAAAACTGGCCTGCTTTCACGACGAGCGGAATTCGGGCTCGCACTGCTGGAGAGTTCACGGCCGGCCCTCGGAACACAGACAAAATCCGACTTCAATGAAACCGATTCGGCGAGCGAACCCGTATTGTTGTTTACAGGCTGTGTCGGTGAAGGGCTCTTTGATAGAGTGAATCGCGCGACGGAACGCGTGTTGACCGCCAACAAGCTCAAGGTAACGGCGCCACCGGACCAGGTTTGTTGCGGCGCTTTGCACGCACACGCGGGTGATCTCGAAGGCGCACGTAAGCTCGCCCGGAAGAACATAGCCGCCTTCGACTCAGACACGCCCGTAGTTACGAACGCCGGAGGTTGTGGCGCAATGTTGACGACTTACGGCCATCTCTTCGCCAACGATAAAGAGATGGCCGGCCCTGCTGCGAACTTCAGTGCACGAGTTCGCGACGTCAGTCAACAACTGGAAACCTCCGGCATGCGAACGGCGCCCGCTTCCGTTGAGACTCAAGTCACTTACGATACGTCGTGTCACCTCATGTACGGTCAACGTGGCGGCGAAGCGTCCGAGAGAATGCTCCGCACCGCGGCCGGCTCGCAATTCGTTCCGCTAAACGGAACCGAAAGGTGTTGCGGCGCGGCGGGCGTTTACAATCTGCTGCAACGTGAAATGTCGCAGCGCGTGTTGCAGGAGAAGTTGGATCACATCAGCGAAACCGGCGCCGATCTTCTCGCCACCGGAAATCCCGGTTGCCAGATGCACATCGGCGCGGGCGCGCGCCTGGCCGGCATGTCGCTGCGCGTCTGTCATCCCATCGAGCTCGTGGACCAGGCCTACGAGCGTGCCGGATTCTACGAAAGTTCTCCCCATGGAAAATAAAACGCTGAACCAGAAAACTCTCGCGGTGGTTGCGCCTTTGCTGATGCTCACGGGCATCGCAGGCTTCGTGATTCCCGAACGATACAGCCTGCTCAGCGGAGCCGCGCCTTACAACATCTTTCACCTGATCTTCGGCGCGATCGGTCTGTTGTTGCTGACGACTAAAAACGATCTATGGGCGAGCCTATTTAACTTCAGCTTCGGCTTGATCGACCTTTACCAGGTGTTGGCAAGTGTGGTGGGTCTGACTCCGATTCAATACTTTCACTGGACCTTCGTTGACGACGTGGTCCACGTGCTGCTGGGATTCGCACTCACGATCATCGGCGGTTATGGACTGCGCAACTGGAAGGAACAGAACTTAAAATCCGTCGGCTAAGATCCAAAGGCGACGCTTCCGCCAATCACGGTGAGTTTGACCTCGAGGTCCTTATCCAAAACTACTAGATCCGCACGCTTACCAACCTCGATTGCTCCGCGATCTTCGAGCCCCAGCAAGTGCGCTGGATTCATTGAAGCCATGCGCGCAAGGTCAACATAGGAAACTCCAAGCGAATGCAATAGTCGGACGGCGTCGAGCATGCTGATCACCGATCCGGCGATGCTGCCTGCGGCGTTCTCAGTGCGGCCGTTCTTGACCGCGATTGTTTCACCCCAGATCTGATAGTCACCATCTCCCTTTCCTGCCGCACTGATCGCGTCGCTGATCAAAGTGATTCCTCGCTCACCTTTTAACTTCAATAACAAACGCAGCATGAACGGATCGAGATGGATGCCATCGGCGATCAGATCGAACGTAACGTCGTCGCGTGATAATCCCCACGCGATCGGACCAGGAGTGCGATGATGCAACGGCGACATCGCGTTCATGAAGTGCGTCATGTGACGAGCACCGGCTTCGCAAGCATCGTCGAGTACTTTCAAATCCGCGCGTGTGTGACCGATTGAAATTACCCAGCCTTGCTTCTTCAACTCACGAATCAGTTCGACACCGCCGCTAACCTCCGGCGCCAGCGTGATCATTCGCGCCGCGTTCTCGGGAACGATCAGGAAATCGAGATCGTGAGGATCTGAGTAGGTCTTAAAATACTCAGTGTGCAACGCGCCGCATTGCTTTGAGTTAACAAACGGTCCCTCATAATGCACGCCCACGATGCGTGCACCTGTCGAATGCTTCGCAGCCTCCGAAATCGCCGCCACTGCACTCGCATAGTTCTCATCAGACGCCGGCACGAACGTCGGCAACCAACTCGTCACGCCCTGCGACGCCAAATAGTCAGCCACGGACCAAAGCTCATCAGCCGTCGCATCCAGGACGTCCACTCCAACCGCGCCATGAATATGTACATCAATAAACCCCGGAAGCAGAACCAGTCCTGAAAGATCCAGTTCCCTCGCCTGAGACGCAGACACACTCTCTCCGATAGACACAATCGATCCCGAATCAATGACGACCGTGCCGTTTTCAAGCACGCGGTCCGGTAGGACCACTATGGCGTTCTTCAGGACCAAGCCTTCGGCTGAGTTCATGAGTTGATTAAATCAAATAAACAATCCGCGAGAAAAGGAAATACCCGCGCTCTACTTAGCCGCGGGCATTCATGTCGTAATCAACTGAGCGTGCTGAACATTGCAGTCAGGAAGAGGGGCTTGCCCCCGCTTGT
>JBIOVO010000318.1:0-10219 GCA_044867735.1 Pyrinomonadaceae bacterium | reverse complement strand
TTTCGTCCCGTCTTTGTAGGGGTGGCCCTCCGTGGCCACCCGTGTTCGATTTCCTAAGCCGATGAAACCGCATCGACCGTATTTCGCATCGCGTGAAGTTCCTGCAACGAGTGCACGTCGGGAGTGCTGTCGGCCGCGCCCGCCGCGATCGCTTCGACGAGCGCCTGCGCGCCGGTCATCGTGGTCACGCAGGGCACGTTGTATTGGAGCGCGGCACGCCGGATCGCCTGTTCGTCGTAGTGTGAGACACGACCGAGGGGAGTATTGATCACGAGCGATATGCCGCCACGTTTGATGTGGTCCACAACATTCGGCCTGCCTTCGTTGACCTTGAAAACAGTTTCGACTTCCATTCCGACTTCAAGCAATCGCGAAGCGGTTCCGAGTGTGGCGATGAGATCAAAACCCAGGCGCGCAAGACGCCGCGCGAGCAACACCGCCGCTCCTTTGTCAGCGTCGTTGACACTGAGAAATGCTGTGCCCGCCGCCGGCAAACTGATACCCGCACCAATCATCGCCTTGCCGTAGGCCTCGCCGAAGGTGTTGCCAATACCCATCACTTCGCCTGTCGAATGCATCTCCGGACTCAGTATCGGATCGACTCCGGGAAACTTTGCAAACGGAAACACCGGCGACTTGATAAAGAAGCGCTTCACCGTCAACTCTTCCGGCAAGTCAAACTCCTCGAGCTTCTTGCCGGCCATCACCAGTGCGGCGATGCGCGCAATGGGAACTCCGGTCGCTTTCGAAACAAACGGCACCGTGCGCGAAGCGCGTGGGTTTACTTCGATCACGTAAACTCTATGGTCCTTGATCGCGAACTGAATATTCATCAGTCCGCAAACCGACAACGCCTTCGCCAGCTTGCGCGCGTAATGACGCATCGTCTCCAGGTGCTCCGGATCGATCCGCACGGGCGGCAACACGCAGGAAGAGTCGCCCGAGTGAATGCCCGCTTCTTCAATGTGCTCCTGGATACCGGCGATCACACACGCCGTGTCGTCCGCAAGCGCATCGACATCAAACTCCGCTGCCTGCTCCAGAAATTTATCAATAAGCACCGGACGATCCGGAGTGAAGCCAACTGCATTGCGTACGTACTTCTCGAGCGCTTCCTGATCGTAAACAATCGCCATCGCGCGTCCACCGAGCACGTAGCTCGGACGCACCAGCACCGGATAACCGATTCGGCCAGCAACCTCGCGAGCTTCTTCGACTGACGCCGCCATTCCGTTCTCAGGCTGAGGTATGCCGAGCTCTTTGAGCAGCGATCCGAACCGTTTCCGATCCTCTGCGAGGTCGATCGAATCCGGCGAAGTCCCGATCACTCGCACGCCGGCTTTCTGCAATCTCATCGCGAGATTCAGAGGCGTTTGACCGCCAAACTGCACGATCACCCCTTCCGGTTTCTCGACATCGACGATGTTCATGACGTCTTCGAACGTCAGCGGTTCGAAGTAGAGACGATCGGAGGTGTCGTAATCGGTCGAGACTGTTTCAGGGTTGCAGTTGACCATTATCGTCTCGAAGCCGGCTTCGTGGAGCGCGAACGAAGCGTGACAGCAACAGTAGTCAAACTCGATTCCCTGCCCGATGCGATTCGGACCGGAACCCAGGATCATGATCTTGCGTTGATCAGTCGGCGCCGCTTCGTCTTCGGTCTCGTAGGTTGAGTAAAGGTAAGGCGTGTGTGATTCAAACTCCGCGCCGCAGGTGTCTACGCGTTTGTAGACCGGCACGATTCCCAACTGCTTACGGTACTCACGAACTTCATCCTCGGAACGCTCAGTCAAATAGGCAAGACGTCGATCCGACAACGCCACTTCCTTGAACGCTCGCAACTGTTCGGCTGAAATGTCTTCAAGCCTGGCCCCTTCGATGTCGCGTTGAATCTCCATCACCTGCTGGAGTTGATCCAAAAACCACGGATCGATGCGAGAGAGGCGATAGATTTCCGAGAGGGGCCAATCATGCTGGAGCGCGTAGGTGATGTACGAGAATCGTTGCGAGTTTGGACGCGCGAGTTTTCGCTGTAACTCGTCGTTCGAAATGTCTTCCAGCCGCAACGGCTTCACGGCTTCTAGTGAACGCAATCCCTTGAACAGCGCCTCCTTGAAGGTACGGCCAATCGCCATTACCTCCCCAACCGACTTCATCTGCGTTCCAAGCACGTCTTCCGCTTCGCGAAACTTCTCGAAGTCCCATTTCGGTATTTTTGCAACGACGTAATCGATCGTCGGCTCAAACGACGCGGGCGTCTTTCGCGTGATGTCGTTTGGAATCTCATCGAGCGTGTAGCCAACGGCAAGTTTTGCCGCAATCTTCGCGATCGGAAAGCCCGTCGCTTTAGAAGCAAGCGCCGACGAGCGCGACACGCGCGGATTCATCTCGATGATGCGAATGTCACCATTTTCAGGATTCACGCCGAACTGAATATTCGAACCACCGGTTTCGACGCCGACTTTCCGAATGACGCGAATCGCGATGTCGCGCATCAACTGATACTCGCGATCGGTCAACGTTTGCGCAGGCGCGACCGTGATCGAATCCCCAGTGTGAACTCCCATCGGATCGAAGTTTTCAATCGAACAGATGATGACGACGTTGTCTGCCAGGTCGCGCATCACTTCGAGTTCAAACTCTTTCCAACCCAGGATCGATTCTTCAATCAACACTTCGTGAATCGGCGACGCCGCGAGTCCGCCACGAATGATCTCTTCAAACTCTTCCGGGTTGTAAGCAGTGCCGCCGCCAGTACCGCCGAGCGTGAACGAGGGTCTGATGATCGCCGGATAACCCGTAGTCTTAACGATCTCCTCCGCTTCGTCCCACGATTTGGCGAACCCGCCGAGTGGCATCTGGAGTCCGGCCTCGTCCATCGCTTGTTTGAAGAGCAGACGATTCTCGGCGACTTTGATCGCATCACGATTCGCGCCGATCATCTCCACGCCGTATTGCTCAAGCACGCCAGCGTCTTCCAATGCGATTGCGAGGTTGAGGGCAGTCTGTCCACCTACCGTTGGCAGCAGCGCGTCAGGTCGTTCATGTTTGATTATCTCTGTGACCGAAGCGACGGTGAGTGGTTCGATGTAGGTGATGTCGGCTGTTTCCGGATCGGTCATGATCGTCGCTGGATTAGAGTTGACCAGCACGACTTCATAACCTTCCTGTCGCAGCGCTTTGCAGGCTTGTGTGCCTGAGTAATCAAACTCACAGGCCTGCCCGATCACGATCGGACCGGAACCGATGATGAGAATCTTGTGTATGTCAGTGCGTTTGGGCATCTCGAACGGGTAGAGCTTTTACCTCCGGCGTCCGTCAAAGTTTATCTGTTTTCTGTAGTCCTCGCCGTCCATCATCACCATCTTGCACATCTCGTACAGACGGCTTCGCAAGCGCGTACCGATTCGATCTTCCAGCACCTGCTCTTTTTCAGAGCGCGCCTTGTCCAGGTAGTTGGTGGTGAAAATCGTCAGCTTGTTGTCGTTGTAGCGGCGGTTGATGATTTGATACATCGTGTCGCGCACCCAGTCAGTCGGGACTGTTGCGCCCAATTCATCCAACACGAGTACATGGGCCTGGAAAACCGGCGCGAGCACCTTCAACTCAGACGATTTGGAAATGGGATTGTAGGAATCCTGAATCTCCTTCAGGAGGGAACCAAACTCACGGAAGATGCAAGCAAAACCTTTATCGGTGAGATCTTTAATGATCGAAACCGCCAGGTGCGTTTTTCCAACACCAGCAGGTCCCATGAAGATGAGTCCGCGGTCTACTGCTGGATATTCTCGCGCAAGTTGATGTGCCTGAAGTATTGCCTGCTCCTGTGAACTCCCGGGCTCAGTTACAAAATTCGCAAATGAACATCTCTCGTAGCGGCGCGGAATGCGCGCGGCGACGATCAATTTGCGCGCGCGGTCACCTCTTTGACAGGGACATGCAATCGCTCCTTTGACGGGATCTACTTTGGTTCCCGTGCCAAAGCACTCCTCGCACACCTCTGTATTCTCCGTCATGCGGAGCTGGCCCTCACCAATCACGTATCTCACCTAAAGGAACAAGTCCAAACGCATGATACCTTATAATGCGTTGGCCGCAAGACAGGCGGCGTTTTACAGGAGGAGCTTCACAAAACCAAATGAATTTGTGGCAATCGCTACTCAGCAAGCTGGGTCTGAAATCAGTGCGCGCAGAGCGGCATCCCATCCGCGTTTTTCTTCTCGACGACGATAAACGGCGTCATCGCTGGTTCACCGCTCGGTTCAAAGGCGACTATATCGACATCGCAAATAATGTTACTGAAGCGCAGCAATTATTGAGCGCCAGTTCCTACGACGCCATTTTTCTCGATCACGATCTACATCCCGAACATTATCACGCGGACTCAACGGACGACGAACGGACCGGATATGCGGTGGCCGTCTGGCTCGGTTCGAATCCGCAGCTTCAGCGCGCCTCCACGATCCTGGTGCACACGCGAAACGCCGATGGCGCGATGCGCATGGTTGAGGAACTCCGACGCGCCGGCCGCAACGCGGATTACGTTCCGTTTCCCTTGCTCGCAGAACGAATCAAGACTTACTGGAGCCGTTGATCTTTTCTCTGACCGGATTTCCTTGCTTAACGGTAAGAGTGAGAGTAAAAAGGCACTTCAAACGTGGTCCAACAAAGGAGTGCCCGACATGAAGAGCTCAAGCCTCAGTCTTTTCATTCTGCTCACTCTGCTCATTACCGCTACCGCGCAAGAGCCTGCGAAACCGGTCGCTCCGGACGAGATGCGAGGCGATAAACCAACGTTCGCTCTGCCGGAATTCATGGTCGAGGTGCAACGTCATGACGGGTGCGTGTTCTCTCCCGTCGTTCCAAAACAAAATAGTGGCTTCCTCTTGTACGCACTGCCTCGACCCAGGAACTTTCCCACAGACCGTTCCGGACAGCCCATTATTTCCAAGGTGTTCGTCACGGCGAAGCAGATAGGTGAATTCTGGGACGTGAAAGTCTTTGTCGGCAAAGGTGAGTTTTATGATGCAGGCGACTTCAAGGTCGGCGAATTCAGACTCACTCTCAATCAACGTGTCACTGTGCCGGAAGTCAGCCGGTTCGGACTGACTCCGATCCGAGTTGGCGTGGTCAAGATCATACGGGACGAAGCTGACAAGCCATACTTTAGGAGTCTCGCACGATCTATTTCCGTTGAGTCGATCGAAGCGAAGAATCTGCCTGAGCCGTACAAAGTCAAACTCAAGAACAATTCGCCAAACGACCTGGTGGCGATTCAATACAATAGCCACCGGGAACATAAGTTCATCGGATTAAAGTGGTTCAGTCCCGGTCATCTCAAACCGATGATGAAGTCAGGCGAGACTTACGAGTTCGCGGTAAGCAGTGAAGACAACACCTGCGGCGATGTAAACGGTTATCGTCCGGGCCAGTCGGATCAAGTGGAACTGGTGAGTGCGGTATTCGCTGACGGGACTTACGAAGGACAAACCGGTCTCGCGGCACTGATCAAGGGCACGGCTTTTGGTAATCGCCGGCAACTCGAGCGAGTCATGGAGACTATTCGTTTCTACACTGACGCCGATCCGGCTGAGGTCGTGTCGCAGTTGAACTACCTTCAGGAAGCAATGACTGAAGAGACGCAACCGTACATGGCTGAAAGCGTGCGCATGATGATTCCCTCGTTACCCGCGGATGCGGCTTCTGAGCTCAACAGTTTCATCCGTTCGGGAATGCATGAGGTAAAAGTCAGCCTCATGCGCGACGTGCAGTATTTTCAATCGCTGAAACGTGAAGACAATTCCCTGCTGAATCAGGAGTGGCTCAAGCAAACCATCAAAAAATACAAACGCTGGCTCACGGCCGCCGAACGCATGACGTCGCAGTAGTTTCTTCAACCACAAAGACACAAAGACACTAAATTTTCAATCACAATTATTCACTTTGTGTCTTAGTGTCTTTGTGGTTAAAACCGTTCCGGATCGATCTCACGTAACTCGCCGTAGCCAGAGTGAACTCGGGAAGTGCACTTGAGGATTGTAGATCGGCAGCAGTGTCTTGAGCGCGACCGGTTCGTGAAAATGCAGGTAGCTTTGACACATGACGATCTGAAAGGCCGTGTTAAAGAGCAGAAACGCTTTCACCAACGCGCACTCATTCCAAAAGAGATAGGTATCGAACAGCGCATGTTCCCGCGGAAGCGCGGGCATCGGCAAACTGATGTCATGAATGTGTATAAGGACGTCTTTGCGCAGCCGTGGCAGTACCTCCAGAAAGAGGAAATCAACATCACTATCTTTCTTGCTGACGTGGCTGGAATCAATGAATAGCACGTCGTTAGCGGACAATTCCTCAAATATCTCGAAGCCGGTATCTTGCACTTCGCACTCTCGAAGACGGACGTTGCGCTCGGCTACCAGCGAGCGCAGTTTTTGGTTCGGGTAAGGCTCTATGCACGTCAGGTTTGAGACCACGTTGTCTTTCTCGCGATTTTTCTCCAGCGCCGTGAGCGTGTAGTAAGTCGACACGCCTGAACCGATCTCAACAACTTTCGCCGGCTTGACGTGTCGCAGCATCATGTAGAGCAAGTGAGCTTCAATCTCGCCGTAGCCTGGACCATAACCATCCTGAGTAACTTCATTAAACGACGGCATCGAAACCATCTCAGCCGCGTACGGCCTTAGTTGTCCCATCAACTCAAGTTGTTTTTGAACATTCCAGTCAACGCCGGGTGAGGCGCCCTCTTTGTACCATCGCGGCAGGTTCTTCTTCACAGAGCGAAGGTCAGGCAGCGGGCTGTAGTAGTGAGCCGGCGGGAATGGCATGTCGTACCAGATCTCAAACAGTCTGTTCACTAATGGTTCGATACGACTATTGCCTCTCCCTTTGAGCAATAGTCTTCGGACCAGGCTTCGCGCTCCGCTCATAATCTTCTCTCCTGTTCGCCGCTGTGAACCACTCGCATAAACATACCATTGTTTGTAACCACCGCGCGGCGGAGGCACGAAATTGCGTAAGGGTGATTTCCAACTACCACGATCTTGGTATCTCCACATGCGCCCAACAGTGGTAGGCAAAGCACACCCCATCTCGGGATGTGCGCAACGTTTCGGATCCCGCATAGTGCGCTGTATCACGACCGAGCCTTGAAGAAGGAAAACAACCATGGCAAAAGAATCAACGTTTGCATACAAAGGTTCCACCGCTCTCATCACGGGTGCTTCCGGCGGACTCGGAGGAGCATTTGCTGAACAACTGGCCCAAAGAGGGTCGAATCTCGTTCTGGTGGCACGTTCGACAGACAAACTTCAGGCGTTAGCACAGCGGCTGGAGCAACAGTACGGCATCACGGCAACGGTAATGACCGCGGATCTCGCGTCCTCGAGCGAGGTGGACCAACTCATTTCGGATCTGAAGGCCAGACGCATAAATGTCGATCTGCTGATCAACAATGCGGGCTTCGGACTGTTCCAGAAGTTTCTGGAATTACCGCTGTCACGACAGATGGAAGAGATCGACGTAAATGTTCGCGCCGTGGTCTCGCTGACACACGCCCTCGCGCCAGGGATGGTGGCAAGAAAACAGGGTGGCGTGATCAACCTCTCGTCCAGCGCCGGATTTCAGCCGCTCGCGGGCGCCAACGTTTACGCTGCGTCCAAGTCGTTCGTGCTGTTGTTCAGTGAAGCGCTGGCTCAGGAGTTAGTAGGAACGGGCGTGCGTGTCCTGGCGGTGTGCCCGGGGCCAGTGGCGACGGGGTTCTTTGCGGACAAGAAGCCCGACCTGACACGAAACCAGATGGACGATCCGAAAGCGATCGTTGAAGAAGTCTTTCGCGCCTTCGACCGAAGCAAACGCGTGCTTGTACCCGGAAAACTTTCCGTGCGGCTGGGTGCTTTCAGCGCGCGACTGTTTCCGCGAGCACTGATGGCTCAAGTCGGCGAGAGTGTGGTCCGAAAACTCAACCATGCATAGTAAGTTGAAAGGAGAACTCCTATGGCGAGTGTGCATCAATCAACAGTTTCCCCGAAAGCGTTCGCCGTGCAAGCGGGCGATGATGGCAGCATCCTGGTGGCAAGAATACCGTGGCAGCGAGCTGTCGCAATGATGGCAGCGTGGGTCGAAATCATCGTGGGCGTGAGTTTTATCCTCGCACTCGATACTCAGTCCAACTTCGTATTCGGAGCGCCGGCTGAGGGCGCAGGCGCCGGTTTTGCGCGATTTTCAGGGGTTGCCCTGATCGCATTGGGCATCGCGTTAATGCCCTCGAACCGCGCGGGAGCGCTCTACTTTGCTACGCGAGGTCTCTTGATTTTCAACATCTTTGCGACGATCTTTTTCGCGTCGGTCGGAGTGGCCACGACGTTTCGGGGCGTGCTGCTGTGGCCGGTCGTGATCTTGCACGCCATTCTCGCGATCGCGCTGGCGGTCTCGTTGAGGAGTAAGACATCACCGGTGTAGTGTGAAAGATCACTTCGGGAAGAGCGGCGTAACAACTATCCTGGTGCTACAGTCCTGTGGACCACCGGGCGGGCGCGCCGCCCAACACCTGATCGCGCCGCCGATCTGCACCGGGTGATGACCGAACTTAACTAACTTTGAAACCGAAAAGGCGACGGGAACGCCCCAGTGATTGCCTACCCAATCATAGGTCGATTCAGTGTTCACGCTGTAAGTCCAGGCATCTTTCGTGTTGTAGGACACAAATGGTTGAAGGAAGGTGGAATTCACCTTCGGCTTGGTGTCGCTACCGGCAACGGACCAAATGTGGTTGGTAAGTACGCCGTACGTCCATGCATGCTGCTGTTTCAGAACCACGAGAGTTGGGCCAATCCCGAATTTTTTAGTGCCCAGGTTCTCATTGGTCGCAGTGGGAATAAGGAGGGCCGGTCCCGCACCCCAGATGAAACGTTTGCTGTCGGCAGGCGAAAAGAAAAGACTCTGAGTGATATCGCCGAGACCTGTTTGACTGCCGTCGTTGACGACCTTGTTCTGATGAACGATCGGCAGAATCGTGCGCGAGATGAGGTTCCATTTTGGATTCAGTTGAAACGGAACGACCGGTTGAAAGTTCATAGTGTAACGCCAACCTGATCCCGTTCCCATGCCCGTGTCAAAGTTCGACTGAAATGGAACGCTGATTAACGAAGAAATCGGATTTGAAAGTTTCTTCGCTAGTTCTCCGGCATCATGTTGTGTTGGTGTGGGCGTTGGTTGGCCTTGAGCCAGACTGACGCTGCGGCCCAGGACTCCAACTATACCAAGGCAAAAAAGAAACAGTACAAACCTTGCATTCATTGACATCCTTTGAAACTAATAGACTGGTGGATCCAACACCATACCGAGAAATACCTATTTCGAGAGGCGCGAACCTGTAGGATTGCGTTGGTCTACACGGAAGCCGGATCAGTTGGGCCACATGTTAGACTTCCGTCGTGACGACACTTGTCCTTACACCGCGCTTTACCGACGACTCCCAGTTACTCTGGAGAGCGGCAGGTCGCCTGGGCTGGAGCGTTGCGCGTTTACAGACCTGGCGTGTTCCCGATCATCTCAGGGATCTTGAGAATCCGGTCCTGTATGCCGAAGCACTCTTCGGTCCGATGCTCGCCGAACAGCTCGGACTGCAAATTGAAAACCCGCCAGAGGATTGGCTGCCGGCCCTCCCCGAACGTTACCGGAAGAGAAGAGTGACTCTCAGCACACTCGCTCAGGCTCGCCTCGGGACGGACGCTGCTTTCATCAAACCGCCAAACGACAAGTCGTTCCCCGCTCAGGTATACCTGCCTTCCGAGCTGCCCGAAGGATATGACGAGGAGATGCCGGTATTGATCTCAGAGGTCGTGTCGTGGGAGAGCGAGTTTCGTTGCTTCGTTCTCGATCGTGTGCTCGAAACGTTCTCGATCTACGCTCGCTTCGGTGAGTTACAGATTGAGCAGGGATATGAACACACCGAGGGTGAGGCGCAGGGACTCAATCAATTTGTTGCGGAGGTCCTTGCGGACAGCGAAGTTAACTTGCCGAAGGCTACTGTTCTTGATGTCGGCTGGATCGCGGAAAAGGGTTGGGCCGTAGTGGAACAAAATGCCGCCTGGGGCGCCGGAATTTACGCTTGCGACCCTGAACGATGCCTCGCGGTGATTCGCCACGCATCGTGGCGGGCTTGAGGGCTCTCGATCGAAGAGGGCTGATGTTGCCACCAGCCCTTGAAAAACCATTGTGT
>JBIOVO010000317.1:0-31827 GCA_044867735.1 Pyrinomonadaceae bacterium | reverse complement strand
TATCCGCTGGAGATCATTCAGCTCCAGCAGTGGCTCGAGCGAAACCCCAATCTCAAAGACAAGGCCCTGGTCGATGCAGTCAAGAAACAACCATGGGATCCGAGCATCCAGGCAATGGCAGCGCTGCCAGACGTAGTTAAACGACTGGCCGACGACATTCAATGGACCACGGATCTCGGTAACGCGTTTCTCGCACAACAGAGCGATGTGATGGATGCGGTCCAGCGCATGCGCGACAAAGCGCAGGACAAAGGAGCGTTGAAGTCAAACGAGCAAGTCAGTGTCGAGACGAAGACTATCGAAAGCAAAAGCGTGATCGTTATCGAGCAGGAGAATCCGCAAGTTGTTTACGTGCCTTCGTACAACCCGACCGTTGTCTATGGCGCTCCCGTCTACCCCTACCCTCCGATCTACTACCCACCCTATCCCACAGGCGGTGTGATTGCAGCCAGTGCGATCTCCTTCGGCGTCGGTGTTGCCATGGGCGCCGCCTGGGGCGGTGGTTGGGGCTGGGGGGCAGGCTGGGGCGGCAACGACATCAACGTAAACGTGAATAACAATTTCAACCGCAACACGAACATCAGCGGTGGTAATCGCACGAACATCAGCGGAGGGGGCAAGTGGCAACACAATCCGAGTCACCGTGGCGGCGCTCCTTACGGTGATCGGGGCACTGCGAACCGGTTTGGCGGAACCGCACGCGGTGACTCGTTAGCCAACCGCCAACGAGGTGCGCGAAACGAGATCGGACGTCAGGGTGGAAACCTTGGCAGTAATGACCGTGGCAATCGCGGCGGCGTCGGTGATCGAGGCGGTGTCGGTGATCGCGGCGGCGCCGGTAATCGCGGCGGCGTCGGTGATCGCGGTGGCGTTGGCGATCGCGGCGGCGCCGGTGATCGCGGTGGCGTTGGCGATCGCAGTGGCGCCGGTAACCGAGGTGGTGCTGGTGATCGCGGTGGCGTAGGCGATCGCGCTTCCAACCGCGGCGGCGCCGTCAGCGACCGCTCGTCCATCGGCGGCAACCGCGGAAGTAGCGGCGGCGGTGGTGACCGGGTTGGTAATCGCAGCACTTCCAGTGGCAGTCGCGGTGGTGGCTTCAGCGGTGGCTCCGGAGGTTTTAGTGGTAGCGGCGCACGCGCAAGTAGCAATCGTGGTTCATCGAGCATGGGTGGGTCGCGTGGCGGCGGCGGCTTTGGTGGTGGCGGCAGCCGCAGTAGCGGCGGCTTCGGAGGTGGAGGAGGAGGCCGCGGCGGCGGCGGTGGTGGTCGAGGTGGCGGTGGAGGTCGAAGGAGGTAAACAACCATGAATCTGAGCATAAGAATGAAATCAATTCCGGAAGTGTCAGCGATCTCGGGGTTTCTGTTGGCGCTCGTTGGCTTGCTCTTGTTGACGCTTTTACCAAACGCAACGCGAGCAGGGGCGGCACAACAGACCCCGGCGACGCAGGCTCAGGCAAAGACTTTCGCAACCGCGCAGGCTGCTGCCGATGCTCTTATCGACGCCGCGGAGAAATACGATCAAGCGGCGCTCACGGAGATTCTCGGACCAGACAGCTACGACATCATTCACACCGAGGAACCCGCTCGGGATCGCGAAATAGCCGGGGAGTTTGCCACCAGGGCACGCGCGAAGCAGAGCGTTTCGGTCGACAAGGGTGGTCGCCGCGCGTTCCTACTTGTGGGTGAAGATGCCTGGCCGTTTCCACTCCCGATCGTTAAGCAAAGAGGCGGCTGGGCGTTCGACGCAAAGGCAGGCCGGCAGGAGATTCTCTATCGCCGCATCGGGCGGAACGAGCTGGACGCGATTCAGATCTGTCGCGGCTTCGTCGAAGCGCAGCACGAGTATGCGCTGCTCAAACGCGAAGGCTCAGGCGTGAATCAATACGCGCAACGCATCATTAGCACACCCGGCAAACAGGACGGTCTGGCGTGGCAAAAAGCAGACGGCACGTGGGATGGGCCGGTCGGTGAAAAAGTGGCGAATGCGATCCAGCGTGGCTACACCAACAGGACCGAGCCTTATCACGGCTACTTCTTCAAGGTACTGAAAGGACAAGGTCCTGCGGCGCCCTTGGGCCGGCTCGACTTCGTCGTGAAAGACGTGATGATCGGCGGCTTTGCGCTCCTCGCCTTTCCGGCTCAGTACCGGCTCACCGGTGTGCAAACCTTCATGGTGAGTCACGACGGCGTGGTCTACCAGAAAGATCTTGGACCACAGACGAAAGAGCTTGCGTCGCAGATCGAGCTCTTTAACCCGGACAAAACGTGGACTCCAGTGATCGATGAACCGTAGCACTGCATTGAGCAGAAAAGGCGTGGCGTCATGAAAAAGGTAATCACTTACCTGATTGCGAGTTGCTTTTTCTTAACTCCAATCATCAACGCGCAGCAAACGCGCACCGAGAAAGATCTTCTCGGAGAGAAGACCATTCCCGCGGACGCGTACTACGGCGTGCAAACTGCTCGGGCACTCGAGAACTTCCAAATCTCGGGCGTCGCTATCAACCACTATCCGGGCTTCGTCGAAGCGTGGGCCATCGTCAAGCTTGCGGCCGCGCGTGCGAACACAGACGTCGGCGCAATGAAGAAGGAGCGCCTGGCGGCGATCGAAAAGGCCTGCCAGGCGCTGCTCGACGGCAAGTATCACGATCAGTTTCTCGTTGATTGGTACCAGGGCGGCGCCGGCACGTCCACCAACATGAATGCGAACGAAGTGCTTGCCAACGTTGCGCTCGAGTTGAGTGGACACAAGAAAGGCGAATACCAGTACGTCGAACCCCACGACGATCTGAACATGTCGCAGTCGACGAACGACTCTTATCCCACGGCAATCAAGGTCGCTTTCCTTCTTCGCAATGACAAATTGATCGCGGAGTTGAAGAACCTCGTCGCTTCGTTCCGTCTGAAAGGTGATGCGTTCCTCGAGATCGTGAAGATGGGGCGCACGGAGATGCAGGATGCCGTGCCGATGACCGTGGGCCAGGAGTTCCATGCATTCGCCGCAGCTCTCGAAGATGAGATCAAGTTGCTGCGTGATGCTGAGAAATACTTGTACGCGGTCAACATGGGTGCAACTGCGATCGGAACCGGCATTAACGTGCCGAAAGGCTATCCGGAGCGTTGCGCCGAACACCTGGCCAAACTGACGGGCAAGCCGATCGTTCCGGCCACTGACATGCTCGCGGCAACCTGGGACCAGCAGGGGTTTGTTGTTTATTCCTCTGCGTTGAAAAGCCTGGCTGTAAAGCTATCGAAGATTTCGAGTGATCTGATCCTGCTAACGTCCGGACCACGTGCAGGTCTAGCCGAAATCAATTTACCGGCATTACAGCCGGGCTCTTCCATCATGCCGGGGAAAGTCAACCCGGTGATTCCGGAACTCATAAACATCATCGCCTTCCGTGTGATGGGAAACGACCACAGCGTCGGTCTCGCGGCGCATAGTGGACAGTTGCAGTTGAACGCTTACGAACCGCTGACGGGTCTGGCAGTGCTCGAATCGCAGAACCTGATCTTTCGCGGCTCGATCACATTGCGCACAAAATGTATCGACGGCATCACGGTGAACGAAAAGAGGCTGTCGCATTACATGGAGACGACGGTCGGGATCGTCACGGCGCTCAATCCGATTCTTGGTTATGAAAAGGCCACCGAGTTGGCTAACGAAGCTTACAAGAGTGGCAAAGGGATACTCGAAATAATTCGTGAGAAGAAGGTTTTGTCAGAGCAACAGATCAAGGAGTTGCTCGATCCGGTGAAATTAACCGGGTTGGACAAGAGCAAGTACAAGAAATAGTACCGCGACACGCATCAGCCTGCGGAGCAGGCGACAGCGTAAAGCCTGGGGCGTAAGCCCCAGGAGCGCGAATTGAAAAAGGGCGCGAAGCCCGTGAAACGGGCGGCAGCATAAAGCCTGGGGCGTGAGCCCCAGGATCGCGAATTGAAAAAGGGCGCGAGCCCGTGCAACGGGCGACAGCTTTGGTGAGATGTAGCTCTTTCGCCTGCTTCGCGGGCTTTACGCCCGCGCCTGTTTCGCAGGCTTTTTACCCCGCCGTCTGCCTCGCAAGGCTAGGGCGGCTGGGGCAACTTGCTTTCCAGAATTACGGTGAGACTTTATGGCACAAGTACAAACACTCTCGCGAAACGAATTAGACGCGCGCAAGAGTGTCAGCATGGCTGCCGTCGCCTGGGTCTTAACCGCCGTCTACTACTTCTATCAATACGCGCTTCGCTCAGCTCCGTCCGTCATGATGCCGGAGCTGTCAAACGCCTTTAATCTCAGTCCACTAGCCGTCGCGTCCGTCGTCGGTCTCTTCTACTACGGTTACTCGCCGTTCAGTCTCGTCGCCGGCGCAACCATCGATCGCATCGGACCACGTCGTCTGCTTCCGGGCGCCGCGGCCGTAGTGGGCATCGGCGCATTAATGTTCGCCACCGGCAATCGCGAAATCGCCAGCGTGGGCCGGTTCCTACAAGGAGCCGGCGGCGTCTTCGCACTCGTCGGCGCGATCTACATCGCCACAAAAACTTCTCGCCTGGCAGCGCGGCGACTCTCATCGGAGCCACGCAAATGTTTGGCATGGCCGGTGGCTCTGCCGGACAGTTCCTGGTTGGTCCACTGATCGGACAAGGGCTGGGATGGAGTGTCTTCTGGATCGGTATGGGAGTGTTCGGTCTGCTAATCGGCGTGGTGCTTTTCTTTCTGCTGCCACGGGATCACCCACCAACACAGAGTGGTGGCTGGTTGAAAAGCACCGCCGGTGCTTTCAAGATCGTGTTCAAAAACCCGCAGTCAATCCTCTGCGGCTTGATCGCCGGTCTGATGTTCGTCCCCACCACGATCTTCGACATGATGTTTGGCGTAAGGTTTCTTCAGGAGGGACACGGCATGGACTACGGCACTGCCGTCATGCGTTCCGCGACCGTGCCTTTCGGCTGGATCATCGGCTGCCCGTTATTTGGATTCATCTCCGATCACCTCGGACGCCGAAAGCCAGTCATCATCAGCGGCGCCCTCTGGCTCTTCTTTTGTTTGCTCTGGATCCTGTATGGTCCGACCAACATCTTTCCTCCTTACGTCCTTGGTCTCTTGACCGGCTTGGCGTCCGGCGCAGCGATGCTGCCGTACACAGTTATCAAAGAAGCCAATCCTCCTGAGTTCAGCGGCACCGCGACCGGTGTGATCAACTTTCTGAACTTCACCTTCAGCGCCCTGCTGGGTCCAGTGTTCGCCGGTCTCCTCCAACGAGCGTCCTCTGGAGCAGAACAGATGGAACTCACGCACTATCAAACCGCTTTCAAACCGCTTCTGTTTGGGGTTGGGCTCGCCATCGTCTTAACGCTGCTGTTGAAAGAAACAGGAGCCGCGGCACGACCCGAACTCGCCGATACGGAGATCTAGAAATGTCACAAGCAGCAACTGGAACCGGCAAATACGAACGACTACTCACGCGCTGCGCGAGCCTGGAACCCATACCGACCGCAGTCGCACATCCGTGCGAAGCCTCGGCACTAACCGGCGCGGTGGAAGCCGCCGAGAAGGGATTGATCGCACCGCTCCTGGTTGGACCAGCCGCCGAGATCAAGGCGACCGCAGACGCAGCCGGACTCGACTTAAGCAAACTCGAGATCGTCGATGCGCCGGATAGTCACGCAGCCGCCGCGAGAGCCGTGGCGCTCGTGCGCGAGGGCAAAGCCGAGATCCTGATGAAAGGAAGTCTGCACACGGACGAGTTGATGTCGGCGATTGTTTCGCGTGAAGGTGGATTGCGTACCGGACGTCGCATCAGTCACGTCTTCGTGATGGATGTCCCGACCTATCACAAGGTGCTGATCGTTACCGATGCCGCAATCAATATCGCTCCGACACTCGAAGACAAAGTCGACATCTGCCAGAACGCGATCGACCTTGCTGTTTCGCTTGGTCTCGAGCGACCCAAGGTTGCAATTCTCGCGGCGGTCGAAACCGTCACTTCAAAGATGCCCGCGACGATCGACGCGGCGGCGCTTTGCAAGATGGCAGACCGCGGGCAGATCAAACGCGGCATTCTCGATGGCCCGCTCGCTTTCGACAACGCTATCAACCGCCAGGCGGCTGAAACGAAAGGCATTCGTTCCGAAGTAGCCGGCGATCCGGACATCCTGCTCGCGCCCGATCTGGAGGCCGGCAACATTCTCGCAAAACAACTGAGCTTCCTTGCAAACGCCGATAGTGCAGGCATGGTCCTGGGCGCGCGCGTTCCGGTGATACTCACGAGCCGCGCCGATAGCGTGCGCTCCAGAATCGCGAGTTGCGCAGTTGCAAACCTGGTGGCCCATGCACGGCGAAACGCCGTGGGAGCGTCGTAATGGACGATTACGCATTAGTGCTCAACGCCGGATCGTCGAGCCTGAAGTTTTGCGTCTTTGAACGACCGCAAGGTGAACGCTGGCGGCTCGAAGCGCGCGGCCAGATCGAAGGCATCGGCACGTCGCCGCGCTTAACCGCAAAGGTTGACGATGGTGAACGGCCTGTGAGTGAAGAGTTGGACCAGATAACGGTGCGCGATGGCAATGCGGCGGTCAACGCGCTTGCCGGTTGGCTGAGATCGAGATATGGCGGCTCGCAGGTGTTGGGCGTGGGCCATCGCGTGGTTCATGGCGGAGCGAAGTTTGATCGTCCAACAGTCGTCACACCAAAAGTAATTGCCGAACTTAAGGAACTCGTTCCGTTAGCACCATTGCACCAGCCGTACAACCTGGCCGCGATCGAAGCAGTAGCTGAACGGCTGCCTCAGGTGCCGCAAGTCGCGTGTTTCGACACCAGCTTTCACCGCGGTCACTCAGCCGTAGCAGAACTTGTCCCACTGCCCGAAGACCTTAGAAACTCCGGACTCCAGCGCTACGGTTTTCACGGTCTCTCGTACGAATACATCGCCTCGATCCTGCCTGAAGTCGCGCCGGAGCTCGCCAATGGTCGCGTGATCGTGGCGCATCTCGGTAGTGGCGCCAGCGTGTGCGCGTTGAAGGATGGAAAGAGTGTGGACAGCAGTCTCGGCTTCACTGCTCTGGATGGCCTATGCATGGGCACCCGGCCGGGCGCACTCGATCCCGGCGTAGTCCTATACCTCTTTCAGTCTCTCGGGCTCTCGGCAAAAGAAGTCGAAACGATTCTCTACAAGAAATCCGGTCTGCTCGGTATCTCGGGCATCAGTAATGACATGCGCGATCTACTCGGCCGCAGCGAACCCAAAGCACAGCTCGCGATCGAGTACTTCGTCTATCGCACCGCGAAAGAGATCGGCGCGCTCGCGGCCGTGCTCGGTGGAGTCGATGGTCTCGTGTTCACCGCCGGCATCGGCGAGAACTCGGCGGAGATTCGTCGACGAATCTGTGAAGCCTCGGGCTGGCTCGGAGTCGAGATTGATACTCAGGCAAACGCAAACAAGGGCCCCAGGATCTCTTCGCCACACAGCAAGGTATCTGCCTGGGTAATACCAACTAACGAAGAGTTGATGATCGCGCTTCACACGGGATCACTTCTTGGTCTAAGACACGCGGTTGCGAAGGGCTAAGGGAAGAATCATGGCATCAACACTTGCTTCAAAAGTCGAGCGCGAGCACGAAGTTTCCGCCTGGAACGGCTTCAACAAAGGTCAATGGCAAAAAGAGATCAACGTTCGTGACTTCATTCAACAGAATTACGAACCGTACGAAGGCGACGCCTCTTTTCTCGCTCCGGCAACTGAGCGCACCAAAAAGATCTGGGCCATCCTTCAGGACCTTTTCGTGGAAGAACGCAAGAAAGGCGTGCTCGACATTTCGTTGATTCCGACTTCGATAACGGCACACGACCCCGGCTACATCGACAAAGAAAACGAACTGATTGTGGGTTTGCAGACTGACGCGCCACTGAAAAGGGCCATCATGCCCAACGGTGGTTTTCGCATGGTGCTGAATTCACTCGAGGCCTACGGATACGAACCCGATCCGAAAGTTGTCGAAGCGTTCACGAAGCATCGCAAAACTCACAACGACGCCGTGTTCGACGCTTACACCGCCGACATCAGACGTTGTCGCAGCTCGCACATTCTCACCGGACTGCCGGACGCCTACGGGCGCGGCCGCATCATCGGCGACTACCGCAGAGTTCCTCTCTACGGCGTGACTCGTCTGATCGAGCACAAGCAGCACGAGAAAGCCGCGCTCGATTTTGTTGAATCAACCGACGAGATCATTCGCGATCGAGAAGAACTCGGCGAACAGATTCGCGCGCTCAAGGAACTCCAGGAGATGGCGGTGAAGTATGGTTTCGATATTTCCATGCCCGCGCGCAACGCGAAGGAAGCAGTGCAGTGGCTCTACTTTGGTTACCTCGCGGCGGTTAAGGAACAGAATGGCGCTGCGATGTCTCTCGGTCGAGCATCGACGTTTCTCGATATCTATTTCGCGCGTGACCTCGCGGCGGGAACGCTGACCGAAGAGCAAGCTCAGGAGATCGTCGATGATTTTGTGATCAAGTTGCGCATCGTTCGCTTCCTGCGCACACCCGAATACGACGAACTCTTCGCGGGCGATCCCACGTGGGTTACCGAATCGATCGCCGGCATGGGTGACGACGGACGCCCGCTCGTAACCAAAACGAGCTTCCGCTTTCTGCAAACTCTCTACAACTTAGGACCAGCACCGGAACCGAATCTCACCATCTGGTACAGCCCTCGTTTGCCGGACGGCTTTCGCAGTTTTGCCGCACAGGTCGCGATCGACACCAGTTCCATCCAGTTCGAAAGTGACGAAATCATGCGCCGCTCGTTAGGAGACGACGGCGCAATCGCCTGTTGTGTGTCGCCGATGATCGTCGGCAAACAGATGCAGTTCTTCGGCGCCCGCGCAAACCTCGCAAAGTGTCTCCTGTACGCGATTAACGGCGGTCGCGATGAGATCACCGGCAAGCAGGTTGGACCAGCCAGCGGCGCCGTTGAGGGTGACATTCTCGATTATGACGACGTAGTGGAAAAGTTTGAACGAATGATGGACTGGCTCGCGGGCGTCTACGTCAACGCGATGAACATCATCCATTACATGCACGACAAGTATGCCTACGAACGCATCGAGATGGCGCTGCACGACTACGCTCCACTGCGAACCATGGCGTTTGGCATGGCAGGAATGTCCGTGGTTGCCGATAGCCTTTCAGCAATTCGATACGCTCGCGTTCGCGTGGTTCGCGACGAGACCGGTTTGGCGACTGACTATGAGATCGAAGGTGAGTTTCCGCAATTCGGCAACAACGATAACCGCGTGGACCACATCGCCTCATGGCTCGTCAGCACTTTCATGAGCAAGCTGCGGAAGCATCCGACTTACCGTAACGCCACGCACACGCAATCGATCCTGACGATCACCTCAAACGTCGTGTATGGCAAGAGCACGGGAAACACACCGGACGGAAGACGCAAAGGCGAGCCTTTCGCGCCCGGCGCCAATCCGATGCATGGTCGAGACAAGCTTGGCATACACGCTTCGGGGGCTTCAGTCGCAAAGATTCCTTTCCGCGATGCCGAAGACGGAATCTCACTCACGTCCACCTTGATACCGGAAGGACTGGGACGAATCGCCGAAGACAGAATCGTCAACCTGCGAGGCATTCTCGACGCCTATTTTGGCTCGACGGGCTTCCACATGAACGTCAACGTTCTGAATCGCGACATGCTGCTCGAGGCAATGGAGCATCCGGAGAAATTCCCTTCACTCACGATTCGTGTTTCCGGATATGCAGTGAACTTTGTCCGGCTGACTCGCGAGCAACAGATGGACGTGATCAACCGAACGTTCCACGGAGAGCAGAAGCCGGCATGAGCAATCCGCAACAGGCAATCTCGTTGGAAGCTAAGAGTCCGTTCGAGCTCCGCGTGGACATGAATCAGGGCATGTCAGAGTCGCTCGTGAAGCAGGCGCTCGTGTCCGGCGATATCGGCTTCATTCATTCGTTTACGACGGGTTCGACAGTGGATGGACCAGGCGTGCGAGTGGTGGTTTGGACCGCCGGCTGCCAGTGGCGTTGTTTGTACTGCCACAACCCGGACACGTGGAACATGATGAACGGGATGCCGGTAACGATACAACGAGCAACCGACGAACTCCGCAAATACCGGCATGGACTGAAGGTGATGAACGGCGGCCTCACACTCAGCGGCGGCGAGCCACTCATGCAGGACCGCTTTGCGGTGAAGTTACTGAGCGCCGCGAAAGAGATGGGAGTCCACACGACGATCGAAACGAACGGATATCTCGGCGAGCGTTTACACGACGACGAACTAAAAAAGATCGATCTCGTGCTGCTCGGAATCAAGATGTGGGACCCGCAACGTCATCGTGCACTGACTGGAAAAGACATCAGTTTGACGCTCAACTTCGCGCGGCGACTGGCGAATAACAACACGCCGATCTGGGTGCGCTTCGTACTCGTGCCAGGGCTGACTGACGACACCGAAAACGTGCGCTCGATCGCGCAATTTACGGCGTCGCTTGGCACTGTCGAGCGAGTAGACGTCCTGCCGTTTCACCAGATGGGACGCTTCAAATGGCAGAAGCTGGGACTCGATTACAAACTCAACGACATCAATCCTCCCACGGCAGATCAAGTTGAGCGCGCTTGCGAAGAGTTTCGAGCGCTTGGGCTTAAAGCATATTAAGAGACGGAAGGTATAGAGATGAGACAGAGACAGAATTTCTCACTGCTATTGACGATATTGCTGACATTGGTTTCGTTTCAGTTGGCCGCGGCGCAACAGAAGCGGAACGTTGTGATTCTTGCCACCGGCGGGACGATCGCCGGCGCGGCTGCTACCGGCACTCAATCTGGTTACCAGTCGGGCGCAGTGACGATCGACGCGATGATCGCTGCAGTTCCCGGCATAAGAGATCTCGCGAACATCAAAGGCGAACAGATCTCGAACGTCGGGTCGCAAGACATGTCGTTCGACATCATGCTCACGCTCGCGAAACGTATCAACGAGTTAGCCGCAAAAGGTGATGTTGACGGCATCGTGATCACGCACGGCACCGACACGATGGAAGAGACAGCTTTCTTCCTCAACCTGGTCGTGAAGACCGAGAAGCCGGTCGTGATGGTCGGTTCGATGCGGCCATCGACCGCAGTGAGCGCGGATGGTCCATTGAACCTGTACAACGCGGTCGGAGTCGCCGTCGATCCGGCAGCTAAGGGTCGTGGTGTTTTGGTCGTGATGAACGACTGGATACATGCCGCTCACTCACTAACGAAAACCAGTACCACCGCAATTCAGACATTCATGTCGCCGCTGCGAGGCGTAGTGGGCGTTGCAGCTTATGGCAAGAACGATTTCTACAACACGCCTCACTGGAAACACACTACTGCCAGCGAGTTCAACGTCGCGAACGTCAGCAAACTGCCGCGAGTTGACGTCGTGTTTGGGTGCGCCGATATGCCTCCGGATCTGATCGATGCCTCAGTGGCAAATGGCGCCAAGGGAATCGTGATCGCAGGCGTGGGCAATGGCAACATGAACAAGGCGTCGCTCGAAGCGGCAGCGAGGGCTGCGAAGAAGGGCGTTATCGTTGTAAGAAGCTCGCGCGTCGCGACTGGAAATGTCGGGCGGAACGTCGAAATCAACGACGATGAACTCGGCTTCGTCGCATCGGATGAACTCAATCCGCAGAAGGCGCGAATTCTTTTGTCACTGGCGTTACTGAAGCCTCGCTCGACGGCGGAGATCCAGAGTCTCTTTTCTGCCTATTGATGCACAGGTTTGAAGATGATCTGGATCGAATTACTCATCCTGTTGTTGTGCATCCTGATCGGCGCGCGGCTGGGAGGCATTGCGTTAGGAACGGTCGCCGGTATCGGTCTCATCATCTTTGTCTTTCTGTTTGCGCTTCCGCCTGGCGGACCACCTCAAGGGGTGCTGGGCATGATCATCGCGGTGATAACCGCGCTCGCCGCGATGCAGGCTGCGGGTGGACTCGACTATCTCGTGTCCGTCGCCGAGAAAATCATGCACAAGCGCCCGGCTTACATCACCTTTATCGCACCGTTGGTGAGTTACCTGCTCGTGCTCGGATCGGGCACGACGCACGTGATCTATGCGCTGCTGCCGGTGATTGCTGAAGTCTCGCGCAAAGCAGACATTCGACCGGAACGTCCACTCTCGATCAGCGTGATCGCCGGTTTTCATGGCGGCATTGCCTCACCGATCTCGGCTGCGACCGTGGCGATGTTGGGTGTGCTCGCCGTCAAGGGTGTTTCCCTGCCGCAACTACTACTGATCACCATTCCCTCAACTGTGCTTGCCATCGTGATCGGCGCGCTGTCGGTTGCGTGGCGCGGTAAGAAGTTGAGTGAGGATCCTGATTACCAGCAGCGATTGGTAGACGGACTAATAAAGGCTGCTGAAGCGAAAGCGGACGAGAAGGCAAATTCGCCGGCGGCAAGAGGATCGACGATGCTCTTTCTGCTCGGAATAATCTTCGTCGTACTGATCGGAATCTTTCCCGCGCTGCGGCCGGCTTATCAAGTCGTTTCCGATGGCGGTATCGACACTGACCAGGTAAGCATGAGCATGGCAATCATGATCGTGATGATCGCCGTTGCCGGTTTGACGATGATCTTCTTCAAAGCCTCGCCCGGAGCAACTCTCAACGGAACGATTATGCGCAGCGGCATTACGGCGATTATCTCGATCCTCGGCGTGTCGTGGCTCGGCTCGTCGTTCTTTGAAGGCAACAAGGATTCGATCGTCGGCGGCATCTCCGGTTTGGTCCAGATCTATCCGATAGCTTTTGCCGGTGGAATGTTTCTTCTTTCGACGATGCTGTTCAGCCAGGCGGCGACAGTTTCATTATTGATGCCCGTCGGTGAAGCCTTGGGACTGCCAACCAATTTACTCATCGCGTTTTATCCCGCAGTGTGCGGACTCTTCTTTCTGCCGACTTACGGCACGGTGCTGTCCGCCGTCTCGTTCGATCAAACAGGGACGACGCGGATCGGCAAGTATTTACTAAACCATAGCTTCATGTTGCCCGGTCTGGTCACGATGATGTCTGCCATCGCGATCTCGCTCTTATTAACCAAGATCTTTCTTTAGGTGAAACAGATGCATCACGATTCAGCGCTGCCATTGAATGCTCCTATCGTCAGCTTCCTGAAGACTCCGGTCAATTGGTTGCTGATTTTCATACCAATCACGATCATTCTGGAAAAGGCGCATGCTTCGCCGCCGGTTGTGTTTTTCTCGGCGGCTCTCGCCATCGTTCCGATCGCGACGCTGATCGTGCACGCGACCGAACACATCGCAACTCGCACGGGCGACGCGGTTGGCGGTTTGCTCAACGCGACATTTGGCAACGCGCCGGAGCTGATCATTTCTCTCGTCGCACTGAAAGCGGGTTATCTCGACATGGTGCGCGCCTCACTCGTCGGTGCGATTCTCGCTAACCTGCTGCTCGCGCTCGGTGTTTCGTTTCTGCTTGGTGGTTTTCGATTTCACGAACAACGATTCAATCCCCTGGCCACGCGCGCCTACAGCACGATGATGTTTCTGGCGGCGGTAAGCCTGGCAGTGCCGAGTTCGTTTAGTCGTTACTTCGCGCCGCAAGGCGTGATACGCCAGGAGCAACTGTTGAACCTGGGAATTGCCGGACTATTGCTAGCGGCGTATGGACTCTACCTGGTGTTCTCACTAAAGACGCACCCGAGGTCTTTTGCCAGTATCGAGAGTGAGGTCGACGAAGGACACCCTGAACATCATTGGGGACTGCCGCGCGCGATCGGCAGCTTGTTGGTGGCGTCGGTGCTCGCAGCGTGGATGAGCGAGATCCTCGTCGGCGCTGCTGAAGGCACTGGTCAGGCCCTCGGCATGTCGCAGATCTTCATCGGCATCGTGCTCCTGGCGATCGTTGGCGGCGCTGCTGAAAGCGGCTCGGCAGTCGCGATGGCGCGAAAGAACAAGATGGACCTCTCGGTTGGAATCGCGCTCGGTAGTTGTATTCAGATCGCGTTGTTTGTCGCGCCGGTCCTGGTGTTTGCGAGTTACTTCATCGCACCACAACCACTCGAGCTCGCGTTCAATCGGGCAGAGATCGGTTCGTTGTTCATCGCCGTGATCGTTGGAGCGATGGTGTGTAGCGATGGACAAGGCAATTGGTACAAAGGAGTGCAACTGATCACGGTCTACGCGATCATCGCGCTGATGTTTTATTTGATTCCGGTACTCTCTTAACAATTTCAACCGCGGGTGGCCACGGAGGGCCACCCCTACAAAACTTCCGCGATACACGTTCGTCCTCAACGCCTTCGGCGTTTCCCGTTGTGGCCCTCGGCGGTGTTTCACCTTCAACGCCGACCCTACAAACCTTCCGAATACACACGCCGTTCTTCAACGTCGAAGGCGTTCGCTAATTTCAGCCCAGCGGTTGGAGCGCAGCGACAACCCTGGGATCGAGCACCAAAAGAACACGCAAAACCCTGAAGGGGTTTCTTCCGGGAGAAACCCCTTCAGGGTTTAATACTCCCTCTTAATTTCTGATCCCAGGGTTCTCGCAGACTCGAACCCTGGGCTGAAATTAGCCAACGCCTTCGGCGTTAATTGTCGAACCAAACTAAGCCACTCCGGGGTGGCCCGCGGCGGTGTTCACCTTCAACGCCGACCCTACAAACCTTCCGAATACACACGCCGTTCTTCAACGCCGAAGGCGTTCGCTAATTTCAGCCCAGCGGTTGGAGCGCAGCGACAACCCTGGGTCCGCGCATAAAGAAAGAAGCGCAAAACCCTGAAAGGGTTTCTTCCGGACAAACCCTTTCAGGGTTATTATGGAAAAGCCCAATGTCAGACGACAACGCAAACGTGACACTCGCGCAGCCGGTCGGTGACGACGATCACGTCCTCGGACCGGAGAACGCCAACGCAACGCTCGTCCAGTACGGCGACTATGAGTGTAACTACTGCCGCCAGCTTCATCCTGAGATCCGCGAAGTCCTGCGTCGTACAGACGGCTTGCGGTTCGCCTATCGTCACTTTCCGATCACCCAGATCCACCCAAACGCGGCGCGCGCAGCAGAGGCGGCCGAAGCTGCCGGGGCGCAGGGACGCTTCTGGGAGATGCACGACGTGCTCTTCGAACAGACGCACCCACTCGAAGACAAAGTTCTCAACCACTGCGCACACAAGGCGGGACTCGACATGACGAGGTACGCCAAAGAAATGTCGGACCGAGTCTACACAGCGAAAGTGGAAAACGATTTCATGTCGGCAGCCTTTACGAACCACGTCACCGGCACTCCGACGCTCTTTTTGAATGGTGTGCTATTGAGCGACGCAAGAGATGTTCAAACTCTGCTCGAAGTCGTCACAAAAGCCGGCGCCACGCTTAGGGCCAATGTTGACAAGCGAGACAGTTGGCTCAGCCGGCTGCGAAAATTTAGACCTCATTAGCCGATTCGATCTTACCTTGACGTTGGCCCAAATCAGGAATAGAGTTCCCCGCGAACAGAGCTAAGCTCACTCCACTCGCAGCTCTTGCTGAGTCCACTTGAGAGACATAGTCAATGCAGACACCGCCGTCTCACGATGTCACGCAGTTACTCCTGAATTGGAGCAAGGGCGACCGGGTAGCTCTCGATCAACTCATGCCGGTGGTCCACCAGGAACTGCGCAAGATTGCCACAAGCTATCTTCGCAGCGAACGCCCGGGTCACACGCTTCAGCCAACCGCGCTCATTAACGAGGCTTACCTGCGCCTGACCAACCAAAGCTTTCCTGAATGGCAGAGCCGCAAGCATTTCTACGGCATCGCCGCGCAATTGATGCGCCAGGTTCTCGTCGAGCATGCACGAAGCCACGGCGCGGCAAAGCGAGGCGGTGGCGCGCAAAAGCTATCCTTGGACGAAGCGCTTGCCTACTCGTCAGAACGTGCTTCGTCGTTGGTGGCCTTGGACGAAGCACTCACGGAGTTGGCGAAGTTTGACCAACGCAAAGCCGGCATCATCGAGCTGCGTTACTTCGGAGGCCTGAGCACGGAAGAGACTGCCGACTTGCTCGGCATCTCCCTGGCTACCGTTGGGCGCGAGCAACGGTTGGCCCAGGCGTGGCTGCATCGTGAACTCGCAAAGTGAACACAAAAGGACGTCGCGTGAATCCGGAACGCTGGCGAAAAATCGAAGAAATTTTTCAGGCCATCGCCGAGCACCCTACGAGTGAACGCGAAGCGCTCCTCACGCAAGCGTGTGGCGACGACCAGGAGTTGCGGACGGAGATCGCGTCGCTGTTGTCGCACCAGGGTGGGTCAGGCTTCATAGAGTCTGCCATCAAGGGCGGTGCGCAGTTAATGGAACGCGATGAGCACGAGTCGCTGATCCGAAGCCGCATCGGAGCTTATCGCGTAACCGCCCTCATCGGCTCCGGTGGCATGGGCGCGGTTTACGCGGCGGTCCGCGATGACGATCAGTTTCGCCAGCAAGTCGCGCTCAAGCTCGTCAAGCGCGGCATGGACACACAGTTCGTCCTTCGGCGCTTCCGGCACGAACGCCAGATTCTCGCTTCACTCGAGCACCCTCACATTGCGCGGCTGCTAGACGGCGGCACGACTGCTGATGGCCTGCCTTACTTCGTGATGGAACACATCACTGGCCAGGAGATCACGCGCTATGCCGAGACTCACCACCTCTCGATTCACGACCGGCTAAGACTGTTGCGACAAGTCTGCGCGGCGGTGCAATACGCACATCAGAAGCTGATCATTCACCGAGATCTAAAGCCCTCGAACATTCTGGTCACTGACAACGTCGAGATCCGCTTGCTCGACTTTGGCATCGCCAAACTACTCACGCCTGACAACTCGGACGACGGCCTGGCCCAAACAGCGACCGGCATACAGTTGATGACTCCCGAATACGCGAGTCCCGAGCAGGTGCGTGGACTTGAAATCACCACCGCGACCGATATTTATGGACTAGGTTTACTGCTCTACGAACTGCTGACTGCGCAAAAGGCACATCACTTAACGAGTCACTCGCCATTGGAGATCGAACGAGTGGTGTGTGAAACGGAGATCGCGAAGCCAAGCGCAGTGGCGAAGTCGACCAGGTTGCGCCGCCAACTCACCGGCGACCTCGATAACATCGCGCTCATGGCGTTGCGTCGCGAACCGGAGCGGCGCTACCAATCTGCGGAACAGTTTTCAGACGATCTGCGCCGGCATCTTGAAGGGCTGCCGGTACGCGCGCGCCAGGACACGCTCGGTTACCGCGCGGGCAAGTTTGCACGGCGCCACAAACTCGGCGTAGCCGCCGTGATGCTGGTGATTCTGAGTCTTGTCGGCGGAATCGTGGCGACGAGTTACCAGGCGAGGCGCGCCGAGCGACGCTTCCAACAGGTGCGCAAGCTGGCCAATACGTTCCTCTTCGATTTTCACAACAAGATCAAAGACCTCCCGGGCTCTACCGACGCGCGTGAGATGGTTGTAAAGACTGCGCTGGAGTATCTCGACAGTTTGGCCCAGGAAGCGGGAAACGATCCTGTTTTACAGATGGAGTTGGCCCATGCATATCTCGGCGTCGGCGACGTTCAGGGCGACGTAAGAGCCGCAAGTCTTGGTCACGCACGCGAAGCGATGGAGAGTTATCGCAAGGCCCTTGCACTCGCAGAGGCGCTTGCGGCGCGCACTCCGGACGATCTCAGCGTCTTACGCCTGCTGAGCGCCTGCTACGTCAAACTCGGTGACACGCAAGCGGAGACTGGCGACACCGCCCACGGTCTTGAAACTCTGGGCCAGGGTTTGCGCGTGGGCGAAGCGGTCTATGCCCGGAACACCGGCGAACTCGCAGACCTGATGCTGCTGATCAGAGGATACGAGAGATTGGGCGATGCGCAGTTGCACCATCGCGACGCAGCCGGCGCACTGACGAGCTACCGCCGCACACTCCAGGTCAGCCAAAGACGAGCCGCCGATTTTCCCAGCGACCAGGCGCAGAACAGCCTCGCACTGACACACTCGCGTGTCGGCGATGCACTGGCCGAAGGTGGCGATCTGGAAGGCACCATGGCGAGCTATGGTGAAGCCGTGCAGATTCGCGAAAAACTTGTGCGCGACTATCCGTCGAACGCGGTGTTTCGCCGTGAATTGAAGGTGGTCTACAACTGGCTCGGAAACTTTTCTGGCAATCCGCAGTTCATCAATTTGGGAGATCGCGATGCTGCGCTCAAGTATTACAGCAAGGGGCTCGTCATCGCTGAGGAGTTGGCCGCCGCCGACCTGAAGAACGCGGCTGCCCGCCTCGACCTGGCAGTCAGTGTAGGCAAGATGGGCGATATTCTTTCCGACTCCGATCCGAAGTTGGCGGCTGAGTATTATCTGCGTGGGCTCGCTATTACCTCGCTCTTACTCGTCGGTGCGCCCGAGGAATTCAGGTACCGGCGCCGCCACGTCATGCTTCTCACCGGTCGGGCGGCAGCGTTGCGAGGTGCAGGTGATCGCAACGGCGCGCTTCAACACTTGCGCCAGTCGCAGGACATGCTGCAACAGATGTTCGCCGAACGCCCGAAGAATGCAGAGGTCCAGGCCGCGAGGCACGCAGCCTTTCTCGCGCTCGCCGATCTCTCCCTCGCCGCCCGAGATTACTCGGCGGCGCTGGAGCACAACCGCCAGGCACTTGCTATTGCTGAAGGCGCGTCAGCCGCAGTCTCAACTGACTTGTATGCGCGTTGGCGGCTCGCAGACGCTTATGCGAGCCTCGGGAGATATCACGCTGCTGTCGGAGCCGACTTGAAGCGACCCACTAACCAACGTCTCGAAAGCTGGCGCGAAGCGCGTACCTGGTCACAAAAGTCCCTCGACTTGTGGGATGAATGGAGCCGGCACGCCGTCTCGAGCGTCTTCAACACCTCCCGCCGCGAGCAAGTCGCGCGCTCGATCGAGCAATCCGACGCCACGCTCAATAAACTCACCGCCAGGTGATCGACCTCGATCACCAACATCTAAAAATTTCTTTCACGAGCGTGAGTGTTTTCCGTCTCCCTTTGCGCATGTTCAGCGTGAGTGAACATATCAACGTAAGGAGACATCATGTTTAGACATAACTATTCGCAACACAAACTATCATTAACTAAAGCCGTTCGAATGCTGCTGGTGCTACTTCTTTTGCAGTCGAGCATATTGCTTCCGAGCGTCAGCGCGGCGAACGACGACGACGAAAACGCGCCGCGCGCCGGTAACATACAGGCCAGAGGCTGCTTCACCTGCGACTTCGCTATTCCCCTGAGCGCCCCGCTCGACGTCGCACCGGTCATCGAACGCGATCGCATGTACATGGCAGAGCGTCCCGGCATGCAGCGTAAACAGATACCGCTGCGTTTCGATTTCGCCAACGGCAACCTGCTGAGCGGCGGCCGTTACCTCTTCAACACACCGCAACAGGCCGAGCAATACAAAGAATGGGTTGAAAATGATTTCGTGCTCGACGGCGTTCGCTTCTTTGACCGTGATTACTTCCTTAATCCCGATTGCCATGCGTGGCGCGTGATCGGCGCGCACAACTTTAAGGGACTCGAGCAACAAGTAGTGCTGCGCACGGAGCGATGGAGTGTGCCGGATGCGAACCAGGTAAATACTCTGAAACAGAGTTGGCCGCAGATCATGGCCGCTGCCGAACAACGCGGAATGACAGGCGCCTGGCTCCTTTACAACAAAGACGAACAGCTCGTGCAGATGGTCTATTTCGCCGATCGCGTCGTTCCGCCAAACCCGGACGTGCCGGATTTCGCAAGTCTTAGCGCATTAGAGTTCGGCGCACCACTCGGCGCCATCTTCGATGGTCAATCCGGTTGGACCAGGACCTTTGATCGCACGCAGTGGGTGCTGACGGTGTGGTTCCCGTTCGTTCTCGGAGATCACGGAGAGCCGTCGCTCTGGCCAAACTCTCCGCCGCTGCCGCAACCGCGCTTGAACGACGGCGTGTGCGAAGTTAGCCGTGGTGAGAATCAAACTACGGCGCCGGCTGACTGTGGCGCTCTTTGCGGTAACGGAGTTTGCGACCTGGGTGAGAGCAGCGAGAACTGCCCTGGAGATTGTCGCCTCCCTTAAGGCGATCGCTTCGCGGCGAGCTATCCCGGAGTTGGACCATGTCCTCTCCGGGATGGCTGTTTAGTGTTTGTGTTTTGATCACTCGATTCCGTGAACTCCGCTGGTCGTGTAGAATCCCTTCCGTCTTAGCTAATCCTTCTTTACCTGCTGACAACTAGAAAACTATGCGCCAAGTGAAATGTCTTCTCTTGACCCTGTCTCTCTTCATGCCGCTCATGCCGGCGTTGGGCCAGGCGCCACCGAACGGCAACTCCGACATCCAGAAGCGCGCCGCCGCTCTGGTCGAGAAGATGACCCTCGAGGAAAAAGTGGGTCAGGTTAACCAACTGTTCTACTTCACATCGTTGATGAAGCCTGAGGTGATGGAGCCGGAGATACGCGCGGGAAAGATCGGTTCGCTGCTCTTCGTGACCGATCCGGTCATCATCAATCGGTTTCAGAAGGTCGCCGTCGAGCAGTCGCGTTTGAAGATTCCGCTGCTGTTCGGCTTCGACGTCATTCACGGATTTCGCACCGTCTTCCCGGTGCCCCTCGCAATGGCGTCGTCGTGGGATCCGGCGCTCGTAGAACAAGCACAAACGATCGCCGCACGCGAAGCTCGCGCGGCCGGCGTCCGCTGGACCTTCGCGCCGATGGTGGACATAGCACGCGATCCACGCTGGGGACGGATCGTCGAGGGCGCCGGTGAAGATCCGTATCTCGGCGCGAAGATGTCGGCGGCTCAAGTGCGTGGCTTTCAAGGATCGGATCCATCGGCGCCGGGACGTCTGCTTGCGTGCATGAAACACTTCGCCGGTTACGGCGCGGCCGACGGGGGTCGTGATTACGATTCGGTCTATCTCAGCGACGCCGAGCTCTACAACACTTACCTTCCGCCGTTCAAAGCCGCCATTGACGCTGGCGTCGGAAGCGCGATGACGGCGTACATGAATCTCAACGACGTGCCTGCGACGGGCAACTCTTTTCTCTTAACTGAGGTTTTGCGAAAGCAGTGGAACTTTAAGGGCTTCGTCGTGAGCGACGCCGATGCCGTGGGTAATCTTGTTACGCACGGCTTCGCGGCGGACAAGGCTGACGCGGCCGTGCGCGCGATGACAGCGGGCGTCGACATGGAGATGTCGTTGCCGCGAAGCACAGTTGCAACCGTGTACGCCGAGACTCTCGCCAACCTCGTTAAGGAGCGACGCGTCACGACAGCACAGCTCGACAGCGCGGTGCAACGCATACTGGAAACGAAGATCAGGATCGGGCTCTTTGAAAATCCCTACATCGACGAGTCTGCGGTGGCGTCTGTTCACAACAACCCCGAGCACCGGCAGGTAGCGCGGGTCGCTGCGCAACGTTCGGCGGTATTGCTGCGCAACGAAGGCAACGTTCTTCCCTTCACCAAAGGCGATCCGAAGGTCTCCTCGATCGCAGTCATCGGTCCGCTCGCCGATTCCAAGCGCGACATGCGTGGCCCATGGACTCTAGCGGACGATGCAACCAGGTCGGTCACAGTACTCGAAGGCATCCGGGCGAAAGTTGGGCCAAGTGTAAAGGTTGAGTACGCGCAGGGCGCGGATATGGATCGAGTGTATCCGTCGATCTTCGCGATCTTCGCCCCGCCGCGTCCGGCGCCGTGGTCCGAGGCAAAGAAGCGTGAAGAGCTTGATAAAGCGGTCGCGCTCGCACGCTCGTCAGATTTAGTGGTGATGGCGTTGGGAGAACATGAAGAGATGAGCGGCGAGGCAGCTACGCGTTCCACGCTCGATCTGCCTGGTCGTCAACGCGAATTGCTCGAAGCTGTTGCGGCTGTCGGAAAGCCGGTTGTGCTCGTGCTAATCAATGGCAGACCCTTGGACATTTCGTGGGCCATTGGTCGTGTTCCGGCGATCCTCGAGGCGTGGCATCCCGGCGCTGAGGGCGGGAACGCCATCGCCGATCTGCTTTACGGCGATGCGACGCCGGGCGGCAAGCTGCCGGTGACGTGGCCGCGCAGTTCGGGGCAGGTTCCGATCTACTACGCACACAACCTGACGCAACAGCCGGAGCACCGGAAGGAGTTCACTTCTCGTTACTGGGATATTCCCACCACGCCGCTTTACCCGTTTGGATACGGATTGAGTTACACGACATTCGCGTACTCGAACCTGCGCGTGAGTAAACCGGACGTTAAGGTTGGTGAGAGCTTTGAGGTCTCGGTTGACGTTGAGAACACGGGACGAAGAGCTGGCGAGGAGGTTGCACAACTTTATATTCATCAGCGATCAGGCAGTGCCTCGCGGCCCGTGCGTGAATTGAAGGGATTCGAGCGCATCGCGCTCGCGCCGGGCGAGAAGAAAACCGTGCGCTTCACACTCGGAAAATCCGAGTTGACCTATTGGAGCAGTGCGGTCAAAGGCTGGGTACAGGAACCCGCAACGTTCGACGTCTGGGCCGGCGGCGACTCGGCTGCTACGTTGACGACGACGTTTCGAGTGGTCAGATAACAGCTGAATAGCGGGAAAGCGCGGACTCTTGTTCGTTGTAGGCTTAACACGAGCCTTATTGACTTTCGTTCGGATTTGCAATAGAAGGGCGGTGCTTCACCCATTCCTCTGCAAAGCGTGATGCAATGAATCTCCGCAACCGGCCTCAACCGATCACAAACAAAACTCCCACGAAATACTTTGAAGCATTCTTTGGAGTGCATCATAGGTTTTTTCAGTCAACAAGAATGCTCAGGTTAGTTGTGCTCACGCGTAAACAAGGAACGCCGTGGTGGGTTCGGTCTAGTGCGGCAGGCCTAACCCTGACACTGACTCTGCTAGCTGGTCTAACTTCATCCGCCCAGCAAGACAACCGTCAACTCAAAAGAGAACAAACGCCCACTAGGGGAACCTCACAACGTCGAATTGCGCTGGTCATCGGTAATGGTGCTTACCAACATGTCAAACAGCTGAAGAACCCCACCAACGATGCCGCGCTGCTGGCAACAACGCTGCGAAAGCTTGGCTTTGACGTTTTGGTTGAAACAGATAGATCGCAAGTCCAAATGAAGAGACTCATACGCGAATTTGGCCGACGACTTCGCGAGGCCGGAGGCGTCGGCGTCTTCTATTTTGCGGGCCACGGCGTGCAGGCTCGCGGCGTCAACTACCTCATTCCGGTGGATGCTGAAATTCAATTGGAAGCTGACCTGGAAGACGCAGGCGTCAACCTGAATTTTGTCTTGAACACGATGGACGATGCGCAGAATACTTTGAACATCGCCATACTCGATGCATGCCGCGACAACCCATTCCCCAATGGTTCTCGTTCGGCGAGCGTTGGCCTTGCACAGGTGAGAGCCCCCACAGGAACATTGATCGCGTACGCAACCGCTCCGGACAGCGTGGCGGCTGATGGCCACGGTGCTAACAGTCCATACGCTGAAGAGCTAACGAAACAGATGCAAGTATCCGGCGTGTTGCTGGAAACAATGTTTCGTCGCGTAGCCGAGGAAGTCTCGTCACGTAGCGGAGGCCGCCAGGAACCTTGGTATTCGGCGAATGTAAAAGGAGACTTCTTTTTTGGTGGCAAGCCCTCTGCGAGCAATCAGACTGAATACCTCAACCAGACCATTGACGCGGCAGCTTTTGAATTAAGCTACTGGGAGTCGATCAGAACCAGCAATGATCCTGAGGATTTCAGATCCTATCTTGAAAGATATCCAAACGGCAGTTTCACAGAACTGGCGCGCAGACGAGCTACAAGAACTCAACCCCCGACCGTAAAGAAAACGGGCGAGGACAACAACAACCCGAACAACACTTCTGCTACCGAAGCAAAACCCACTATCGCGCAGGCCGATGAACTTTTACGGCAGCGTGAGTTTGCGGCGGCACGCAATGCAGCCAAGCTACTCTTGCAATCGCACCCAACCAATCCTCAGGTATGGAGGATCGCGGGATTTGCGGCGCTCAATCTTAAACAGTACTCAGAAGCGGCAGTCGACTTACAGAAGGCTGTCGAGATGGAAAGCCGGACAGAAGGCGAGAACCTAAATACAATTTCAGCCTTAGCACAGGCTTATGTCCTGTCGGAAAGTTACGAGCGCGCGCTGCCGTTGCTTGTCAGAGTAACCAATCAGCCCGGAAGTAAACCAGACCACCTATTGCTCTATTATCGCGGTATCGCGGAGTACAAGACGGGTAACCACCAAAACGCAGAGATCAGTTTCAATGCCGTCTTAAAACTGGAACCCAAGGATTCTCTTTCACTCTTCTATCTGGCCCAAATTGCCATTGCCAAAAACGATCTCGATGGAGCCATTGCCGTGCTTAATCGAGCTACTTCAAATGATGCACGCCTGACCGGTGCCTGGGTTCTGTTGACGGCCGCGCACCTTCGCCGGGCCGCCAGAACGAATGATACGGCCAAAGAGGATGCTGACTATCTGAGTGCTGTGCGCGCAGGCGAGAATCTGGTGAAACTAAGAGGCGATCAGGAAGCATTAACATTGTTTGGTCAAGCGCTACTCGGGGCCAAACAGTTCGCACGGGCAGTAGTCACTCTGGAACGTGCGGTGGGAACCGACGCCAACGCCGTTACATTTTACTTGTTAGGTATCGCTTATTCGCGAACAAATAATTTTTCGAAAGCCATTACCGTACTGCAAACGGCGGCGACAAAGTCGCCTGAGGATGTGAACATTTACCGTGAACTTGGTTATGCGTACGAAATGTCCAAGCAATATTCAAAGGCGCTTGAAGCCTATCTTAAAGGATCGCGTATGGCGCCCGATGATGCGTACTTTAAGGAATCAATAACTCGAGTACGGCCATTCGCCCAGTGAATGCTTAAGTGGCCTATGGCAATGATTGAAACTTCAGAGGCGGCAACGTGATCTTCACCTTGCTCACATCCTCGCCTCGCAAAAACTGAACCATCACTTGCTGCACCTGCGCATCGACGACCATACTTTCGTGGCCCGCGTTGTCGATGACGATGTGCGTGCTGTTCTTGAACGTCTTTCGCACTTCGTCTGCCTGGAACGGCTGCGTGTTGTTATCGAGCACGCCGCTCACAAAGAGAGTCGGAACAGCAGTTCTTATCGGCGAGCGATACACGTTACCGAGATCCGGATATCCAAAGAGATCTCCCATCTCGGAGATCGGGAAGTTAACAATGTCGCCGAGCATCGCAGTTCTCGCTTCTGCTTTGATCTGTCTTTGTCGCGCTTTGCTGGTGCCGGATGAGATGTCCATCACGAGTGTCATGACAGAAATGCCGGCGCCGAACTGGTTATAGCGTCTTTCCACGAAGCGCTTGAGAATCGAATAGTCGCCTTTGTCCATCGTGTAAAACCAAAGCGGAAAGACAGGTAGGTCGTTCGTGTCGCCAAGGTCGCGCATGATCAAAAACTGCAAGCCAATCTTTCCGACTTTGACTTCAACGGGTTTCCTTGAGCGCTGGTCTATGATCGTCACTGTTACTGGTTCTTTTTCGAGCCGATCGAGTGTGCGTTTTAGCGTGCCTGTCAGGTCCGGCATCTTTGGTCCAAGCTCCGGATCTTTAGCGACGATTGCAGACAGTCGCCGGATCGAAGCGTCGGAGGTGCTGGGAAGTTTATCGGTGTGGTCTGGTCCTTCTGTTCCGACCAACACCACGCGATTCAGGTTCTTTCCGTGATAACGAATGCAAGCGAGGCCGAGGTGAGTGCCATAACTGAAACCGACGAGGTTCACTTTCTCTGCGCCTAAAGCTTTTCGCAGATCATCGACGTCGTTGGCGCTTTCGATGGAGTTGTAAGCAAGTATGTCGACTCCCTTGGAGCGAAAGTGATCGGCGGCAACTTTGGCCCGTTCCTTGAATGTGCGTAGCGCAACTTCCCTGTCAGCAAAAACGTCCAGCGGCAACGACTCCGACGCGAGGTGAGTCAGGTTTGGCTTCGAACGTCCGACACCACGTTGGTCCAGCAGTATCACGTCGCCGGCTTCGCGCAGTTTGTGAAACGCGCGCATATAATCGGGAACGTTGGCAATACTGATCGCAGAAGAACCTGGACCGCCATCGAGATAAATCGTCGGATGACCGGGCGTATCCGTGGTGCTCTTCAGCCGGACGAAGGCAAGTTCGATCAAGTTCGAGTCCGGCTTCTTTCGATTCTCGCGAACGATCAGATGTCCGCGTTCACCTTCGTAAACTTGTCCGCCAACTTCCAATTTAGTGGGTTCAAACCAAATCTCGCCCTCACGGCGTTTCGGCTCATCGGCAACTGCCTGCGCTTGTGCCGTGGAATCGAAGAAGGCGATGAGCAGTATCAGCCCCACAACGATCTTGCTTAGACTCGATTTCATTTTGGAACTCCTTCACGTGGGAGTGGTGTTCTGAGGGAATAACACCGCCGGGCAGTCTTTCGATTCAGAAAAGTGTACTCAACCACGTGGACGTGGTGTGGGAAGCCCGGCTGACGCTCGTAACTGAGAGCGGATAGAATCACTACGCGGGACACGTATGATAGCATCGACCTCGGAGTGACCAAGATCATGGAATTCGTCTTCAAACTACTAATAGTTGGATTACCGTTATCGTTGCCCTTCATTACGGCGCTCCTTTTCGCGTTCTGGTGGACCAGGCGAAGGCGGGACAATACCGCGGCGCACCGAGTGCTGCCAATCATCGCCGCGTTGCTCATGTTCCAACTGGGGATTCTCGGAACTTTGTTCTGGTACTACGTCAAGGATGAGAGAATTAATCGTGCGAGTGCAGAACGGTATAAAGAGGACAGCCGCAAAATACGGGTTGGCATGACCAAAGCGGAAGTTATTGAGCTACTAGGACCACCTGCCAATATGAATGTGGGTAAGGGTGGAGAGGAACTTTGGGTGTGGTGGAGCAATCATCGATGGCAACGCCCACTCGTCTACCGAGTAATTGGCAAGCCCGCAACCGAAGGTGGACCTTTCCTCCAACTCTCGTTCGATAGTTCAGGACGTGTCGCTACTGTAGAGACACACCGCGCGTTCACTGTTCAACACCGTTGAGAGCATCGCCTTGTTCAGTGAAAACGTAGGGAAGATAACGCCTAGGCGCAAACTTGAGGTGCCAATTTTGGCACCTCAAATATCTGCTTCATTTGCCATAAGTTGAAACATGAAACACACCGGACCGCTGGAGATTTCTCTTGACGGCGCGGTTGAGCACCTTGATTTCGACTCGTACAGAAACGCCAGGTCGCGGTCCAGCATCACCTTTTCGCCGCGAATAAGTAAATGGCTTTTTCGATCCTTTCGACAGAGAGGTTGCGTCGCTCATCTGAGGTCCTTTCGTGAGTCGGATCGAGTTACATAGCCGGTGATGGGAACCGGCTACTTGGATTTAACACGATCAGCACATACGTTTGTTGACTGCCAACAACTCTCCTGCAACTACGGCAACCTGAGTCTCAACCATGCCGTAGATGTTCAACTCACGCAGCGAGTAAACGCGAGAGGCTTCGCCAGATTGGTGAGTGCTTTGGGATGGCTCGCATTTTTCCAACGTCGATAAAGATTCAGAATCAAATCTTGCTCCTTGCGCGACTCTTTTTTGAGAACGTGGGCCTCTTGCAAACCGCCTTAGACCGACCAAGGTTCTCACCAAAACAAGTTTCGAGTCAGGTTGTTAGTCGTTCTGAAAGTTGCTATAAGCTCTGTTCTTGCATCCTTTCCGCACGGGAGCATTGCCCTAACACTCATGAAGCTTATAGCCTTTCAAATCGTCAACTGTTTTGGTTTCGGCGATTCCGGAAAGATAAACCTGACCAGCCGTCATAATTTCATTTACCTATTGGGTCGTAATAGCTCAGGAAAGAGCTCCGTGCTAAACAGCTTAAAGCATTTCGGCTTGGGTATGACGCCTTCAGAACATCCAAATTTTAAGAACTTCAATGATAGCGGAGTTGAACCTGGTCTCTTCGCAACTTTTGAATTAACGGCAAGATTGTCAGACGAGCGGTTTAAGAGAGACCTAATCAAGAAACTGGCTGAATTAACGATTAGTCAACGCGCTTTGAATAACAGTTCAAGACTCAAAACACTCTTTGACAGGGTCATCGAGATCTATACGAAACTGATTGATCGGCTTAACATCTCAAAAAGGGTCGTTGTTAGGAAGACAAGGGACGGACATTATCACTTTTATGATAGTGGTAAGGAGCACGATGCGAGAACGAAGGAAGTCTCTGACGCGATAGCGGAAGCACAAACCTCCTCAGAAGGTCATTTCAGCATCGATGGCGTGTTAAGACTCATTTCTTTAAATTGGAACACCTTTGAAGATTTGCTGTTTCTACAGTGTCCCGACACATACCTGTTCAACGAAGAGTTTTCACTTCGAGAAATTCTGCCGGAACGAATCGATTCGAGTTGGAAAAAGAACGACAACAAATTTCTGGCTACTTTCATTGAATACCTGGGTCGAGTGATGGTGGAAAGGTATTTCACATCTAATGATCCCGACGAACGACAGGAACTACTCTTACAGTTGCAATCAAGGGTTAAAGCACTAACTGATAAAGTAAATCACTATGAATCTACAACATCAAATAGCGATCTTCTTGAAATCACTCTTCACGATAAGAATGGAATCCAAATTACTGTTAGAACAGATGGCAAAAAGTCGTATTATGCCCATCTGAGCGACAACACGAAATTCTTGTTTGCATACTACCTGCATCATGAAACAAACCGCATCAGTGGCGACATTCTTTTGTTCGATGAGCCCAGCAATGGTTTTCATCCCACAGCGCAAACGTTCATCCTAAACTTCCTTAAGCAGCTTGCTGCCGCAGGAAACTTGGTTATAGTTGCCACTCATTCTGAACATTTGATAGACCCCAATTTCCTCTCTGCTGTGCGGCTGATGAGCACAGACGAGAAAAAGAGCATCATCGTAAAAAACCATTTCTATAACCAACCTAGAGAGAAAGGCGATTACCTCGCCCTCCAACCAATTCTGGACGCGATAGGCTACAAGTACGGCAATCAGATAAACATTAAAGACAAGGTTATAGTGACGGAAGGTGTGACTGATTTGCTGTACTTGCGTGCGTTCAAGAAGATCTTAGGCTTCACAGACGATATTGATATCGCTCCGGCTAGGGGTGATGGCACAGTTCTGAATCTAATACCTTTGCTCGTTTCACAGGGCATCAGCTTCAAGATCGTGATTGACACCGGGCCGGTCAAACGCGGAATTCAATCAGCGTTTGGGATTGACGATAAGTTCATCTATGAAGTCCCAATCCCTCCTAGCTACGTCGGCAAGATGACTGGCTCTGGCATCGAGGATCTCTTTTCGAAAACGGATTTCGAAAATCGACTAAAGGCAATCAGCCACGATCCAAGCGAGGAATTTCCACACGTTAGTAACAGTCACTATATTAGGTCTTCGCCTGATAAGCGGTTAGCGGCGCAACACTTCCTCGAAATGGCTGATTCGTTTTCGGAAAGCGACTTCGAGACGTCTACCATAGAGAACTTTCGAGTCATTCTCGAATTCTGTAAAGATCCGGATTGGTACTCCTTATAAAGGAGCTTGGGTTAGTTCGGTGAGGGCCGAGGACGTAAATCGGTATTGCGTCATTTCCTAAGAGATGACCGAAGCTCTCTAAGGGCCGTTGGTCCATCGACAGTCTGCAATTCGCCACGGTCAACGGCATCGATTCGCTCCTCTGATTCCGCGGCCCATTTGGCCTCAACTTCCTTGACGCGCTCTTCATCGAGACTTCTCCCAAGGAAGATCAATCAACCTCGCACGCTCAGCGGAACTTAGGTGAACAATTTCCTTTTGAATAGATGTAAGGCTCATGGGTGAATCATTGACTGAATGACTGCATCTGTCAAGGTGTTGAATCCAGGCGTCGGACACGTGAATAATTTCAACTGCGGCCAATCCACAGATCACGCGGATTCTGTGTAAGCTATCAAAGAGCATGACATCGGGAGAGTTTCTGACACGCATTACGATCTGGATTTCGATGGTCGCTTACACGATCGGGTGTGTCGTGTTTGCGGCCGGGTGGAGGCGGAGCGATCTCGATCGGTGGGTGAGACTGGCGTGGACCATCGGGTGCCTCGCGCTGGTGGCGCACTTCGTTTGCGCATTTCATTTCTTTCATGCATGGAGTCAGGCGGCGGCCTACAGCGACACGGCTCGCCAAACCGCCGAAGTGTTTGGTATCAACTGGGGCGGCGGTCTTTTCATAAACTACGCCGTTGCAGGTTTGTGGATCGCCGACGTCGCGTGGTGGTGGTTTAGCGGACTGAGTTCTTACCGTCGTCGTTCGTGGTTAGTAACACTGCTCTGGCACGGCTTCTTAATATTCATCATCCTCAATGCCACGGTTGTTTTTGAGGAAGGATTAACGCGTTGGATTGGACTCGTCATCTGTTTAAGTTTGTGTCTGAGCTGGGTCTTCATCAATCGCCAACGCAATGAATTCACTGAGCGCTGAAATACGGCAACCTCCTTTTGCACTGCCGTTCTACTACGGCTGGGTACACGTCTTTGTCGCGGCGCTCGCGATGGTCGGAACCCTGCCCGGCCGAACACAGGGCCTCGGACTAATCACCGAACCACTCCTCCGCGATCTGCAAATCGATCGCATCCACTTCGCGCGGATAAATCTCTGGGCCACCCTGATCGGGGCGCTGTTCTCCATTGGCGTTGGCCGGCTGATCGATCGTTTCGGCAGCAGGATCGTGCTAACTGCCGTGTCAGTGTTGTTAGCATCGGTAGTCCTCGGAATGAGCGTTACCCACCACATTGCCGCAATCGCAATCCTGATCACTCTGACGCGCGGACTCGGACAGAGCGCACTCTCTGTCGTCAGCATTACGATGGTCGGACAGTGGTTCGTGCGTCGCCTTAATCTTGCGATGGCCGTGTACACGATTGCTTTGAGCATCGGCTTCATGCTGGCGTTTCCGCTGATCGGCGCGATCGTTTTAGCAAATGGTTGGCGTACGGCGTGGTCCATCTTTGGATTCGCGCTGCTTATCGGGCTTGCGCCACTTGCGCTATTACTCGTGCGGCGATCGCCTGAATCGTGCTCGATCGATCCTGACGGAGCGCGCGGGCCGGACGAAGACGAGTCTACGAACTACACCCTCAGAGAGGCGTTATCAACTCCGAGCTTCTGGGTCTTTGGAATAGCCAGCGCCGTGTACGGGCTGATCGCTTCCGGCATCGCGCTTTTTAACGAATCGATCCTCGCTGAACGCCGGTTCGACGCTTCGACCTACCATCGCAGCCTGGTTGTCATCGCGTTGACTTCGCTCGCGGGAAATTTTCTCGGCGGTTGGATCGCTTCGAAATGGAAGATGAATCGTTTACTTTCCCTGGCGATGATTCTGCTCGCAGGATCGCTCGCGGCGCTGCCCCACGTCTCAACTCAAACACACGTCGCAATCTATGCAGCAGTCATGGGATTAGCGGGCGGATTCGTGATCGTTATCTTTTTCAGTTTTTGGAGTGCGGCTTACGGACGAAAACATCTCGGCAAGATACAAGGCGCCGCGCAGGCGATGACAGTGATTGCATCGGCGCTTGGTCCACTGCTTCTCGCGGAAACGGTCAGCCGGACAGGTTCTTACGCATCGATCTTCTATCTGTTGACTCTGGTGGTGATCGTACTGGCGCTGCTCGCGTGGTTTGTGAAAGTTCCAGCTTCGACCACCGCGCTTGGAAAAGGTCAGTACCACCTGCGGTAGCGGGTGGATTGATGATCGGCGCCAAGTATCGTTGA
>JBIOVO010000316.1:0-2781 GCA_044867735.1 Pyrinomonadaceae bacterium | reverse complement strand
GTTGAGACGCTCTCGGCGCGGATACTCGAACAGGAGCACCAGCTCTATCCAGAAGCAATAAGATTGGTTTTGACAGGATTACAGGATTAAACAGGATTGTTTAGAACCAGTAAGAATGGTTTTGACAGGATTACAGAATTAGACAGGATTGTTTAGAACCAGTAAGAATGGTTTTGACCGGGTACAGGGTCTTATTCAGCTCATTTAAGAAACCATCCTGTTAAATTCTGTAATCCTGTCAAAAACTTAATCCTGTCTGCTACCGAGGGTGCGGGCGCGTTGGAACGCCGCCCACACCGCCTTAGAAAGCACAGTTCGCAAACTGCCTTTTTCCATCTGATAGATCGCTTCCGCCGAAGTCCCACCTGGCGACGTAACCATGTTTCTCAGCTCCGCCGGATGTTTGTGCGACTCTCTCGCAAACAAAACCGAACCGAGCAGTGTCTGATGCACCAACTCCTCCGCCACATGTCTCGAGAAACCCATGTGAACACCCGCGTCGATCAACGCTTCCATCACCAGAAAGATATAGGTCGGTCCCGTCGCACTGAGCGCGGTCGCCATATCGATCTGCCGTTCATTCTCGACGCGCACTGACTTGCCGAGTGCCTCCAGCATCGCACGAACCTGACTCTCCTGTTTGTCGCTGACGCCTGAATTCGTGGTCCAGGCGGTAACACCAGCGCCGATCTGCGCGGGCGTGTTGGGCATCGTTCGCACGACTGAAGCATGCAACAGTTCATCTGCGATCATCTCAATCCGCGCGCCTGCGACAATCGAAACGACGAGCTGCTCCTGGTGCACAGACCCTTTCAACTCCTCCAGCACTTTTCGCAGTCGTTGCGGCTTCACCGCCAGAATCAGCATCGAGCTGTCGTTCGGGTCGTTCGGATACGTGGCCAGTACAGCCTCTCGATTCTCTTCAAACATCTCGACGCCGTACTTCACGTGCATCTCTTCACGCCGGGCCACGCGCGGGTGACTGCCGACGATCTGTTCGGGCGCGACCAGCTTCCGGCGCAGCAGTCCGGCGATAATCGCTTCAGCCATCACGCCGCAGCCGATGAAGGCTAAACGGCAGTTGCTCAGAGGATTTGTCTCAATTGGATCAGTAACCATCTTTTTTCACGCTCGCTTGAAAATGAGGATAGCGTACCTCTAAATAGTTGAGCTACTCTATGAATTCAATGACTATCGACGAACAACTCGCTTACCTGACCAAAGGCACGACCGAGATCATTCGCGAAGTCGAGCTGCGCGCGAAGCTCGAAAAGTCGGCCCAAACCGGTAAGCCCTTGCGCGTAAAGCTCGGCGCGGACCCGACTGCCCCGGACATACATCTCGGTCACACGGTTATTATCCGCAAACTTCGCGCCTTCCAGGAGCTGGGCCACGTCGCCGTGTTTCTCATCGGCGACTTCACCGGCATGATCGGCGATCCGTCCGGCAAAAGCGCCACGCGGCCACAACTCACGCGCGAAGAGATCAACGCGAACGCGGAAACTTACAAGCAGCAGATCTTTAAGCTACTCGATCCGGAAAAGACAGTCATTGATTTCAACTCTCGTTGGATGGACACGCTCGGCTCCGCCGGGTTCCTGCGTCTCGCGTCGCACGTCACTGTGCGACAGATTCTCGAGCGCGACGACTTTCAACAACGACTCGAAGCGAATCGACCGCTTGCGCTGCACGAAGTGATGTATCCGCTGGTGATGGCCTTTGATTCGGTCGCGCTCGAAGCCGACGTCGAACTAGGCGGAACCGATCAGAAGTTTAACTTACTGATGGGCCGCAACCTGCAAAGAGAATACGGCCAGGAGTCGCAGGTGGCGATGATCACGCCGCTGCTCGAAGGCACAGACGGCGTGCAGAAGATGTCGAAGAGCCTGGGAAATTACATCGGCATCAACGAGCCGCCACAGGAGATCTTCGGAAAAGTGATGTCGATCACTGACGATCTGATGTGGCGTTACTATGAATTGTGCACTGACTTGACACCTGACGAGATCACTTTGATTCGCGCTGCCGTTGATAAGGATGAGCGGAATCCTCGAGACGTAAAAGTTGAGCTGGCGAAACATATTGTGGCCGATTTTTATTCAAAGGCGGCTGCTGATTCTGCCGAAGAAGAGTTTGTACGTAGGTTTCGAAATAAAGAAGCTCCAAATGAAGTAGAGATTCATAACCTTCCATCTAATTATCCGAAGGGACGGGATCTATCGCACCTGCTTGTTTCTGTTGGTTTAGCGGAATCCAAAGCTGAAGCTCGTAGATTAATCCAGCAGGGTGGTGTTTATGTTGATGGCGAGCGAATCACCATCGTCAATTCACATTGGTTATGTAAGCCTGGGATGTCACTTTTGCTGCAAGTAGGTAAGCGTCGTTTTGTCCGTGTTAACTTCGATTGATTCGTTTCATGTCAACAACTCTCACAACTGAAGACACTCTGATCATCGAGACGCCCGAGCGCGTGCCGCTACACTTCGCGCTCGCGTCGATCGGAAACCGTTTCCTCGCCTGCGCCATCGACCACACGATCCAGGCACTTATCCTGGCGCTCGTCGGCCTGGCCGCCGCGATCATCGCGAACGTCTCGGTCTTCGAGAGTAGCCTCACGAGCGCGCCGAAGTGGGTTTACGCAGTCGCAATCATTCTTCTGTTTTTGATCTTCTCCGGTTACTTCGCGTTCTTCGAGTGGGTCTGGAGCGGACAAACTCCCGGTAAGCTCTGGTTAAAGTTGCGAGTCATTCGTGAAGACGGCCGGCCGATCACGTTTTGGGA
>JBIOVO010000315.1:0-11771 GCA_044867735.1 Pyrinomonadaceae bacterium | reverse complement strand
TGATCAAAAAGCGATCGGTGCCATGAAACCGACCCACGACGCAGACAACTCTCTTGCCGTCACAGGCCAGCCCCTCGATTGTGTATTTCGTACCTCGAGGATCCTGTTTCTGCCGGCGCACAACGCGCCCGTTAAGCACTGCCTGTTCGATATCGAAGACATCGAGGTCGTCTTCCGCCATCTCCTCAACGGCGTGAATGGTTAGGTCATAGTCTCTAAGCAGAATCTTATCTCTGATCCGGTCAATAAGTCGGTGAGGCACATGCGAAGTCTACCAGAAACATTTCTCAAGTGCTTAGCTTACCGTGGCGGCGGGGAGGAGGCCTTTGATCTCGCGGACGACGCGCGCGACTTCTTCCTGGTTCGCCAATGCGATCATGAAGAACTTGTAGCCCTGATGGAAACAGATCACGCCGTTTGCAAACAACCAAACGCCATCGAGAAACGGATTCCCGCCCAACAGCCAACTGATCGGCGCGCCGGTGATCGCTCCCGGCTGAAAGATCTGGGCCCACATCGCTGCACCTGCCGCACAACTGAACGCGCCCAGTAGCGGTGCTCCAACATACTTCGCGACGTTCCGTTCAAACTCGATGCGCTGTTGTTCGGCCTCGGTAAGTTCCCCGCGCCCGATCAACTCTTCCTGCTTCTTTAAGTAGTTATCAAACTTTTCGCTCGCCTTGCGCAGGCCGTAAACCGGCAGCGCCGAGTGCGTCAGCCAGTGCGGATGTGAACCCAGGAGCACTGCGTCCAGACCGGGGAACGCAACACCCGCCCTGATCCCAAGCACGAGTGACACAGAAACAACCGCCGCCTTGCCTGGGTTCTCCTTGATCCAATCACGAGCTTTCAAAACTCCGCTGGTGGCGGCAGTCGAAGCGCGTGTGAACCGTGCGCTGGTATCGTAGATTTGCGACGCGCGATCGTAGTAAGTCTTCGCGTCGTCAAAGACGCGCTTGCCAGTATCTCCCGCTACATCACGAACTGCTTGTCCGGCACGTTTGACGTTCTTAACTGTTTCGTTCGCGGCTCGCCGCGCAGCTTCGCCGACTTCATCGTCATCAGTCAGCCGTTCGGCTTCCGTGCGTAGTCGCTCCGCGCCGCTGGCCATGGTCTCCGCGCCGCGTTTCGCGGCCTCGCCGGCTACTCGCGCACCTTCGCCAACCAGATCCGAAATCGAAAACTTCTCATCCAGCTCGCGGGCCTTTCGCTTCGCCGCCTGTTGCCACTCGTCAAGCCTTTCTTTGTAATCAGCCATGCCTAACCTCGCGATGCAAGTCCTAGATTTCCATCGCCTTGTACGTCGCCTGCGGCCACCGAGTTCGATCTCAAGGGACGACGTATCACCACCACCTGATCCCGGCCGTTTCGCTTGGCTTCGTACAACGCAACGTCCGCCGCCTTCAGAATGTCAGCAGCAGTTTGCGCGTCGCTCGGGCATTCTGCAACCCCAAAACTCGCGGTGATGTTACCAGCCCTCGGGATTTCGATGGCCTTAATCGCCGTCCGCAGGCGTTCGGCGACCTCAAACCCTCCCTGCTTGTTGGTTTCGACGAGTAGCACGGCAAACTCTTCTCCACCGATTCTCGCAGCCAGATCGATGCCTCGTGTGCCCTCGCGCAGGACCCTACTGAGCCTGCGGATAGCCTCGTCGCCCGCGTCGTGGCCGAAGCTGTCGTTGACGTTTTTGAAACTGTCGATGTCGAGCATCAGCAGACTGAACGGATGACCAAACCTCTGCATCCTCCCGACCTCTCGTTCGAGTTGGCGCTCGAATCGACGCCGGTTTGCGAGTCCGGTCAGGTGGTCCGTGAACGCCGCCTCTTCGCAGACATCCAGATATGCCTTGAACTCGAGCAGCGTCCTGGTCCGGGCGAGCAGCAGATCCAGATCGGTGGGATCGGTGATGTAACCGAGGGCGCCGACTTCGGAGGCCCGGCGCAAGTCCTCGGCGCGCCGGCCCGCCGCTGTTTGCATAATGACGGGAATGAACCTGGTGACTGGATTGGCCCGAATTCGTTGGGCCAATTCATAGCCATTCATCCGGGGCATCATCACATCGGTTATTACCAGGTCGGGCTGATAGGATTCGATGGCTGCGAGCGCCTCGTCACCGTCAGTGGCTGTGGTTACGTGGTAGCCCGCAAGACTTAATGCAGCCTCGATCAGGCTTAGTTTGTCGGGATTATCGTCGACTACGAGAATGTTTGATTTCGACTCCATAAAACGAGAAAGTTGGACCTTATTGATCTTGCACGGTTATGAGCTTCATGCTACAGTTCGGGCCTCGGTTAACGTTCGTGCCGGTACTCGCCCTAGCATCGTCAAAAAGATTCAATCGAGACATTACAAGCCTGGGAACACGCGCGGGTTTCCTTACAATATGTCGTTAGAACTAACCCGCACAGGACCGCTTCGAACAAAGAGCCTAACGCAGCAGTAAACGATTCAAGCTGGAAACTGGTGCCTCGATGCCCAAAAGGACATGGAGATGAATGCCCTGCCGGAACAAAAGCGCGCTCGAGATTTAACTCCCGAAGACCGCGCTGAAATAATCCGCCGTTTAGAATTTGGTGTAACACTTGACGACTCCCTCGTCTCGGACATGGCTCGCAATTCAGTGGTGCTGGACTTTCGCCGCCGCCGCTTTGTTTACCGCGCCGGCGAAGCGGCAGACTGCCTGTATGCGATCATTCATGGCCGAATAAAACTCTGTCGCATCGAAACCGACACCGGTCGCGAAGCTGTTATCGACATCCTTCCTGAGGGATCCTTGTTTGGCGAGTCAGCTCTTTATTCTACTGCGGGGCAACGAGCGAACTCTGCAATCGCCTATGAAAACTCCAGGCTCCTGCGAATTCAGGTCGGGGATTTCAAACGGGGGATGGCTGAGGATGACCGCCTTCATGATTACACTTTCCGTCTGATCGGTCAACGCCTCGATCATGCCGAGCGCCGGCTTGCTGACTTTGCTCTTAATGCTATTCCTGCCCGCCTTGATAGCCTCCTTGCTGATTTTTCCTTGCGTTATGGAGTATCCGAGCCAGAGGGCGTGCTGATCGACATCCCCCTGCCCCACCGCGAAATCGCCTCCATCGTCGGCTCCACCCGTGAAAGCGTCACGGTGCGCTTGAATGCCATGCGCCGCGAAGGTACGATCGCATTCGTCAAACGACGAATACTGATCAAACGACCGGCATCCCTTTAGAGGTTCCTTCCGGCCGTTTCGTGGCTTTAAGATTCATGAAATGTCCAACCTGTGGCGCGCCGGTCGAGTGGAAAGAGAACTCCTTTCGCCCATTCTGTTCTGAGCGGTGTCAACTTGTAGACCTCGGCCGGTGGGTCGAAGGTGAATATCGAGTGCCGGGCGAGCCGCTTCCCCAGGAACACACTGACACTACTTCAGTCGAGAGTGAGCTCGACAAACCTTGAGTTTCAGCCCACAAGAAAAGATGTCGCACGCAAAGGCGCAAAGGCGCAAAGGACGCAAAGGAAGACCTTCGGCTGCCCGGAGGGTCTTCCTTTGCGTCCTTTGCGCCTTTGCGCCTTTGCGTGAAAAAACCTCTCGCTGTCTCGTCCCGATTCTGTGCCTTTTACTCTCGGTCTCCGCCTGCAACAGCACTGACAACGCCAGTGCGCCAGTCATCACTGGTCCACCCAACACGACCTATCCGATGCCACCGCTCAGCGGCAATTCGCTGCTCAACATGGGCTGGCAGCAGACAGACGGAAAGCGAGTTGTCTTCTCCGATTACAACGGCAAGGTTCTGGTTCTCGATCTCTACGCGACGTGGTGTGTCCCATGTCGTGAGAGCATTCCGCATCTGATCGGACTACAGCAAAGGTTTGAACGTGTCGGACTGCAAGTAGTCGGACTAAACGTTGGTGGAACGGAAGACGAGAAGCTGGTCCCAGCATTCGCAAAAGAACTTAACATTCAATATCCATTGGCAAAACCTGATGAAGAGCTGGTGCGGTTCTTGACGTCCGATAACGACGCCATCCCGCAAACGTTCGTTTTCGATCGCGAAGGCAAACTGGTCCGGCGCTTTATCGGCTATGACGCAGAACAAGGTGAACAGATCGATCTGGCGGTAAAGAGCGCCATCGAGAGCTCCGCCGCACCTTAACATTACGAGCACAGGTCAAAATTTTGAGAAGAGCAAAGATTCTAGTCACGCTTGGTCCAGCTTCTCGTGAGCCGGAAATGGTAGAACAACTGATCGCCGCCGGCGCGAACGGTGTCCGCATCAACATGTCGCACGGCACGCACGAAGAGAAGGCGCAGGACATCGAACGCGCTCGCGCCGCGGCAAGCAAGCTGGGGCGTCCGATCGCTATCCTCGTCGACCTCTCCGGTCCTAAGATTCGCACCGGCGAGTTGAAGAATGACCAACCGGTAAGACTGATTCCCGGTGCGACTTTCACGCTCACGACGCGGTCAGTTGAGGGAGACGAAAACCAGGTCTCAACAAACTACAAGGACCTTCCGCGTGTGGTTAAGCCCGGCACTCGACTGTTGCTCGACGATGGCGCCCTCGCACTGATCGTCGAGAGCGCGACCGAGACCGACGTCATCTGCAAAGTCATCGATGGTGGACTTCTCAACGAGCGCAAAGGGATCAATCTGCCAGGCGTCGCACTTCCGATCGATTCGCTCACCGAAAAAGATATTGTCGATCTCAAGTGGGCAGTGCAACAGAACGTCGATTACATCGCGCTTTCCTTTGTGCGTTCCGCTGCGGATTGTGAGCGTGCGAAGAAGATGATCAGCGAGGCCGGCGGCCGTGCTCCGCTCGTCGCAAAGATTGAAAAGGCCGAAGCAATCGATCATCTGGACGCGATTATCGCGGCTGCTGACGGCGTCATGGTCGCTCGCGGTGATCTGGGCGTGGAGACCAGCGTTGAACTGGTGCCTGTCTATCAGAAACGAATCATCGAGCGATCGATTCAAGCCGGGAAGATGGTCATCACGGCTACGCAGATGCTTCAGTCGATGGTGAACAATCCTCGACCGACACGCGCGGAAGCTTCTGACGTGGCAAATGCCGTTTGGGACGGCACTGACTGCGTCATGCTTTCGAACGAGACCGCGACCGGCGCATATCCCGCAGTGGCGGTAGCCACCATGGCTCGGATCATTGAATCGGCGGAGACTGGAAGAGAACCGCGAACCGATATGGCTGAACGTTGGACCGGAAGGCAGTCAGGACGGGTCAGTCGTGCACTATCTGAGGCCGCAGCTTTTGCAGCCGGGGAAATGGGCACGACCGTAACGGCTGTCTTCACCGCTTCGGGATTGATGGCCCGCAGGCTCTCGGCCCTGCGTCACGATCAACGCATCATCGCGCTCACGCATCGACCGGAAGTTCTTTCAGAGTTGACGCTGATCTGGGCCGTGGAACCCTTGCTCATCACCAAAGCGCAGACAACCGAAGAGATGCTGAAGATCGGCGAACAACGATTGCTCGAAGCAGGCGCAGTTGAGCCGGGAGAAACGATCGTGGTGATGGCCGGACGACTATCCGGACTCGGCCTCTCCAGCTCAGTAACTATCTTTACGGTTGGCGGCAGTCTCGGTCCAACAAGGTAGTGAGCTTAAGAACAAACATGTCGGCTGGTGAGTTGTTTGAGCTCATCATGCCTGCTGCTTTCGTCGTCTCCACGCTGCTATCAACCTTCGTCCTCGCTTCCGCTCGGAAGAGATTTGCTTTTCACAACGCGCTCGCGCTCGCCGCGGGAACGCTATTCCTGCCTCTCATCGTTTTTCCGCTTTATGTCGTCGTGATGTACTGGCGAAAGGCGATAGGTCCACCGCGGAGGTGGCGCTACGCATTGCCGCTGCTGTATGCGGCGATCGTGTTATCGGGGATTGGTCTCTTTTACTACTTCGATAGTCGTCGTGTTGATTCTTACCTCGCCCGGGCGGAGAGAGCAAAGCTTATTGACGACTATGAAACCGCGATACGCGAGTACCAGGGCGCACTCACCCTCGAAGACAGCCCACACACTCACAAACTCCTGGCTATTCAACTCCTCCAGGCGGGCTACATGACGGAGGCGCTCTCAGAATTCCGGCTGGCTCAGCAAGGTGGCGAGCCGGACGATGCACTTTCTTATCAGATAGGAAAACTACTCGAGCGGCTCAATCAAACCGAGCAGGCGAAGCTGGAGTTTCAAAACTTTTTGGTTAGCCCCACTTGTATGCAGGTTGATGCTCGCTGCCAAGACGCGCGCAACAGAATACTAGCCGCAGATGAAGACAGATGACGCAGATCAAGAAGATCTGCGTCATCTGTGTTTATCTGGGGTTGAAAATTCTCAGTCGGCGCCAATCATCTCGCCGACGCTTTTACCGCTCTTCTGTTCCTGAGCGATCTGTGCGGGTGTCTTCTGAGGATCGCGCCAGTTGTCAAGGATTCCAACCTGATGCACGCACTGTAGCGTGCAGGTAGAGGCGCACCACTTCTCGGTTTTGTACTCTCGATCAAAATCTTCCATCGTGTACTGGTCCAGCGGAATGCCCGGATAGCCTCGCTGCTGCGAACACCAGTGCACGAGTCCATCTTCACAGATGTAGAGGTAACGAGCGCCGGCACGACAGCGCCAGTTGTAAGGCTTGCCTTCCGCGATGCTGTCCTGGAACCAGTTCAGACGCGCGTGATCCTTGTTTCCGAGTTTCTTGACCTGCTGGAAGATGTCTTTTTCTTTAGTCGATAACGGTTTCAACGTGCCGTCGCTATCGTGGATGACGCCGACCGTGGTCGAGAAGCCGAGTTCAACTGCCCTGCGCGCGACAGTAAGCGCGTCTTCAGGGTTCTTGATTCCGCCGCCGATAACCGAATTGATGTTGACGTGAAAGTCAGCGTACTCCGAAAGGAAACGGAGCTTCTTATCGAGGATGCGAAGACTCTTACGCGACACTTCATCCGGCTCAACGTTATCGATGCTGATCTGCAAATACTCCAGACCAGCTTTGTTGAGACGGTTGATTCGTTCCGGAGTGAAGTAGTAACCGTTTGAAATCAGGCCGGCGATCATTCCGCGTGTGCGTATGTGCTGGATGATCAGGTCGAGCTCCGGATGCATCATCGGTTCGCCGCCCGAGATCGTCACGATCGAAGTTCCCAGGTCCGCCAGCTTGTTCAAACGGCTCTTGACGATATCGAGATCTACCGGCTTTGACGTGCCATCGTATTCGTTGCAATAGCCGCAGGCGAGATTGCAACGACGCATCGGAATCAGGTGGGCCAGCACCGGATGGCGCGTGGAGATCAATGCGCGTGAGATAAAACTCGCTTCACGCATTTTACGTTTTAAGAACGTGGTCCTTTTCATCTATTTCGACGCGAAGAATATGCGACGCAGGCAGTCCAATGCAACTGGGGCAAAACAGAACCGTGCGCGGTAGCGCCGGGTCATTTCAGCGCAAAGAGCCCAAAAAGCAAAACAACACAAAAGCAGAAGGGCCCTGCTCGTTACAACAGGGCCCTCGCAGGCCTTTTATTTTGTTCTAACCGCTTCTAGCTCTTAACGATCTTTACGTTCGAAGCAAGTTTGACGTCAAAGTCGCTCGGACTGATCTTCTGATTCTTTTCCAAACCGGTCAGACGCATCGTAGTAGAGTCGTCATTCTTCTCCACGATCTTGGTCTGCACCGGCATGCCGCCGGCATCGATCCAAACTTCGGCATACTTGTAACCGGCATTGCCCTTCGGAACAAGCGTCAGGTGAATCGTGCTCACGCCACCCCAAAGGGTCTCTTCACGCACGTCCTTCACCGGTTGGAACCGGGCTTCAAGCTGTCCCCGCGACATGTTCATCATGTCGAGCAGACCGCTCGCCTTGCCCTGGTCTCCAGGCATTTTGCTCACGTCGCCCGTGTAAGCAACATTCAACGCTGGACGGAAGATCGTGTACTTGTTGTTGTTGACTGCCAACGTCTCGCGTCGCGGACTGGTCCAATCGATTCTTACTGAACCCTTGCGGCCAGCTCCCGGCAAATAGATCACGACGCCGTTGTATTTGTCTTCAACATCGAGTTGCGAATTATATTTAACTACGCTGATACCGGCGCGAAGACTCTTCAAACTCTGACGATTCTTCTCCATCCGATTCAGAACAGAACTAACCAGCCCGGCGCCCTGACCATTCGTCGTGGTCGGGGAAACTATGACGAGTGCGGATAATATGAACGTTACAACCAGGCCCGAAGAAATCAATCTCTTCATAAATGCTCCTTAACTCAGTTTCTCCTTTCGCGAGGTTCGCAAAAAACCTCGCAATTATAGGGAAAGACTACCGTATGTCAACCTCGAAGCTGCGGGTCCGACCGTCGGGATCAAGATTTCGTCTGACCGCGATCACCTCGACTTTAGTGCGTCCCGTCAGTGCCTTGACACGTTGCTCGATTTGACCTTTATCCCCTTCATTTGCAATAAGTTCGGGAGTTAAAACCACAGTGGTGGCGACGGGGCTTGGATGCACCTTCTGTTGCACCCGTTCGCCATTCTCAAACCAGCTTTTTGGTGTCAAAAATATAAAGATCAAAATGACCACACAAAGAAGGTCCCATTGCCAGGTATTCCGCTCGTAATTCCAGAAGAAGATCTTCTTAAGTGTGGTGAACAGGCCTCGCACGATTTCGAGCTTGCAAGTAAACAGCCACGCGAGCCGTGGCTGGCGGGTAATTGATTCTAACGTCTACAAAAAGTCCTGTAAACGACAATATTTATTGCCAATTTCAGATTGCCGATTGCCGGTTAATCAAAAATAGCTGCCATTTCTGCAAAATCGGCAATCGGAAATCGGAAATTGGCAATCTTTAGAGGCGAACTCCCGGGGTTTGTTCGACAATATGTCCGTCGCGCATCTGGACTATGCGACGGCACATGGCTGCGGCTTCCGGATTGTGAGTGATCATCACAATGGTCTGGTTGAACCTGTAATTCAACTCCTGAAACATGTTAAGGACCAGGGCAGAGTTCTCGGAGTCGAGATTTCCGGTCGGCTCGTCAGCCAGAACGATGGCCGGACGGGTCACGACCGCACGGGCAAGTGCCACTCTCTGCTGCTCACCGCCCGACAATTCCAACGGCTTGTGATGCAGCTTATCTTCCAATCCCAGTAGCCGAAGCACATCACGGCGCAATTGCGGATCACCGCCGCCGTTGCCATGAATTCGCTCCGCTAGTCGGAGATTTCCTTCAGCCGTTAGCGTCGGGAAAAGGTTAAAACGTTGAAAAACAAACCCGATTTTTTTGCGTCTGACGGCGGTGCGTTTGGCGTCGGAGGCGGCGGTTATATCGTCGCCGTCGATCACGATCGTCCCGGACGTCGGAGTAAGCAGTCCGCCCAGCAAGTGAAGCATGGTTGACTTGCCGCAACCAGACGGACCCATGATCGCCAGAAATTCACCCTCTTCGACCTCGAGCGACACTCCGCGCAACGCGTGCACATCTACTTTTCCGACGCGATAGACCTTAACCAGATCTTCGGCTTTAAGAATTGTTCTCATCGACTATTGATTTGCAGTGACCTTCTTCTGCTGGGCATCGAGGTCGACTTCCGGTAAGCCCCATTTGTTTTCCAGCACAAAGGCCTTTGGACCAAAGCCCCTGTCCAGTACGACTGCTCCGGAATCCTGATAACTAATACTGAGTTTGTACTTATCTTGTGGACGTGTAATCTCAACCCGGCTGGGCAGCGATGCGGTCGTAGTGCTGCCAACAGGCCCTTCGTTGTAGTAAGAAACATCATTAACTAACGATCCGCGATCGTCGTAGGTTTGCAAGCGTGCCAGGCGAATCGTGGCTACGCGATCAAACCAAAATCGTCTCAATAACTTCGCCTCTCCGGGAGTCGTGGTCGAGAACTCTTCGAGCAAATAATAACCGCGCATGATGCGCGCGCCCTTTTTCGCCTGAGGACGATAATCCTGCTCTTCCTGAAAGAACTCGCTCTGCGCATAAAGTAAAGAGCTGCCCATCTCTATCGGGCGAATCATGAAGGCATCCGTAAGGTGTTGCGGGCGCAAATTCGAAAGCGCACTGACTGTTTCTTTCTGGCTCTTCTCGTTCTTGTTTTTTGCGGAGGCGGGAGTTGCCTCGGGCTCCACGAGCTTCGGATAGACTGCGCTGTTTGTTCCCTTAACAAAACGCTTGTATCGCTCCTCGCCCTGAAGCACCGCAACCCTGAAGTGTTCACCATCCGACGCCATCTGGGCGATGTCTACAAACAATAATTGAATGGCTAAAAAGATCTTCGAAGGCCGCTCCAGCGATATGGTGCCGTCAACCAGCCGATATCGATCTGTAACACCGTAAGCAGCGAATGACGTGTCTTCAAACCGAATGTCGACTTTACCGTAGATGGATTTAACAGTTGAGAGACGATTCACTTCCTCAATCAAACGGTTCTTGTCGGCATTCATCAACGGCCCGACAACCGGAGGCACGTCGATCTTTCTTTTCGCCCCAAACAAGCCGCAGCCAGACGTAGACAACACCGACAGAATGAGTACTGGCAGTAGTAAACGAGCAGGCGCGATTCTGGAGGCGTTGAAAAATTTGAGCATCAGCCTGTAGCCGCCAATCATACGTCAAACGCTAAAGAATCGAGAAATTGGCAGGCCCTCCACAGATTACACAGATTGTTTCCAAAATCTGCGTAATCTGTGGATCAGTTAAGTACGAGCGGCGGTTTTCCAAAGCGTCCCCGCAAATGATTGATCGTATTCACGATGCTCGGTTTACTTAACAACTTCTGTTCCAGACGTTCCCGACCGGGAAAGTCGAGCAGCATGACTCCGAGCAGGATCGTCAGCAACCCCTGGCCCGGCACTCCCGGCAAAGACAAAACCACGCCCAGTCCGACCAGCAGCAGACCGAGAACGTTTTTGCCGATGACCTTCGCGGCATTCAGCGCAGGACGCGGTCCGGACCAGAACTCCGTTTTACGGTTCTTGCTGAAATGGTCGGCGGGCAGCTTCACCAGAATGAGCGAAACGATGGCCAGGTTGAAAAAGAAGGAAACGAGAAAAACCAGGATTCCGATTGCGACACTTTGCCACGTTATGGCTAAGAAGAATTCAGATATTTGTTCCAACATTATTGGTGCAGTTCGCGCCGTGCGTTCAGGATCGACTGAAGAAGGCCCTGCACTATCTGTGCCGCCTTACCTTCGAGATTGAATTCGGGCTTTTCCGCCACTTCCCAAAACTCGTCCAGCCCACGCGCGCCGGCACGCTCAAGCGCCAGCACCTGAATTAACAGGTCGATCACATCGGCGGCCTTGACGAGCCTGGCCTCGACACTCTGCCGTCGCTCGTAGTCATCGTACAAGCTCGCATACAAACCATCGTCGTCAATATCGGATACGACGTCACGAAAAGCGGCGGTTTCAGCTTCTTTCCTGACTTGCGCTCCAAAATACAAGGTCGCGGTCCGAGGCATGTCCCCGACGCGAACTTCGGCCCAGTCGTGAAGCAATGCGATTCGGAGGATCTTTTCGACGTTAACCGCGATCCCCTGCGCGACGAATTCATCGGCGAGCAACATTGCGGTCGCGCTGACGCCAAACGAATGCGCAGCAACCGATTCCGTGCCGTTTGGAAGCCCACGCAAGGTCCAACCGGTGCGATCCAGACGCTTCAGGCGCTGAAGTTCAATTAAAGTTGAAAGCATAGTTTGTAGGGGTGGCCCTCCGTGGCCACCCCATCTTCAGCTCTTAATGTCCTGACCGGGTGCAAGAAGTAAATGTCTTCAACAAAA
>JBIOVO010000314.1:0-30337 GCA_044867735.1 Pyrinomonadaceae bacterium | reverse complement strand
GGCCACGGAGGGCCACCCCTACAAATTACCGAGAGGATCGGGAATATGCCCAGTAGGCAAAATAGATGAGCAGTCCGACACCGGCGGCGATTGCGGAGACCCATGCTTCCCGCAAGCTGCTGTTCAGCAGCAACCAGACGATCAATATGAGGCAAAGGATGGCGATGATCGTGCCGCCCGGAAGTTTGAACGCCGGTGGTGCTTCACGTTTCGCGCGAAACAACGGAAGTGCGAGACACGTCGCGCCGTACGTCACCAGCCGCGCAATCGTGCTGATCGTCAACGCTGCGACGAACGAACTCTTCAACGTCAAAAACAGCATGAGTCCCGCCGTCAGCAGAATCGATACGTAAGGCGTAAAGAATTTCGTGTGGATACGTCCGACAAACTCCGGCAACTGTCTCTGCTCTGACATCGCGAAGGAAAGCCGCGAGCTCGACAACAGCAGTATGTTCAAGTTGCCGGTGATCGAAACTATCGCGCCGGCGGAGATGATCGCTCCGCCTGCTGTTCCCAGGAAGTGCGAACCGGCGTCGGCGAGCGGTTTCTGCGAGTCGGCCAATCCGGGCAACGTGCCCACGCACACCACCTGGATTCCGATGTAGAGAATTGCGACGACGAGTATTGCCGTGAGCAACGCTCGCGGTAAGTTCTTCTGTGGCTCTTTGATTTCGCCGGCGGGAATCGTCGCCATCTCGAAGCCCGTAAACGCGTAAACCAGCAGCAACACGGATTTCGAGAAATCACCGGTACTCGGACTCGGACCGAACTCAAACGCCTGCGGATTGAGGAAGAACAATCCCGCCGCTATGAAAATGATTATCGGTACGAGCTTGCCGACGGTGAAGATGTTGCTGAACACCGCCGTCTGCCTGATGCCGAGTAAGTTGATGAAGGCGAGCACCGAAACGACAAAAACGATCACCGACGCGCGCCACAAAGGACTCGTCGCACTCAACCAGAAGTAACTAAGGTAGTTGATCAGCAGATTGCAGTTGGCGGCGAAGGCGGTGACGCGCGCGAGCCAGATCAGCCAACCGATCTCGAAGGCGATGGCCGGCTGGTACGCTTCGCGCGCGTAGAGATATGGACCGCCGGTCTCTTCGAAACGACTACTCACCTCGGCGAAGCAAAGGATGATCAGCGCGACGACGAGCGCGCACGCGACGAACGCAATCAGACTGTACGTTCCGATCAGGGAGTAGACTTTAGAAGGAAGGCCAAAAATTCCGGCACCGATGATGCCGTTGATGGCAATGGCGACCAAATCCCAGCGGCGTATGCCACGGACCAGGTCCGCATCAGGTTTGCTCTGCACGCGTTGTTCTTATACCACAGCCTTCGCTGCAAAAAGGCACAAAAAGCACAAAGGAAGGAAGACGGCAGTCTACCGAACTTTGAAAATATCGTTTTGTGTTTTTTGTGTTAGTCTGGCCCGCATGGCCATCAGAACCTTCGCTGCCTCTTGTCTACTCTTACTGCTCTTTTCTTCCGTAACCGCCCAACAAACAAGCTCATTACAGGAGCTGGTCGATCGCGCGGCGAAAACCACGATTGAGCAGTTTGCCGATCAGAAGTTGCGCGAGGATCAGCTTTCGATCACGCTCATCGATCTGCGCGACCCGAAGCGTGCGGTAACCGCGAGTTTTCGTGGTAACGAACGCGTCTATCCAGCGAGTGTAGTCAAACTCTTCTACCTCGTCGCGGCTCATCGCTGGCTCGAAGACAAGAAGGTTGAACTGACTCCGGAATTGAAGCGCGCCTTGCGTGACATGATCGTCGATTCCTCAAACGAAGCGACGCAGTACGTCGTCGATGTGCTCACTCACACTACGGCCGGTTACGAGTTGCCGGCGAAAGAGATGGAGGAGTGGCAGTACAAACGCAACGCCATAAATCGTTACTTCTCCGGCATGGGTTACACCAACATCAACGTTAACCAGAAGACGTTTTGCGAAGACGCTTATGGACGTGAGAGCGTTTCACGCGGGCCTAACGGCAAGAATCGAAACAAGTTAACGACTGACGCGACGGCTCGTCTGCTAATGGAGATCGTGACCGGAAAGGTCGCGAACCAGGCACGCACTGCCGCGATGATGGAACTGTTGAAACGAGAATACTCCGGCGAGAGTAGTGACCCCGACGATCAGGGACGCGGCTTCACGGGCATCGCGCTCAAAGGCCGCGAAGGTTTTCGTCTCTGGTCCAAAGCCGGCTGGACCAGCACGACACGTCATGACGTTGCTTATGTCGAGATGCCCGATGGCGGCAAGTTTGTGCTGGCCACATTCACCAGTGGACACTCCAAAGACCGCGAGATCATTCCCACCGTTGCACGCGTCGTGCTCGATGGACTGAAGGACGTCAAATAATCCCGATGACAGACGAACTCAAAAGAAAAGTCGAGGAAGTTAAACAGGACGCCGACGTGCAGCGCGCGTTAATGCAGGCGACGCCCGCGAAAAAGGGCAAAGGGCCGGTGGCGCGCATCCGCGACAAGTTTCTGATCGGCACGCACCTGGTTTTGTTGGTTGGCCTCGGCGCAGCCTATCAGTTACTCAGGAGCCGGTTCCCGACGTTTTTCGATACCTATCCGCTGGTCCAGAAGCTGATACTGGCGCTGGTCGTCGTCATTGTTTGTCTGATCATTCTTCGCCTCGTCGATGTTTACTTCGTCGGGCGCGTCGATAACGCTGCCTACCAGTACACGCTGAAGCGTGTCTCAAGATTGGTGCTCTGGCTCGTTGTTGCGTTCTTTGTCTTAACGATCTTCTTTCAAAACTGGTACACGGCGGTTGTTTCGTTTGGTCTGATCTCTTTGATACTCGGATTTGCGTTGCAAACGCCGATTACGAGTTTCATCGGTTGGATTTACATCCTCGTGCGCGAGCCGTATCGAGTCGGCGATCGGATCAAGATCGGAACTGCGACGGGCGACGTGATCGACGTGAACTATCTCGACACGACGCTTTGGGAATTCGGCGGCGATTATCTTTCGACCGAACATCCGAGCGGGCGAATCATCAAGTTTCCAAACTCGAGCGTCCTCAGCACACCGGTCTACAACTACACGTGGCCTCTGTTTCCTTACATCTGGAACGAGATCAGGTTTCATGTTGCTTACAACGCCGATCTTGAGTTTATTGCGGCGACGATGAAGGAGGTGGCGGAGAAAGAGGTCGGGGAAGCGATGATGAAACAGGTGGAAGTGTTCCGGCAGATCCTGGCGCAGACGCCTGTGAATCAGCTCGAGGTGCAGGAGCGGCCGGTGGTGATGTTCCGGGTCAGTGAGAACACGTGGCTGGAAGCGATCGTGCGGTACCTGGTGAATCCGAAGGAGGCGGGCCGCGTGAAGTCGCGGATCATCGAAGAGATGTTGACGCGTTTGAACGCCGAGCCGGACCGCGTGATGTTCCCGAAGGGCAATACGCGGTAGCGGTCTTGAACCACAAAGACACGAAGACACAAAGATATAGATTAAGACTTTGTGTCTTCGTGTCTTTGTGGTTAAAAGGGAACAATTTCAACGGGCGCGTGTCTAAGTTTGCGATCCTGAAGAGGGAGGAGCGCAAATGAAAGGCGAGATACCCGGTCCATCCATCAACGTCACTCCGTTAATCGACGTACTCCTGGTCCTCCTGATTATTTTTATGGTAGCGGCGCCGCTGCGGCCGCATCGCTTTCTCGCGAAGCTGCCGGCCGAACCGCTCAAGAATCCCCTGCTCAAACCCAACGACGACACCCTTGTCGTGACCATCGCGCCGGATCGAACGCTGAAACTCAACGGTCTCGACGAGATGGGCACCGTCGACGACCTCACGCCCCTAAATACAAAATTGATCTCGGTGTTTCAGGAACGTCTTCGCAATCGCGCTTATCGAGCCGACATGCTAATGCGCATCGATCTTCCGGACGAACAACGCGTCGAGAAGACCGTCTTTATCAAAGCCCCACGCAGCATCTCTTATGGTGAAGTGGCCCGTGTCCTCGACGGTCTCAAGGGAAGTGGCGCCGACCCGATCGGCTTGCAACTGGACGATCTCAAGTAAACACTCAGGCAACCCACAACGGACCACAACGGCACTAAGACACGAATTGGAGGCGGGGCGCCTCCTCGGATTATGGTGCCGCAGAGTTTCCAACTCTTTCAGGCTTGTATATGCGCCCGGAATGAGTTGTAATCTGCGCCGAAGGAGATGGGGTTGCGCATGAGAAATCGTCTTTTCCTGTTGTTTTTCCTGGGTTTAAGCCTTGCCCTCGCTGGGATCGGAGTGACGGCCCAGGACATAACCGGCGGCGGCAGTCTGCTGCGGGACATCACCGGCGGTGCGGCTTTGATCTTTCGCGCGCCGAAGAACCCTTCCGTGAACCTTCAGGGTCCGAGTGGCGGTGGACGCATAAAGTCCGGAAAGAAACCGCCAGTGCCGAAACAGGACCCGATCATCGCCCGCGCGAACGCTGCCCGCAGCGCCCCGAAACCTCGCTACGCAGAAGCTGAAGAGCAGTATCAACTCGCAGCGCAGATCGCACCCGACGACGCCCGCGCCTTTGCCGGTCTCGGAAATGTCTACGTGGACCAGGCCAAGTTTGATCAGGCAGTCGACGCTTACCAGAAGGCACTCAAAGTTAAGCCTGACTACACTGCCGCATATCTACCACTCGCGTTCTCACTGGCACGGCTGAATCGATACCCGGAGGCGATCGACGTCTATAAGGAAACGTTGAAGCGCGACGCGACCAGTCCGGAGGTCTACAACAATCTGAGTTTTGCTTACAACCACTCGGGACGTTATGACGAAGCAGTTGAGGCGAGTCAGCAAGCGATCAAGTTGCTTGGCGAGACTGGCGAAGCGTACAAACTCGGATTCCAGGAACGAAACGAGATCCGTTCCTACGCTTACAAGAACCTCGGCAATGCTTACAACGGTTTGAAGCGTTACGATGAAGCGGCAAACGCACTCAAGAAGTCGTCGGAGATCGAACCCAAGAATGCTTCTGCGCACTTCAATCTCGGCCTAACACTCTACAACGCCGGACGTTATTCGGAGGCGATTGAGTCGTATAAAGAAGTGATCAAACTTAGACCAAACCTGGGCCAGGCGTACTTCAATCTTGGCCTCGCGTATTACGCAATCAACGACAAGCCTGCCGCTATGGCCCAATACGAAACTCTCAAGGGCATCAACGCGGAAATGGCGAAACAGCTCTACGACACTATCAAGCCGTAAGCCAAAGATTGGAAGATACAATTCGGATTAGATTCGTGGGGACGCTGCTGATCTGCTTAAACGCCCGCGCGCAAAAATGGACCAACCGCGCGAAAGATGGAAACTGACGCAGGAAGCGTTCGACAAACTGTTGCTGGCCTTCGGTGACGATCGCGACAGTGGGGCGGAAAAGTATCTGGAGATTCGCAGTAATCTGACGCGCTTCTTTGAGTGGCGCGGTTGTCCTTTCCCTGAAGATCACGCCGATGAAACTTTCAATCGACTCGCCAGGAAGGTCGCTCAAGGTGAGGAGATACAGAACCTCGCGGGGTACGCGATGGGAGTCGCGCGCCTGCTCTTGCTCGAGATTATCAAGGGGCGGCAACGCGAGCAGTCGGCCCTCAATGAGCTAGGCGCGGCGAGCGAAGCTACCTCCGAACCTGACGACGGCGAACATCGTTTAACCTGCCTTAGAAGTTGTCTTGAAACGTTACCTCCGGATAACCGCGAACTCATCATCCAGTACTACCAGGGCGAAAAAAGCAACAAGATCAAGGCCCGCAAAAAACTGACGGAGCAGCTTGGCATTCCGGTTAACACCTTGAGAATGAGAGCTTTACGTTTACGCGAGCGCCTGCAAGTCTGCGTTGAAGACTGCCTTAGCAGGGCCTAAGAAAAATATTTTCCGGGATCGTGTGATGAAAACGATTTCCCGGCCACTCTAGATTGGAAGTTCCCCGCTTTGAGAGGTTCAGAGTACAAAAACTTCAACTGTGTGCGTTGCGCCAGGGTGGCTCGACAGGCGGCTCCGGATTGCCCCCGACAAAACGCCTTCGCGTTTGCAAAGTCTTCGGCTCGTTCTTATCGAGCTGGTCCTCCGTGGGCACTCGTTCATCGAGCCTTTGTAGAAATGACAGGTTAGGAACGAAAGGAATATGGCGGCAGATCCAAACAACGAAAAAGTCATTGCCCGGTATCTACTAGGCGACCTGACTGAAGAACAGCAGATCGAGATCGAGGATCGTGCGTTTGCAGACAAGGAATACCTTGCGACGATCACCGCGGTGGAGAACGATCTGATCGACGAATATGTCCGCGATGAAATGTCGGCCTCGGATCGTCTCAAGTTTGAGAGCAGGTTTCTCGCTTCCGCGGAGCGACGCAAGCGAGTTGAGTTTGCGAAAGCGCTGGCGACGGTGACGTCAGAGTCAGTTGTGTCCGAGAAAGTCGATCCGAAGCAGGCGCTCTCGTGGCGTGAGTCTCTCGTGAATTTTTTTAGCAGCCTGAATCCATTGGCGAAAATTGCTGTGGCTGCTGCGATGCTGATGGTTTTAGTTGGCGGCGCCTGGTTGCTGACCGAGATTCTTCGGTTGCGCATGCAACTAAATCAACTCCAGGCTGAGGACAAGTCACGACAGGACGATCAAAAGTCGCTGGAACAACAGGTAGAAGCCGAGCGCAAACGAAATGCGGAGTTGACCGCCAGCCTGAACCAGGAGAAACAACAGCGAGAACAGACAGACGAATCGTTACGCCAGTTGACCGAAGCGCGCGAAACCTCGACTTCCGCGCCCCCATCCATCATCGCAACGCTGACGCTTTTGCCCGGAATCTCCCGTGGTGGCGGCGAGAAACCGAAGCTCGCTTTGGCTGAGAATGTGCGCGTGGTCCGGCTTCGTCTGGGCATCGATGCGGACGAAGAATACAAGAGTTTTGCAGTTGAAGTGCGCTCATCCGGCGGAAGACTGGTCTGGAATCGCGAGAATTTACGCGTTACCAGTAAAGGAGGAGCGCGAGCCATTGGTCTCACTGTACCGGCAATGGTTCTCAAACCAGGCGAGTATGAACTGAGATTGATCGGTGTCGCGGAAGGAAGTGGCCGGGAAGACCTCGGTTTCTACTACTTCGACGTGACAAAGAGATGAAGCAATTATCGCGTACGGTGGTCCTGGCAATACTGGCCACGCTGGCCCACTCGACCTTCACCGCTGCCCAAACCACAGCTAACTCCTCCACTCTCGAACTCGGAAAGCCAATTGAACGAACGCTGCGTGGAGAGGAAACGCATTCGTACACTTTCGCGCTCGGTCCGGGAACCTACGCTTACATCAATGTGGACCAGAAGGGAATAAACCTCGCAGTACAGCTCTTCGCTCCTGATGGCCGGAGACTGCGTTACTCAAACAACACCTTCGCCGACTATCCGGAGCCGGTCTCCTTTGTTTCCGAAAGCGCAGCAACCTATCGCGTCGAAATCGAGGTACCAAACAAACACAGTCGCGGCGGCAGCTATGTAATCAATCTCAAAGAAACTCGCCCGGCCACCGAGCCGGACCGGATCAGAATTCAAGCGGCGCAGCTCGGTGAAGAAGGGTTGCAGCTATTGATCAAGCAAGGCGCCGACGCGCAGCGCGAGGCCCTCGATAAATTTCAGCGTTCCGCGACTCTTTGGCGGTCATTAAACGAACCGGGAGAAGAAGCACATGCTTTCTACCTGATGGGCTACACGTTCAATGTCCAGGGCCAGTATCAGAAAGCAATTGAGATTGCGGAGCAGGCGCTTCCGATCGCACGGGTTGCGAAAAATACACACGTCGAAGCATGGTTGCTCGACACCATCGGCACTGGTCACAACAACCTCGGCAGACGACAAATGGCGCTGGAGTTTTTTCTCAAGGCGCTGCCGTTACGGCTAAGCAATGAAAAGGAACCCGTCGGATTAGCCAACACGCTGAACAACCTCGGCATGACCTATGGCTGGATCGGAGATCGCGCGAAAGCCCTCACGTACATGGAGCGTGCCGCGAAGTTAGTTGAAGCCGCTGAAGACACTCTCAAGCTATCGACCCTCTTAGGCAATATCTGCTTCATTCATAACGCGCTGGGCCAGTACAAGAAAGCGATCGAGGTGTGTAATCGATCGTTGACGTTGAAGCGCGAGGTAAAGGATCACTCAGGGGAAGGAACGATTCTCAATAATCTCGGCACGATTTATTCAGGACTTGGCGACTACCAGACCGCGTTGGATTACTTCGAGCAGTCGCGGGTTATACGCAACCGTCAGGGTGATCGCGAGGGATTGGGAATAACGCTGAACAATATCGGACTTGCTTATACCGCGCTCGGCGACTACGAAAAGGGGATCGATTTTTACACCCAGGCGTTGGAACCGCTGAAAGGGCTCAGGCAACGCTACGCCACCACCCTCACCAACATCGGCGCTAACTATGCGGAGCAAAAAGATTATAAGAAGGCGCTCGATTATCATCTGCAAACGCTTCCGTTAAGACCTGAGCGCGACGATCCGGACGGAAGAGGAACCTCACTCAATAACATCGCGAGCAGTTATTCGAATCTCGGAGATCGAGCCAAAGCGCTTGATTACTACACTCAGTCGCTGGTGTTGCAAAGAGCCTCGGCAAATCAGCGCCAACTGGCCTCCGCGCTAAAAAACTTCGGTGCGTTTCATCGTAAGGGCGGGGAAACTGAGAGGGCGCCCAACTACCTCACCGAGGCGTTAGCCATTACCAGGAATATCGGCGACCGAAATGGAGAGGCGAGCGTCCTGGCTGAGATCGCCATCCTGGAACGCGATCGCGGCAATCTAACGGAAGCGCACAAGTTGATCGAAGAAGCGATCACGGCGATCGAATCGTTGCGCGTCAATCTGAAGAGTCACCAACTGCGGTCATCGTTCCTTGCTTCAGCGCGCAAGTATTACGAGTTTGATATCGACGTCCTGATGCGTCTGCATCAGCAACAGCCGGCGGCTGGTTACGCGGCTGCGGCTCTCAACGTTAGCGAGAAGAGCCGGGCGAGATCGTTGCTTGAACTGTTGCGAGAAGCGCGTGCTGAAATCCGCCTTGATGTCAATCCGTTACTAATCGAACGCGAGAGCCATTTACGGAAGACGATCGCCGAACGGGCCGAGATGCAAACGCGACTGCTGAGCGGAAAGTACACGGAAGAACAGGCTGCCGCAGCCGCAAAAGAGATCAACGAACTGACCGCCGAGTATGATCAGGTTCAGACACGCATCCGCCAAACAAGCCCGCGCTACGCTGCGCTGCTCAAACCCGCGCCGATCGACGTTAACGGAATCCAGAAGCTTCTTGACGACAACACCCTGCTGCTTGAGTACGAATTGGGTGAGGAGAAGAGTTATCTCTGGGCCGTGACGCCCGATGGCGTGAAGTCGTTTGATTTGCCTTCGCGCGACGCCTTGGAAGAGGCTGCCAGGGGTTTCTACAAACTCCTGACCGAGCGTGGTGCGAGTGTTACAAATGAAACTCTCGCGCAGCGCAAGCAACGGCTCGATCAGGCTGACTCAGAGTATCCCAAAGCCGCGGCCGAACTGGGCCGGTTACTGCTGGGGCCGGTTGTGTCGCAACTCAAACAGAAGCGACTGATCATCGTCGCTGAAGGAGTCTTGCAATACGTGCCGTTTGGCGCATTAACTTCTCCGGAGAGTAATGAACCCCTGATTGTTCGTCACGAGATCGCTACGCTGCCGTCAGCGTCGGTGCTCGCGGTGTTGCGAGATGAGTTTGAGAATCGCAAACCGGCAAGCAAGGCGTTGGCAGTGTTGGCGGACCCGGTTTTCTCGGAGACCGACGCGCGCCTGGTCCAGGCGTCAAAGAACGGAACGCCTGCGACTGACAGTTTGCAAGTCGCAGCGCTGCGGTCTGCGGCCGAGTCAGGCGTCGGAGATCTGGTAAGGCTGAGGTTTAGCCGGCAGGAAGCCGATGAGATTGCACGGCTCGCGGGCGACAAACGAAGCTTGAAAGCGGTCGATTTCTCGGCGAGTCGATCGATCGCGACTGACGAAACGTTGAGCGACTTTCGCATCGTGCACTTTGCGACGCACGGCCTAATCAACAATCAACATCCCGATTTGTCCGGTATCGTGCTTTCGCTAGTTGACGAACAAGGGCGCGCGCAAAATGGTTTCCTGCGGCTTTACGACATTTACAACTTGAAGCTAAACGCGGATCTGGTGGTGTTGAGTGCGTGTCAAACGGCGCTTGGCAAAGAGATCAAGGGCGAAGGTCTGGTTGGTTTGACGCGTGGGTTTATGTATGCCGGAGCGCCACGCGTCGTCGCGAGTTTTTGGCGTATCGACGATCGAGCCACTGCCGACATCATGAAGCGCTTTTACGAAGCGATGTTGAAGGATGGTTTGCGTCCGGCGGCGGCTTTGCGAGCAGCGCAGGTCTCGATGTGGCGAGAGAAACGTTGGCAGTCGCCGCATTACTGGGCGGCGTTTACGATCCAGGGGGATTGGCGATGAGAGTGATTATCGGAATCTTATTAACGTGTGTTCTCCTTGTTTCGGTCCACGCCCAGCAGCCGGACACGATCTACACGGCCATCACCAACGGCGATTCGAAGAAGTTTGCTTCGTTTGTTGAGGCGGGAGCGGTCAAGGATCTTGATGATCTGTTGCTTTACGTCACCAGCCAACGCGAGAAACCGACAGTCGAGATGGTTCAACTGCTGCTCGACAAGGGCGCACGTGTGAATCAGCCAGTTCGATCGAGGACGGCGCTGATGCGCGCCGCGGGCGAGGGGCATGTAGAGATCGTCAAACTGCTGCTTGCGCGAGGCGCTGACGTTAACGCACAAGCTGAAGATGGGACAGCGTTGATGGCGGCCGTGAGTCGTGGCAGTGCCGGTATCGTCAAACTCTTGCTCGATGCTGGTGCTCAAGTAGATCAAAAACACCGCACTGGAACTACGGCGCTGATCATGTCGGCGAGCCGCAGCATTGCTGAACTCAATCCGCCGCGTGGTGCGCCACTACCACCGCCATCGTCGGAGATCATGAGCCTGTTACTTGCAAAAGGCGCCAATGCGAACCTGACCGGAGCGTTTGGCCGCACCGCGTTGATGGACGCGAATACGGCTGCGAAGGTCAAACTGCTGCTGGACCATGGCGCGCAGGTGAACGCGAAGGATGAAGAAGGGGAGACGGCCCTGATGCGTGCGGTCGATCGAAACGAAGCGGAAGTGGTTGAGGCGTTGCTTCAGGCGGGCGGCGATGCGTCCGTGCAGAATGAAAATGGTGAGACGTTGTTAATGCAAGCTGCGAGTCTGGGTAACGTCGAGGTTGCGAGGTCGTTGCTTGCACGCGGAGCCGATCTGAATCACGGCGATGTGCTGGGTAACACTGCGTACGTCGTCGCATATGAAAACGATCACGTGGCGATCCAGGAGTTGTTAAAGAAGTGGCGGCCGAAGACTAAGGCTGCACGCAATGCGTTTCTCCGCGCGGCGGTGGGGAAGAACGATGGTGTGAAGGTGAAGGAGCTGCTGAAGGCCGGCGCGGATCCGAATTACGAGTATGTTGTTAGTTATGGTCTGAAGGATGTTAAGTCGACGGAGTTGATCCTGGCGACGCGCGTGGCTGATGTTGCGGTTGTGCAGATGCTGCTCGACGCCGGTGCGAATCCGAATGCGAAGGGAATGGTAGAGGGAAGTGAGCATGGGTTGAAGTACGGGACGGCCCTCGACGCAGCGAAGACTGAAGAAGTGAGTCGTCTGCTGCGAAAGACGCCGTAAGGAGGATTACTCACGCAAAGGCGCAAAGACGCAAAGTTATGACCTCCGGCAGCCGCAGGTCATAACTTTGCGTCTTTGCGCCTTTGCGCGAGTAATCCTAATTTAGATCTCTTCAAAACTACGGATTGACCGCTCCGCAGCCTCCTGTCGCGCATTCCCCGGTCGGATCGAAAGCAATACCTTCATCCCCGCCTCCCTCGCTCCCTCAAGTTCCCGCACCACATCCGAGATGAATAAGATCTCGCTCGCATCCAAACCCATCGCCGACGCTATCTTCCGGTAACTCTCCGCCTCTCCCTTCGCCCCCACGTTCGTATCGAAGTAGTCACTGATATACCGCGTCAAATCCCCATCCTCTGTATGCGCGAACAACAGCTTCTGCGCCAACACGCTCCCTGACGAAAAGATACCGATCCTCAACCCTGCTTCATGCCAACGCTTAAACGCCGGTAACACATCCGGAAACACCTGCGACTTCAACGATCCATCCTCGTAACCCTGCCGCCAGATCTTTCCCTGCAACGACTTCAACCCCGTCGATTTCCGATCGTGCGCGATCAACCACTCGATGTAAGTCGCAACCGATTCGATCTGATCGAGCGCGAGCAATGCCGGATAGCGGTTCTCATTCACGTCAACCGCGTTCTCATCACGCAACAGCACGAGGTCCGCCCGTACCTCATCCGCTTCGAAATTCGCGTCGAGAAAACTGCGCACGTTCGCCCGCGCGTATGCAAACAGCACTTCGTGCACAAACGCGATTGGAGTGGTAGTTCCTTCGATGTCGAGGAGAATGCCGCTCATGTCGTCAGCGACCGCTCGCCGCGAGGTGAGTCAGGCCAAAGCAGACCGGAAGAAATCCTTCATCAACACGACTCTCGGTGTAGTTCGGCGTCCAACCGGCCGTGTCCTGAAACAGCCGGATCGCGCGGATGCGTCGATCGTTGCAGAGATTGAACCAATGCAGCGTACCGCGCGGAACGCGGATGAGATCTCCTGCCTCGACCTCGATCGACAACACCGTTCCAGTGGTCGTGTGAATATGGAATAGACCATGACCGGCGATGGTGAATCTCACTTCGTCTTCGTCGTGCCAGTGTTCGCGATTAAACTTCGCCAGCATCGCTTCGAGACCGGGAGTTGCAGGATTGACGTCGATCACGTCGGCAGTCACGTAACCGCCGCGAGTTTTGAGTTCTTCGATCTCGCGTGAGTAAGCTTGAAGAATCTCTTCGGGCGGAGCGTCTTCGGCAACTGGATGAGAAGGTGTCCAGCGTTCATAGTCGATGCCGTGCGTTGCGAGACCCGCAACGATTTCATCGTGCGTGGTGAGTGTTTTGTCTTCGGTTAAGATGGTTACGACTGCCATGGCTTAAATCTCCTACCTCGTTACATCTGTGATCGACGTCCGAGCGTCTCGAGCAGGAACTCGAAAATCTCGATGTGACGTTTTGCCTGCGCGAGGTTCTCTCCCCATGTATATAGACCATGACGCCGCAGCAGGAAACCGTGCGCGTCCGGGTGCTCGTTGAGGGTTTGACCGACCGTTTCCGCGAGCGCGGGCATGTCCTGAGAATTGTCGATGATCGGCAACCACTCTGAATGCTCGTGCGTCTTGACGCCCTGCAGTCCCTTCAACATCTCAAATCCCTTGATGGTCACTCCGCCGGCGTCCGCATAAAGGTCTGAGAGGATTGTATTCCAGACTGAATGCGTATGCAGAACGGCGCCCGCTTGTCGTTCCTTCACAATGCGGATATGGAGCAGGCTTTCGTCAGACGGCTTGGCGTTGTGTTGGCTCACCATTCGAGCTTTCTCATCGATCAGCAACACTTGCTCGGCGCTGAGTTCGCCTTTATCGATTCCGCTCGGACTCATCGCGAGTTGCAGTGGGTGGCGCTGTACGACGGCGCTCAAGTTTCCACTCGTGCCGAGTAGCCAGCCGCGCGTGTGAAATCCTTTCGCCACTGAGGCGAGGTTCGCAGCCAGTTGATTGAAGTTGTCTGACATTTAATTCTTTGGCCTACAAAACGCCGTGATGGATCTTGCCGGGAAGTTTTTCTGGGAGTTCAACTCTATCATTAACGATGTCTTCCAGGTGCACGCCGGCGAGGTCGGCGTAAGCCAAAAGCGTCAGTGCTGATGGTTCGCGAAGATTTCTCTCGTATTCCGATATGCGGCCCGGATGCATGCCCATCATACCAAGTCGCGCCGGCATGTGTTGTTGAGAAATGCCAAACGTATCGCGAATCTGGCGCAACTTTCTGCCTAAATGCTTAGGCTTGGGCCGAGGACGTCCCATCAGGAGGGACCTCCTGATGTTCTCTCACTCCCAGTTGCGCGAAGAAATTGCTTGCCAGAACTCTCTGATGAGAGTAGGATGCAGGCGCTTACGATTGCCGCCGCGAGTAGTAACCTTTCAAACTCGCCGGCGATGCTCATCACTCGTCAAAGGTGGGAGATCCGGTTGCGCATTGGCCGCTGCCTGATTGTCAAAGACGGGTGCATCGTAAAGCGTTTCAGCCAAAAACGTAAACCGAAAAATCTGCTTGAGTGGCCTGAAGGGGGGCCAGGTGAGTCCGCAGGGGTATGCGGCGCAGGGCAGCTTCTGCGGACTCTGCGGGATTCTTGCAACCACATGAAGCTTGAAGACGTGATCAAGCGTGATTCTGGTGGAGCTGTGTTTGCGGGAACGTCGGTTCCGATCAGATTGCTGTTCGATTTTCTTGAAGACGATCAGACGATGGACACGTTTTTGGATTACTTTCCGATGGTTAGTCGCGATCAAGCGCGGGCGGTGCTCGGGGCCTCGCGGGACATGTTGCTGAGCACACCCAATTCTGAGATCTGAGAATCGAGGGTCTCAGATCTCGGAGAGTGGCCTTGGTGAGGGGGCCACATCGAGTTCGCGGAGGCGTCTGCCCAGAGCGCTTCCGCGAACTCGGCCAAAAAGAGACGCTTCTTTGCGGCGAATCTTTCTTTGTGGCAGATTAGTCGGGATGGACCTCCCAGTTAATCCGACGATTCTGCCGATGCTCGCGAAGCGCGTGAGTGCGTTGCCGAAGGTTGGGGAATGGATCTTCGAGCCCAAGTGGGATGGGTTTCGCTCCTTGATCTTTCGTGACGGCAAGGAAGTTTTACTCCAGAGCCGCGACGAGAAGCCGCTGAATCGATACTTTCCCGAACTGATCGATCCGATACTCAAACAACTACCGAAACGTTGTGTCCTCGACGGCGAAATCGTCGTTGCGCAGAAGGGCGCTCTCGACTTCGATGCGTTGCAACTGCGGATTCATCCGGCGGCGTCGCGCGTCCAGATGCTTTCCGAACAGATTCCGTCGTCGATTGTTTTCTTCGATCTGCTGGCAGAAGGGAAGAGCGATCTTCGCAATCAACCGTTTGCCGAACGTCGCCGCCGTTTGGAGACAGTGCTCTCAGGCCTGAAGCCACCGCTACACATAACACCTGCGACGAGTGATTTTTCGACCGCGTCAGACTGGTTTCGCCGTTTCGAAGGTGCGGGTCTGGATGGAGTAGTGGCGAAACCGGTCTCGGGAACGTACGAATCGAACAAGCGCGTGATGCTCAAGGTGAAGCACGAGCGTGAGTGCGATTGTGTGGTGGCCGGATTTCGTTGGCATAAGAAAGGTGAGCGCAGTGCGATCGGATCGCTTCTGTTGGGATTGTTTGACGACGAAGGCGTCTTACATCACGTCGGTGTGTGCGCGAGTTTTACCGATCAGAAGCGTCTCGAATTGGTCGAGTTTCTCAAACCATATCGAAAAAACGCGCTTGACGCACATCCATGGAAAGAGTGGGCGGCACTCGAAATGGAAGGTCATCGCATTCCCGGCGCGCAGAGTCGATGGAGTCATGGCAAGGACATGTCCTGGGAACCGGTGCGCCCCGAACTTGTCGTCGAAGTCGCTTACGATCACATGCAGGGCAGCCGCTTCCGTCACACGGCCCAATTCCGCCGCTGGCGCACCGACAAAAAACCCGCCGACTGCACCTTCGACCAATTGGAGGTCGTCCCACCACACGAGATTCAGTTGATCTTTGGCAGACTGAGACAGGATTGACAGAATTCAACAGGATTCAGTTTAGGTTCTTATCCTGAAAATTTAGTAAATCCTGTCAACGTTAAGCTTTTTTGTGGCGCCATTCGCGCCATTCGCGAGTGGGGTCGTCGTCGGGGTCGGGACTTTCCTGGGGTGGCCGGATTTTTTCAGGGACGTGGCGAAGGTTGACGCGGACGCGTGTCCACGTTGAGGAACGGCCTCGCATCGAGTCGACCAGGACATCCTCGACCTCGAGCAGTTTCGCAACTTTCGGATACTTCTTCTTCCAACGTTCCAGACCTTCAAGCGCGGCTTTCTTGTCTGGTGAGTTGGCGATGGTCAGCAGCGGCATTCGTTCTCGCTTCTTCTTCGCCGCCGGTTTCTTCGTGGGCGATCGCGCGCGTGATGGCGCGACGCGCGTTCCTTCTCCAGCCATCTTGCGGAAGTGCGGTGGCCAGGGCGCGTCGCCGAGACCCGCGGCCTCATCCTCATCCGCGAGTTGCAACAGTTTCTCGAGCGACCCCGGACTCGCGTCCATTTCAGTATGCGGATCTCCCAACTCTGCAAAACGCTTCGGCACTGTCAGGACAGTGAATTCTGCCGGCTCGCAATCAGCAACTTCTTTCCAATCAAGCGGCGTCGATACGCGCGCGTCAGGAAGTGGCCGCACCGAGTAGGCCGAACACGTCGTGCGATCTTTCGCGTTCTGGTTGTAATCGAGAAACACACCATGACGCTCTTCCTTCCACCACTTTGAACTCGCCAACTTCGGCACTCGTCGCTCGATCTCACGAGACAACGCGACCGCCGCACGTCGCACTTCACTGAAATTCCAACGCGGGTGAATCCTGACATTGACGTGCATCCCACGCGACCCACTCGTCTTGGGCCAACCACGCAGATCCATCTCTTCCAACAACGCTTTCACCTCGAGAGCAACCAGACGCACACTCTCCCAACTCACACCTGGCCCGGGATCGAGATCCACTCGCAACTCATCCGGATGATCCAAATCCGCCGAACGCACCGGATGCGGATGAAGCTCGATGCAGCCGAGGTTCACGATCCACGCCAGCCCGGCAGCATCATCAACGACTACTTCCTCAGCCTTGCGACCAGAGGGAAACGAGAGCGTCGTGGTTCGCAGCCAAACAGGACGATTCACCGGCGCGCGCTTTTGATAAAAGGCCTGACCTTCCGCACCGTCCACAAATCGTTTCAGCACGATCGGACGATCGCGAATTCCCGCCAGGGCGCCGGGCGCGATCGATAAGTAGTAGCGCACGAGATCGAGTTTCGAAAGTTTTGTTTGAACAGAGAAGTAAGGCTTGTCCGGGTGTGTGACGCGAACTTCGCGTCCTTCGATCGACAGTATTTCCTCTGCGTCAGTCACAGTTACAGCGGCTTCGACATGTTAATAAAGTGACATGGGATTTTCGTTTCGATGTCTTCGTCAAACGGAGTGGTCCCCGTTTGAGAATACCCGCGGCGTTGGTAGAACGCCGGTAACTCCTGCCGCAGATTGACTATCAGGATATCCATAAACCGAGATCCGTGTTGGCGACAGTGTGCCTCGGCGGTCGACATGAGCAACGATCCGAGTCCGCCTTTCTGATAACCAGGATCGACCGACAACAGTCCCAGGTACGATCGGACGCCGCGCAGTTCCACGTAAACGCAACCATTCAGTTTGTCGCCGTCTTCGGCCAGCAGGAAATCGCCTTTCTGAATTCGCTGTTCGACCTCCGCCTGACCGATGCGGGGGCCATCGACGAAGAAGCCTTCCGCAAGATGAAACGCGGTATTGATAAGGTTGGTTATCCTGGTGGCATCGGCGAGCTCGGCAAGGCGAATCGGTACCGGGCTGTCAGCGTGTTGGGTCGTCATCGGAGCTTGTACAGAGATAAAACCATACTAAGAGTTCAAAGAAAACCACAAGTGCATTATGCTGCATGCCCAACACTTATGAGCACACAAACCGTAAACGCCGCGGAGCCCCTCGAAGCACGCTCCGGACTCGATCCATGGAGAATCGGCGAACTCCCGGCAGCGCCAAGGCCGCGCGGTCTCCAGTGGTTCAACGCAATCGGTCCTGGAGTGATCGCGCTTGGTGTTTCAATCGGCAGTGGTGAGTTTCTACTTGGACCAGCGGCGTTTGTGAAATACGGTCTCTCGCTGCTCTGGGTCGTCGGCGCCGCGGCCTTACTGCAAACGCTACTCAACGTCGAACTCATGCGCTACACGATGGCGACCGGCGAACCGATCGTCACCGGCTTTATGCGGGTGCGACCTCATTCGACGTTCTGGGCGTGGTTCTACGCCGCACTTTACTTTCTGCAAATGGGCTGGCCCGGCTGGGCCGGGGCTGCGGCCGGAGCGGTCTTTTTTCTCTTCGCAAAACGTCTGCCGGTGGCTGATGAAGCGGGGATGGTTTACGGAATCGGCGTCGGACTCTTCCTGATGTGCGGATTGATCCTGATGGTCGGACGACGAATCGAGCGCACGCTCGAATATCTCAACTGGATCATGGTCGGCTTGATCATCCTCGGACTCGGCTCACTCGCCGTGCTCTTCGTGCCACTCTCAACCTGGGGCGCAGCCGTCGCAGGATTTTTCGCTTTCGACGTGAAGACCGGTTCGTTTCAGTTAATTCCCGCCGGCGCCGATTTCTTTCTGCTTGGCGCGTTCGCTGCTTACGCCGGTGGTGGAGGAGTTGCCAATTTGACCTTGAGCAACTGGGCGCGCGACAAGGGCTACGGCATGAGTAGCACTGTCGGCTTTATTCCTGCGGCAGTCGGTGGAAAGAAGGTGCCGCTGGCCCACTCAGGAGCGACGTTTGTGCCCGACGCTACGTCGCTCGAGCGGTGGCGCGGCTGGTGGCGCATCATACGCGTGGACCAATGGGGCGTTTACTTCACCGGTGCGATTCTCGGTATGGCGTTTCCTGCGTTGTTGTATGTCACGTTTGTGCCGGCAGGGAGCGACATCCGTGGACTCGGAATAGCGGCGGCCCTGGCGCAGGCGGTGGCGACACAAAAAGGCGCGATCTTCGGCGGCATAATCGCAGTGCTGGGCGTTTGGATCTTATTCAAAGCCCAACTCGACATTCTCGAAGGCATGACGCGCGCGATTACGGACATTCTTTGGACGGGCAGCGCACGCATCCGCTCGTGGCGCGGCGGCGACGTGCGAGTGGTTTATTACTCGGTGCTCGTCGTGATTTCTCTCTGGGGAATTGTGGCGCTGCGGTTAACGCAGCCGATCATCCTGCTTTCGTTGAGCGCAAACATGGCGGGCATCGTTTTCATAATCAGTTCGTTGCACTTGTTGTACGTGAACACGCGTCTGTTGCCGGTAGCATTACGGCCACCCATGTGGCGCCGGCTCGCGCTGGTCGCTCTGGCGCTGTTTTACGGACTGTTTTTGACGATGTGGCTCTGGAGCGCCATCACGCGTTAAATATCAAACAAGGTTTTTGGCGTGCAAAACCTCTCTCCAGCCAAGTTCGCAGTTGCATTTCCAGTGACGGAGGGCTATAGTTCTCAACAATCTTGATGGCTGGTGAATCCTTCCATCAAAGTGGTTGTCGGGGTGAGGACGATGACCACATTAGATTAGGCGCGACGGTCCAAAACCGCCGCGCCTTTTCGTTTAGCGTCTTGAAATTTCGGTGATTACTTCACAAATTCTGACGCGAGTTGTTCCCGCCAGCAATAATAGCTATTCTTAGACCAAAAAGGATCTGGGCGATCATGGAAGAAGCTTCAACGGACAAGATATTCTCCGCGGTGCCGGCTGCGCCTGACTACAATCCGGTCAAGCAGGCGGTCGCGAAGGCTGAAGAACTTGGTGAGAAATCAATTGCGACCACCCTCGGTTACTTCGCCACTATGCCGGCGTCAACCGGCATCATCGCTAACCCGGTACTGCATCACACGCCGGTTGATTGCAACGGAACTACTATTACCCTCGACATTCGATCGTTCACGATCCGGGGTACGGTGCCTGAAGCCGACATCGTGGCCGGCAAAGCTGGACCAGTGGAAGTGATCTTCACTGGTCTTTTTGGTGAACGGGGCCCGATCGACGAACTCGCGACTTTTATCGATCAAAAGTTTTTTGAGAGTCTTGGGAGCAAAGGCGAGTCACGTTTGATTGAAGATGTCGCCGCCTTTGTTAAGCGGTTTCCGGGCCTCGGACCGGAAGTCGCGATGCACCATTTCTCGATCCTCGAGAAAGCGAAGCTCGGACGGCAGGAAACGCAGGATAAAGGTGTTCATGACGATCGCGATCCGGAATTGATGCTGGTCGAGATGATTGCGGTCCACATGGAGAACGTCGCGGTAGGCGGAGTCTCCGCTTACATGAACTATCTCCAGCTCTCCAATCCACAGATCAGTGAGAGCGATCTGGCTGCGTCGGCAAAACAGTTCATCGATGAAGAAGTGAAGCAGGGAAGAAATGCGTTTCAGGTTTGTTACAGCCTGATCCTGGGCCATCATGCGAACGAACACGAGCGACTAATCCTCGAGCGCATGGGCACGATTCAGATTCACCACGGATCGGCCGGCTCAAACATGGTCGCGAGATACATGGCGACGCTGCACACATTCTCGGTCGCCGATTTTTTCATCGCGTCACACATGGCCCTCGACGGCGCCCGCCACTTCGGTGCGATTCACGATATGTCGGACTTCGTCCAGGAGCTCGAGCCGCTCGATGAGAAGCAACGTTCAGAACGCATTAAAGAGAAAATGCTTGGCGGCGGCTTGCCGACGTTTGGACATCCGGAGATCTCAGCAGCAGGACGCGGTAATCAAGTGCAGCAGGATCCACGTCCGGCGATCTACATCGATCCGGTCTTTAACGCGATCGACGCCGGTGAGCTGAGTATTTCGCCGAAGCAACAGGAGCGACTTTCAATCGCGCGGTTGATCTATCTCACTGCGTTCGTCAATGGAGTTTTGAAGCCGGGAAGAGAAGACAGTCCGCCGTTGCGTTTGACTGCGAATACTGACTTCGGTGCGTGGTGCGTTCAGGAAGCTCTGGGAATCGAAGAAGCAGACCGAACGTTGTTGACGTACATCTTCCGGGGGTTTGGATGGATGATGGACGCGCGCGAACAACTGCAACAAAAGATGATCCGTCCGGTGATCGCGCCCGATCCGAAGATCATTCCGAAGTCGAGCGACGACCACACCATCCCCGATCTCGTGGCACGCGTTCACCAGCGCCTGGTACAGGAAGACCCGTTCGGGCCACAAGACCGCGGCTAAATCCATCTCACGCAAAGGCGCAAAGACGCAAAGTTCTGACCTGCGGCTACCCGGAGGGTCAGAACTTTGCGTCTTTGCGCCTTTGCGTGAGAACTCCTCGTTACATTCCAAGCCCTTTCAGATGATATCGCTCGGTATCGTAGTCCCTCTCGACGTCCACGAGGTTGATCGTCCCTTGTGCGGCTGAAAGATCGACGAGCGAGAAATCGCACGCCGGCGCGATTCCACGCGCCGAGACCATCGTCCCAAAACGTTCTTCCGCCACCGCCTCGGCCGCGCGCGCCCCAAACATCATTCCCATGATGCGGTCGATCGGACTCGGCGGCCCTCCGCGTTGCGGATGGCCCAACACGACCGCCCGCGCCTCGTACGCCGTCTCGGAACCGATCCTCCGCGCGAGAACTTCTCCGATGCCGCCAAGCCGCACGTGTCCAAACGCATCGTGACGATCGTCGATCGTCACCATCTCGCCGTCTTCTGCACGCGCGCCTTCCGCCACGACGATCACCGAATAACGAGGCCTCGGTGACAAGCCGCGACTCAAGTCCGATTCACCAAGCCTCGCACTCAGTAAGTGAAAGACTCTCTCATAACGAAACGGATGTTCCGGTATGAGAATCAGGTGCGCTTGTCCTGCAACTCCTGACCAGAGCGCGAGGTGTCCCGCGTGCCGGCCCATCACTTCGACGATCTGCACCCAGCCGTGCGAGCCCGCCGGCGTGCGCGATCGCTCGATGACTTCAGAAATATTCCTGAGCGCCGTATCGAATCCGAGTGTGTAGTCTGTGCCTGCCAGATCTTTGTCGATCGTTTTCGGAACGCCGACGACCCGCACTCCTCTTTGCGCGAGGACTGCGGCAACTCCAAGTGTGTCTTCACCGCCGCAAACAACTAGCGCATCGAGCTTCAGTCGTTCAATATTCTCTTCAACTTCGTGTGAACGATCCTGCGCTTCGCCTTCCTGGTTCACTTGTTTGAAAGGATTTGTGCGCGACGATCCGAGATTTGTGCCGCCGTCACGATCCCAGCGACGCACCGTCTCACGATCGAGCGGCAACACGTCGGGAGCAGGATTCAACAAACTCCGCCAACCGTCGAATAACCCGATAACCTGGAGCCCAAGCTCCGACCCACGATAGACCAACCCTTTTATTGCGGGATTCAACCCAGGCGCATCTCCGCCCCCGGTCAAAACCCCGACCCTTTTTTCTGCCATCTACAATCTTCCTTTTTATTGTTTTTTAATATGTCCTATAGGTCCTATAGGACTTATTCCCTTCCAGCATCGTTGATCAATACCACATCACTCGTGACCACACCGCGCGATGCCACCAGGCTGCCGTCTTTCAGCCAGGAGAACGAAAAAATCTTGCTGTCCTCAAAATTGGTTAACTGCTTTGCCGCACCGCCCTCGATGGGTTGACCCCAGAGGTTGTCGATCCCGCCGCGATGGTCAACATAGGTGAGATAACGACCGTCGTGACTCCACTTCAAAGGCGTGTCCCAACTTACCTGCACAGTCGGCGCTACGTCGAACACATTAAACGCGGCGCCACCATCAAAGTGTACTACCTTGAGCTTCCAACTCGAGCTCTCCCGCTCATCGTTATACCAGAAAGCGAGTAATTTTCCGTCCGGCGAGATGGTCGCCCTGATCGACACGCCTTGAGTGATCTTCTCCGGCGTGCCGCCGTCAACCGGAACGCGCCACAGTGTGTAGGGGCCTCCGGTTTCGGGATGCTGGTAAACGATCCACTTCCCATCCGGAGAAAACGTCGGCCACGTGCTCTCGAGTGTGTCAAAGGTCAACTGCTTCGGGCGCGTGCCGTCGCGTTCAGTGCGCCAGATTTGAAAGACGCCGGAACGGTTCGAGTGAAACACAAGATAGCGGTTATCCGGCGAGACAATCGGCGCGTAATTTCGCCGGCCTTCTGAAGTCAACTGTTTCGGATCGCCGCCAGCCGGCGAAACCTCGAAGATGTCCGCGATTCCGCTTGCGTCAGAAGCATAAACAATCTTGTCGTCAGGCGACCCGAAGAGATCGTAGTAGCGGCTCGTGCCTGAGGTGATCGCCGTTGGTTTGGATTCACCTGGTCGCAGCATCCAGAGTCTGGAGAGCGTCTGAGCCTGAACAGTCACGAACGCTCTGGCGTCGTCGCGCAAACTCAATTCACGATAGTCGCTGAGGTCGCTGGTGATGCTGCGGTGCGAACCGTTACGAAAGAGGAGCCAGATTTGAATGAACGAAGCGCCGTGAGCTCTGGCAGGCATCAGCACTCCGTTGCCGTCGGGTAGCAGCGCCACATGGCCCACCTCGTCAAACTTTTGCGACGCGAGCGGGGTCGTCACTTCCTTCCCGGTCACGAGATCCTTCTCGAGAATCGAAAGCGTGTAGTTAACGGAAACGTTGTCACTGCTGCCCGGAATCGAAATGATTACCGGCAAGATCAGCATCTTGTCATCGTTGATCCACTCCGGCTTCGAGAGAAAATCCCAACCCAATTTGAGCGGCCACTTGCGCGTGCTGATGATCTGCTCGCCGCTCGAATCTGAGTTGGCAATGATCAGTTGATCGGTTTGGTTTGGGCGATCATAGCGAATAAACGCCAAGCGCTTCTGATCGTGTGAGAGCGACGCTGGACCATCCGAACCATCGACTCTCGTCGCCGTAGCGCCGATTCCAAGAAACGGCAGACGATAGATCTGTCCGGCGTCGTTGCGGTCGGAACTCGCGTAAGCGAAGTAAACAAAGTTGCCGTCAGGAGAAAACGCGGTGCCAAGGTAACGACCTTCTCGCGGTGGAATAAGCTGAGCGTTACTGTTGATCGCGACCTGGCGTAACCACAGGCTCTCTTTGCCGCCTTCGGCCGTGACGTAGGCAACGTACTTACCGTCGGGCGAGATCGCTGCTGTCGTCGCGTTTCCGTTCGTGGTTAACTTCGTTACTTCGACGCGTTCAAACGGAACGCGCGCCGTTGTTTCATTTCGGTTGCGCAGCTTGTAGATGCCGAAACCGACTACGGCGAGAACGATAGCAACGCCAGCAACTGCAAGCCACGTGTAGCTGCTTCGTGCGGGTTTGTGAATCGTCGTCCGCGCCGCCTTGAGTTCGTTTGTATCGACTCTCCTTTCACGGCCGGTCGCTTCTGTCACGTCGAGAGCCCTCAACCCCGGGGCTAGCGAACGCTCGAGTGAACCGATCTCGAGCTCTTTGCGTAACGTGCGCAGATCGATCGCCATCTCCTTAACGATCTGATAACGCTCGTTGCGATCCTTGCGCAGCGCCTTCTTGACGATTCGTTCCAACTCCGGCGGCGTGTCTTCGACGTGCCGAGAGATTGGCGGCTGGTCTTTCTCGACGATCGCCACGACGACGTCGGTCGGAGTTTCGCCAACAAACGGCGGAGTGCCTGATGCCATTTCGTAAAGCACGACGCCGAGGCCCCAGATGTCCGTGCGCTCATCGACGGTGACGCCGCGCGCCTGCTCAGGCGACATGTAGGCAGCCGTGCCCATCACCGTGCCCGGCGTCGAATCAAACAGCAGCGTAGACATCGTGGCCGTAAATGCACCGTGGTAGCGTTCGGTGAGTTTCGCGAGACCGAAGTCGAGAATCTTTACGTAACCTTCAGGTCTGATGACGATGTTCTCGGGTTTGATGTCGCGATGGACGATGCCCGCTTCATGAGCTGCGATCAGCCCGTCGGCGATTTGAATCGCCACATCGAGCACGTCGCCGAGTTTCAACCGCTGGTTGCCCATGCGCTGGCGCAGCGTCAGACCTTCGACGTACTCCATCGCGATGAATGGCCGGCCGTCGTCAGTCACACCAATCTCGTGGACCACGCAAACGTTTGGATGGCTGAGCCTCGAAGCCGTGCGTGCTTCCTGAGTAAAACGACGCAGGCGATCGGGATCTTTACTGACGAACGTGGGCAGGACCTTTAGTGCAACGCGGCGGCCGAGAGTCATGTCGGTGGCGAGGTAAACTTCACCCATCCCACCTTCGCCGATAAGATTCACGATCTCGTAATGCTTCACGCGTTGGCCGGGATTTAGTTTTTGACCTGCGTTGAGTGAATCGGCGGCCTGCGCCACTGCGGGCGCTTCCATAAAACTACCGGCGACTTCATATGAGCGCAGCAGCGATTCAACTTCGGCGCGCAGATCGGGCTCGTCGCTGCACTCACGATCGAGAAAGGCTTGTCGCTCGTCGCCGTCGCGTTCCAGCGCGCCTTCGAAAACTTCCTTCACGCGCTGCCAGTTTTTTGAATCACTCGCACTCATTTAGCGATCTCACCGCTGAGTTCGCGATGCAGCCAGGCTTTCGCCATGCTCCAGTCGCGTTTGACGGTGGACTTTGAAATGCCCATTACCTCGGCAGTCTCTTCAACACTCAATCCACTGAAGAATCGCAGCTCGACTACGCGGCTTTGTTGTTCGTCGATCAATGCGAGACGTTCAAGTGCTGCGTCCAGCGCGACGACATCAAGATCCTGCTCTTTGGCTGCGACCGTCGCGTCACTCAGCGAAACCCGAATCTCCGAACCGCCGCGCTTAACACGTTTCTTCGCCCGTGCGTGATCGACCAGGATTCGCCGCATCATCTGCGCGGCGATGCCGAAGAAGTGAGCGCGATTCTGCCATTGCGTGTTTCGCTGGTCCACCAGGCGAACATAAGCTTCGTGAATCAATGCGGTCGTTTGCAAAGTATTGCCCGGCTGCTCACGTCTCAAGTAACGCGCAGCCTGCCGCCGAAGTTCTTCATAAACGATCGGCATCAATCGATCGAGCGACTCTTTGTCACCGCGTCCGTAGCTCGCAAGCAGCTCGGTTATGTTCTCCGGGGGCTGTTGCATACTTGGGGAGCATAGAGTCACGTTCGCACGCGGTCAATTGGAGCGATCTGCCTTTGAGCCCTGATTTCCGGAACTGTCGCGTTAATAAGTGAAAGGGGAAATACGACATGAAAAACCAAATTTATCGAGCGATTGCAATTTTAAGTATGTTCCTGGGACTGGCGGGGGCGAGCGCTATGGCGCAGACCGCGAGCAAGGTGGAAGTTGATATTCCGTTTGAGTTCTCGGCGGGGAAAGCGACGTTAAAAGCAGGTGTTTACAGTATTCGAAGGAATTCGGCGAACCTCTTGGTGCTTCGAAACAGCGATGGGAAGTCGGTGATTCTGAATGCGCCGTTAACGGTGGAGTCGAAGGACAAAGGGGAGCGGTTGGTATTTAACCGTTATGGGGAGAAGTACGTGCTCACGCAAGTGTGGTTGAGTGGTGAAACTGGACGGCAGTTGGTGCCGCAAGAAAGTGTGAGAGGCGGGAAGGCTGAGCGTGTCGAGATTGCGATACGCGTGAAGTAAAGCGGTCTCATCCGGGCCAGTAACGTAAGCGTTTTAACCACGAAGACACAAAGACACAAAGTTAAAACATCTTCTTTGTGCCTTAGTGTCTTTGTGGTTAAAACGCTTACGCTACCCAAAAAGGTCGTATTGTGGCGAGTCCAATATTTGTCTTGTGGCTAAATGAGAGTTATTGTTTGGGCCGAGGACATCCGATGAAACGTTTACCCAAACTTCTCTCTCTCGTTCTTGGTCTGCTTGTCGTCGCCACTTCTGCCGCCGCCCAGGAGAACGCCACGATTTTGACCGGCGCCGAGTTGACGCGCGTCGTTCCCACTGGCTTTTACTTTCAGGGATTGAGCGCGCCCACGCAGATGCGCAACTCTGCTGCCGTGCGTTTCGGAACCGATCGTTACGTGATCTCCGGACTCGTGGACACATCAGGCTACTCCGCTGATGTACGCGCAAAGTACGTCGGCTTCCTGATCACCGATTCGGCGATCACGCTCAATGGAGAATCGTTGTCGGCCGGCGCTTATGGTTTCGGTTTTGGTACTGCCGGAAAACTCACCGTGATGGATCTGGCAGGAAAAGATTTGATGTCGGTGAACATCACCAACGATAAGTCGCTACGACGTCCTCGCCCACTGATGATGGCGGCTGATGCTGGAGGTGTGCGTCTGTATAACGGCAGAGACTATGTAGTGATCGCGGCGCAGTAATACCAGCGATGTCTCATTCGTTTACCCGGCGAATAGCAACAGCTTGCCTGTCATTCGTACTTCCGTTTGCGTTGTTTGCGCAAACGCCGCCCAAGAAACCGGAGGCTCAGGCCCCGATGGGTGGCGTCTCGACCGGAACGCCTGCGACGTATACTTCGCGTCGCACAGTGAACATAACCGATCCGCACGCGCCGGTCGTCTTTGAAGAGATAACTGAGAAGACGTCGCTCGCCAGTTTCCGGCATCGATCGGGCGAGGCAGCAAAAAACTATATCTTCGATACGCCATCCGGTGGCGCCGCGATCTTTGACTACGACTCTGACGGGCGGCCCGATATCTACCTGATCAACGGATCGACCACCGTTGCGATGCGCGGCAAGGAGAAAGCGCCGCGCGCTGCGCTCTATCGCAATCTCGGTAACTTGAAGTTTGAAGACGTTACTGACAAGGCGGGAGTCGCAAACGAGCGTTGGGGCTTCAGTGTTGCCGTCGGCGACTACAACAACGACGGGCGCCCGGACATGTTTGTCGGTAACTTCGGTGTCTCGCGTCTTTATCGCAACAACGGCGACGGCACGTTTACCGACGTCGCTGAAAAGGCCGGTCTCGGGCGTAAAGGCTGGAGCACCGGCGCAAGTTGGGGAGACTACGATGGCGATGGCCGTCTCGATCTTTTTGTTCCCGGCTACGTTCAGATCGATCTGGCTAATCTGCCGCCGAACCCTTCCGACGTCGGAAAGAACGGCGCCGTAGGTGAAAACTTCTGCCAGTTTCGTGGCATGCCCGTGATGTGTGGTCCACGTGGTCTGCCGGGTGAAGGCGACACGCTTTACCATCAGAAAGCTGACGGCACGTTTGAAGATGCAAGTGTTAAGGCTGGTGTTAACGATCCGGAAAAGTACTACGGCTTCTCGTCTGCGTTCGTGCATGTTAACGACGATAAGCTGCTGGATCTGATCGTGGTGAACGATTCCACGCCGAATCAGCTTTACATCAACAAGGGCAATGGAACGTTTGAGGAGATGGGCTACCCGTCAGGGCTCGCGCTCAACGAAAATGGACGCGAACAAGCGGGAATGGGTCTCGCGGTTGGTGATTACGATAACGATGGTCTCGTTGATTTTCACATCACTAACTTTTCCGATGATTCAAACACGCTCTATCACAATGACGGCGACAACAACTTCACTGACGTGACTTTTCAAGTCGGCCTTGGTGAAGTTTCGATCCCATTTCTCGGTTGGGGCACAAGCTTTCTGGATTTTGACAATGACGGCTGGCTCGATCTGTTTGTCGTGAATGGACACGTTTATCCGGCCGCGGATGCGCACCAGTGGGGAACGAGTTACGCGCAGCAAGCGCTGCTGTTTCGCAATCTGAAGGGTAAGTTTGAACGTGTCGGCGCACCGCCCGGCAATGCACTCGCGAATGCCTGGCCGGGGAGAGGGTTGGCGATCGGAGATCTTGATGGCGACGGTCGAGTCGATTTGGTCATCAACAATCTCGATGCGAAGCCGGTGCTGCTGCGAAACGTTGTGTCCTCAACCGGACACTGGTTGGGGCTCCGTTTGGTTGGCGATGTGGCGAAGAAGAGTCCGCGAGATGCGATCGGCAGTGTTGCCTACTTGACGGCGGGTGGGATCAGACAGCGTCAGGAGGTGTTTAGCGGAGCCGTTTACTGCTCGCAAAACGATATGACTCTTCACTTTGGACTCGGTGGCGCGGTAAAGGTCGATAAGCTGGAAATCAAGTGGTCTAATGGCGATGTGGAGACCTTCGACGCGCCCGCTATTGACAGAGTGCTTACGATTACACAAGGCAAGGGGGAAAAATAGGATCCACAGATTACACAGAATGGATTCGTACAATCTGTATAATCCGTGGATAACGGACCACGGAGTTTAAGATTGCGCAGACTCGACCTCAGAAAAGCTCAGGCAGCTCGCCTCAATACGATCCGCGACATCAACCGGCAGATCGTTCTGAACTACGTGCGCGAGCGCGAACCGATCTCACGTGCTGAGATTGCGCGCGAAACAGAACTCCAGCGCTCCACCATTTCCGCAATCGTCGAAGATCTCAAGACGGAAGGTCTAGTTGAAGAAGTCGGGGAAGGGGAGTCTACCGGTGGCCGTAGGCCAACCATGCTCAAACTGCGAGCCGCGGGTCCAATCGCGATCGGTGTTTCGATCACTCCAACCTGCACTACCGTCGCAACGAGCGATCTCGCCGGACACGTGATCGATCAGGAAGAGTTTCTGACTGACGCTGATAAGACCCTCAACGAAGTGATCAGCATCGCCAGCGAATTCACGAAACGTTACCAGGGCTCAATCGAGGGAATCGGCGTGAGTCTTCCGGGACTCGTCGATCCTTCCACAGGCAACGCCCTCTACATTCCATATTTTCTCTGGCGCGACCTTCCTGTTTGCGAAGTGATCTCAAACGCGGTCGGCTTGCCGGTTGTGATCGACAACGACGCCAACGCCGTCGCACTCGCTGAACTCTGGTTCGGCCGGCCGGAAGTGAACGACGCGAGAGATTTCATCCTGGTACTGGTCGCCGAGGGTGTCGGTACGGGAATCATTTTCGACGGCCAGGTCTATCGTGGTCAGCGTGGCGCAGCCGGCGAGTTCGGTCACATGGTTATCGGCAGGGGCGCACCGGTTCCGTGTTCGTGTGGCAGCGACGATTGCTGGGAAGCGTTCTCGTCAGAGCGGGCCGCGATTGCGCGTTACCTGAAGCTCGCGGGAGGATCGGCTGCCACGACATTTGTCGAAGTCGTCGATCGAGCGCTCGGCGGGGAAGCGCACGCCACGACAGCGCTGGTGGAAACTGCGCGTCATCTCGGCGTAGGCATTTCGAACCTGATTATCGGCTTCAGTCCCGAGGCGGTCGTTGTCGGTGGTGAGATCGCGCGCGCCTGGGAACTGATTGAAGATGCTTTGACTGAAACTATCGAACACAGCGTCCGCCGCGGTCTTCCCTCGGCACGTATCCTTCCTTCGACTCTGGGCGAAAAGCCCACCGTCCGAGGCGCCCTCAGCCTGGTCCTCGCCAGTAAATTCGCCGCCGCCTTTGCCGCGTGATCTCTGAGAAAACCAACCACAAAGACACGAAGACACAAAGTTAACTAATGAGATTAGTGGTCTTTGTGTCTTGG
>JBIOVO010000313.1:0-29059 GCA_044867735.1 Pyrinomonadaceae bacterium | reverse complement strand
AGAACTTTGCGTCTTTGCGCCTTTGCGCGAGAAAACTTAACTAAGGCCGTAAACGAATCCGGGCTAACAAATCGGTGAACTTTCGATTAGTGCGGAGCTTCGCAAACACCGGATCGACTTTGAGATTCATTAACCAGATGTCACGTTCCTCGACGGCTTTTTCCAACCATTTGAACGCTTGCTCCTGGTCGCCGAGAGCGGTGTAGATCGCGGCGACGGTGTACGGCGAGACGTAACGCTGTTCCTGCACCTGCTGCAAATCGCTGAGCACTTGCTTGGCCTCAGCCGTCTTCCCGGACGCAGCGTACGCGTGTCCGAGCAGTGCGAGCATCAGCGGACTTCCCGAAAGCTTCACACCGGTTTGAAACTCAGTAATCGCCTCGGGATACATTCCTTTGGCCTCGTAAGCAAGACCAAGATAACGACGTGCAGGGAAAGAACTCGGATCTAGTTCAAGGATCTTGCGGCACTGCTCGATCGCTTTATCATTGTCTCCGGACAGATAGTAGATCCAGCCGAGATGCGAACTCGCAACGAACGATAGTGGCTCGAGTTCCTCAGTGCGTTTTGCCTCGGCGATCGCCTCGTCAAAACGTTCTACAGCAACCAGGTACGAGCTGTACCACTGATGAGCCGGAGCATAGGCGGGCTTGAGTTTGATCGCAGTTTGAAACTCACGCTCGGTCGCGGTGCGATCCCAGTCCCAACGAAATCTAATAAAGGCCATCGAACTGTGAGCTTCGGCAGAATTCTCATCGAGCTCGAGCGCACGCATCGCGGCGTCTTTTGCTTTCGGAAATCCTTCTTTCGGTTGCAGCCGGCCGTAAACCACGAGCATGTTGTAACAGTCAGCGAGGCCGGCAAACGCGTCGCCGTAGTTTGGATCGATCGCGATTGCCTGGTTGAAGAATTCGATGGCTTGTTGCAGTTGGTCGCCGGTTCGTTTGTTCCAGGCGTTGCGCCCTTTGAGATAGAGTCGATAAGCCTCGAGTTGTTTCTTCTCTTCGACATTCAACTTCAAACGCAGGTTCTCAAAAATGTCGCGAGAGATGTCTTCCTGAACCAGCAGAACGTCGGATAGTTTGTGGTCGTAGCGTTGGCCCCAGAGTTGGGCCACATTCTCGAGATCGATCAAGTCAGCCTGGATACTGATGATGTCGCCGTGACGGCGCATGCTTCCGGTCACGACCGCGCGAACGTTCAACTCCTGACCAGCCTTGCGCGGATCGATCTGCCTGCCTTTGTAACTGGCAACCACGCTGCGCGGCACGACCCGCAGTTGCGGCAGTTTGGAAAGACTATTGATCAGGTTTTCGGCGATCTTGTCATTTATATATTCGGCGTCGGGATTTGCAGACTCATCGACGAACGGCAGCACCGCGATCGACTGGATCGGCGTGGCTTCGCCTTCGTTTCCGCGACCGGTGAAGTAGAAGATGCCGATAATCGCGCTCACAAGGACGATGGCTGCGATTGCGAATAGCGGAGTTCTCTTGCTGCCGTTACGCTCAGCGCTGGTGTTTGAAATTGAAACGGCTGGCGGCGGCGTGGCGCTTTGCTCAATCGAAGTGACCGCTGGTTTATGGCCATTGCCTCTCGACGCCTCTTGCTCACCCCAGGTCTCGCTCGTTTCGGCAACAAACCGGTAACCGCGCCGCGGCACTGTCTCAATAAACTGCACACCACCCGGGGTTTCACCGAGTGCCTTGCGCAAAAGCGAGATATTCTGGGTGAGATTGCCTTCCTCGACGAAAGTGTTTGGCCAAACGCGCTTCATCAAGTCGTCTTTGGCCACGACCTGCCCGCCGTTTTCGACCAGTATGAGCAGAATGTCGAAAACTTTCGGCGTGAGTGGAACGAGCTCACCTTCGCGCAACAGGACACGCTCCGCGACTTTGAGGCGGAAACGACCAAATTCGAAGCTGTGATTGTCCTGCTGAACCATTAAAACCGGCCTTGAGAAACATCTTTGAGGAAATCTTGAGTGCCGTCTGAGGACTTGTCGCGCTCTACAAGCCTAGGATTAGGCCGCTCGGAAAAGCGTCCACACGAAATTTGAAATAAAAAGTCGCTCGGCTCGGTGATTGTAATGCAACCACTAATCACTAGCAACGAACCCGTTCAGGGTTTCAAAGTTCAGAGTTCAAGCTTTAGCTTGCTGTCTCACAACAGAACAACCTAAAGGTTGAACTCTAACCAGGACCAATAAGGAATCTCCCCATGCTGAACCAAAAAAAGACTTCCGAACTTCTCGAAACCTCGCTGATCTATCTCTTGAGCGCAGCCGTTGCCGTCGCGGCTTTCGTGCTCGTCTGGTTACTTTCGCTGGTCTTGAGCTTTGGTCACGCGTGATTTTCTGATGAAGACCCAGGAACTAACGGCGCTCGCAAGGGCGAGGGCCGCTGAAATCAACATGATTACGCGGAAGCCAAAAATAAACGAATCGGCCACCGCGGCTTTGATCTTCCCATGCGTCGCGGAATCTGCGGTTGCGGGGACCTCAAGTCCCGCCAGTTTCACGCGCTGGTCGTAAAGCGAATGCTTCAGTTCATCGTCCAACTGAATCTCATTCATCCGGCTCGCCAGTGTTTGACTGAATGTGTGCAGCATTACCACGCCAAACACGGCGATGGCCAGCAGACCAGCGGTGCGTGAGACCGCATTGTTTATCCCCGACGCCACCCCGGCCTGTTCCTCACCAACAGCGCTCATCACCGTCGCCGTTAAAGGCGCCACACTGATCGACATTCCGAGCCCGAGAACCATCACTGCCGGGAAGAAACTGGTCCAGTAGTTTGGACTGATTTCGGGAACAGCGAAAAGCGCCAGACCTATCGCTGCAACGATCGGACCGATCGTGAGCGGCAAACGAGCGCCAAAGCGATCGATCAAACCGCCGGACCACCGCGACAACGTAAACATCAGCACCACAAACGGCAAAAGCGAGGCGCCCGCAGCGGTTGCCGAGTAACCCTGGATCTGAATCAGGTTGAGCGTGAAGAAAAACATCATGCCGCTCAGCGCGGCGTAAAGAAACAACGTCAGGATGTTGGCGCCGGCGAAGTCGCGGCTGCGAAACAGGTTGAGCGGCACCATCGGGTTCTTCACGCGCGCTTCGTTGAAAACGAAGAGGAGAAGACAAATGCCGCCGCCAATCAGCGTTACCAGAACCCATGGATTGAAAAAACCGAGCCGGGGCGACTCGATCAAACCATAGACAACGCCGCCGAGTCCGATCGTTGCGAGCGCTGCGCCGAACCAGTCGAGTGGACCTTTATGATTCTTCTCACGACTCTCCGGCACTTTCGCGATCGAGATCAAGAGCACTGCGGCGGCGAGTGGTAAGTTCAAAAAGAAAGCGGCGCGCCACGACCAGTGCTCGACGAGCCAGCCGCCCAGCACGGGACCGATGGCGGTGGTGATGGCGGAAAACCCGGACCAGGTTCCGATCGCCTTGCCGCGTTGATCTTCCGGAAACGACGAACTGATGAGAGCGAGACTTCCCGGCACGAGCATCGCGCCGCCGATTCCCTGCGCCGCGCGAGCTGCGATTAGTTGTTCGATATTGGCTGCCAGACCACAGAGGGCTGAGGCTACGGCGAAGATCACGACGCCGATGTTGAAGATTCGCCGCCGCCCGTAGCGATCGCCAAGCGATCCGCCGACGAGGAGTAGCGCTGAGAGAAAGAGTGAATAAGCTTCAACGACCCACTGAATTCCGATCGCGGTCGCTTGGAGGTCGGTTTGAAGAAACGGAAGGGCTACGTTGACGACCGTGCCGTCGATAAACGCCATGCTCGAGGCCAGAATCGCCGCCGCTAAAACGTATCTACCCATAGCATCCACAGATTACACAGATACACAGACGATCCGAATAGGAAATCTGCGTAATCTGTGGATTAAAAAGGCTCGTCAATCGACGCGCTCTGCTTCGTGAAAAACTTCGGGCCATCCGGCGTGATGTACAGGCAGTCTTCCAGGCGAATTCCAAACTCGCCGTAGATCACGACCGTGGGTTCATCGCTAAAACACATTCCCGGCTGGATCGGCGTCTTGTTACCGCGCACGAAGTTCGTCCATTCGTGACCATCCAGTCCGATGCCGTGGCCAGTGCGATGCGGCAACCCGGGCACCTTGTAATCCGGTCCAAAACCAGCATCAACGATCACTTTGCGTGCTGCCGCATCGACCGCCTCACACGGAGCGCCAACCTTCGTCGCCGCAAAGCCCGCGTCCTGCGCCTTCCGTTCGAGATCCCAAATCTGGCGCTGTCGATCCGTCGCTTTGCCAAACACGAACGTGCGCGTGATGTCCGACTGATAACCATCGACGCTGCAACCGCCGTCCATCAGAACGACATCGCCTTCCTTCAAGCGCTGCGGCGTGCTGCTGCCGTGTGGAAACGCAGTGTATTTGCCAAAGCTCACAAAGATTCCGCCCGACGATCCAAGCGCACGGAACGCTGCGGAACAGTTACCGGCAAACTCGCCCTGCGTCATTCCTTCACGCATGCTGTCGCGAGTCGCTTTGTACGCAACGATCGTGATGTCGTTTGCGATCTGCATGAGCGCGAGTTCCGTGGCTGATTTGAACATGCGACAGCCGGCGGTGATCGGAGTGGCATCGACAAACTTCAATCCCGGTGAGACGAGCCGAATTCCGTCGTAAAGGAAAAACCTGCATCGTTCCTCTATGCCGATCGTTCCGGTGCGAATGCCGCGATCTTTGAATATTTCCGCCACTCGCTTGTAGGGACTCTCGTCTTCTTCCCAGGTGCGGATGTCGGTACCCATTTTGATCAACTCACGCGCGCGCTCTTCTTCAAACTTCGGGCACACCCACGCCAACTCGCCGCGTGCCGGAATCACGGCCGCAAACATTCGTTCGCTGGTGCCCCAACGCATCCCCGTGAAGTAGAACATGGTGCTGCCCGGTTCGAGGAAGATCGCGTCTACGCGCTGTTCGCGCATAAATCGCTGCGCTTTCTCGATGCGGCTCTTGCGTTCTTCGAGCGTGATTGGCACGACGTTCTCCGTCATGCGACGCAAGTTACGAATCGCTTCGGGCTGCGTTGCTTGTTGTGGTTCGTACTCTTCGTGAGCGTGGACCAACGAACTGCCGAAAAGTGTTGCTCCAGCAATACCGGCGGACAAACGTAGGAAGTCTCTGCGATCGGTACACATTTATTGGGGCCTCTGTTTGAGTTTTGTGCTTAGAGCTTGAAACCAAGTAGGTCAGACTGTACCCGACATGCGTTTATGTGGACAAGTGTTAACCACAAAGACACAAAGGCACTAAATAAAATTCTTTGTGTCTTTGTGTCTTTGTGGTTAACTGACGGTCGGACATATGCGCATTTGCAGGATTCTCCTGTGTTTGCTTTGCCTATGGACCACCGCCGGAGCCCAGCAGGTTTTGCGTTGGGGAGCGGATCCGAGCGGTGGCGCGCCATACGTTTTCACCGATCCCGCCAGTCCTGATCGTTATATCGGCTATGAAAAGGAGATGGTCGACGCACTCGCTGCGGCGATGGGCCGGCGCGCGGAGTTTGTGCCCAGCGACTGGGAAACGCTCGTTCCTGCACTTCAACGCGGCTCATTTGACGTCATCGTCAACGGTCTCGAACCGACCGGCGATCGCGCGACCAAGATTCTCTTCAGCAAACCCTATTACATTTTTCAACTGCAACTAACCGTCCGCCGCGACGACAATCGCTTCAACTCGCTCGACGACTGTAAAAAGTGCATCGTCGGAACCCTCGGCAACACTGCCGCCTCCCGTTTACTAGCACAACAAGGCATTGACTATCGCAACTATGCGGATCCGGTCGGTGCTTATCGCGACCTCGAGTTGGGTCGAATTGATGCAGTCGTGATGGACGTGCCCGCTGAGGCTTTCTACGCGCGTTCGAATCCGAAATTGAAACCCGCCGGGCCACCGTTCACGCGCGGCCTTTACGTTATCGGTTTGCGCAAAGGTGATGACGCATTGAAGGCTGAAGTCGATGCGGCAATCAATAAGATCATTTTTGACGGAACGCTCGAAGCGATCCTGAAGAAATGGGGACTCTGGAACGGCGCACAGGTCGAGTTTCAGGCGCCGATTCGCGCCGGCACAGAGTCTGCGAAGACAGAGGAATTCACACCGACTACTGCTTCATTCAACTGGGGTGAAGCGCTCTGGCGACTGACGCGTGCGGCAGCTGTTACTGTTTTGATCGCACTTGGCTCGATGGTGATTGCCGTCGTGCTCGGTCTACCACTCGCCGTCGGACAGTGGCGCGGTCCTACATGGTTACAGGCACTCTGCACCGTCTACGTCGAATTCTTTCGCGGCACGCCGGTCCTCGTCCAACTGTTGTTTCTTTACTTCGGGCTGCCGGTGATCGGCATCGCCATGCCGGGTTGGCTGACTGCACTCGTCGGACTCGGATTGAACTACGCTGCTTACGAGTCGCAGGTCTATCGCGCGGCGCTCGAAGCGATTCCGATCGGTCAGTGGGAAGCTTCTTACTCACTCGGCATGAGTCCCCTGCTCGCGTTTCGCAGAATCATCCTGCCGCAGGCGTTTCGGATCGCGCTGCCACCGATGACAAACGATTTCGTGTCGCTCTTCAAAGACACGTCGGTTGCGTTTGCCATTTCTGTTTGGGAGTTGGCGACTGCGTATCGTGAGCTCGCGAATGCTTCCGGACAATTCCTTTTGCTTGGCCTCGCGGTTTCCGGATTTTACCTTGCGATGAGCTTGCCGATGGCCCACCTTGCTCGCCTGCTCGAGCGGCGCTTAAGCGCGCGCGCTACGGAACGTGTCGTGGAACAGGAGGCAACGGCATGATCCGCGTCACTGACTTGCGCAAAAACTTCGGTGAGAACGAGATTCTGAAAGGGATCAGTTTCGAAGTTCCACCGAAGACAGTACTCGGGATCATCGGCGCGTCGGGTAGCGGCAAATCGACGCTGCTGCGCTGTCTGAACGGTTTGGAAACGATCAACGGCGGCACGATCGAGTGTGACGACGTTCGTCTTGAAGCAAACCTTTCGCACGGAGACTACCGTCGCCGCGTGAAAGATCTGCGACTGAAAGTCGGCACAGTCTTTCAGCATTTTTATCTGTTCCCGCACCTGTCGGTGGTTGGAAATATTATTGAAGCTCCGGTCCACGTGCTGCACACGGCGAAGAAGAAAGCGGAGACTGAGGCTTTTGAGCTGCTGGAGTCAGTCGGGCTGAGGCAGGCAGCGCGCAGGTATCCGGGATCGCTGTCAGGTGGTGAGCAACAGCGTGTCGCGATTGCGAGGGCGCTCGCGATGCATCCGGCGCTCTTACTGCTCGACGAACCGACCAGTGCACTCGATCCCCGCAGGATCAATAGTCTTCGAGCGCTGCTGCGAACGTTCGTGGATCGTGGTCACACGATGATCATCATTTCCCATTCAATGGGATTCCTCGGAGGCGTCGCGGATCACATTCTCTTTATGGAAGGCGGCGAGGTAGTTGAACATGGTCGAGCGGATGAGGTTCTAAACGCTCCAAAGGACCAGAGGACGAAGGACTTCGTAACACATGCAGAATGAATCAACAGATTACACAGATTAATCCGTATTTATCAGTTAAATCTGTGGTTAAAACTGGACAGACTCTCCAGGTACTTCTCAAACTGATCGCGATTCTTAACGTTCGTGATCTTCGTCCCTAACAAATAGCCGTTGCCCGAGTATGCCGTCTTCAGTCGTTCACACCTGACCGGACTGACCTCCAACCCGATCACTCCACCCGGCACGTGCAGCGACAGGTGCAAGCGATTCGAACCGCTGCAAAAACGCTCGTCGATGATCGTTGACGGAAGAACCATCGCGAGCCCGGCCGCGCTGAGATCGTGAGTGCGCCCCATGAACACGAGCGACGACTCCGAGTTCTGCACGTCACTGTCCAGCAGGGACAGATTCGCAACCAGCTCCACTTCGCATTTCACTCGGAGGCGGCGCACCCTTCGGCGTTCAATTGATGAGGCAAGCTGGTCCAAACTGGTCAGTCTTCCAATCCAGGCGAAATTGGAACTGCTCCCACTTTCCGCTCGCTGGTCTTTGATTATTAGGCTTCGCAACCGAAGGCTTCGCTCTCCGGCTGGCCAGTAGTAGCACGAAACTATGAATTTGTACATTTCGATTGTCGAATGAGTTAAAGGCACAATAAGGCTATAATTCCCACATTCCAGGACCCCATGGAAACAAACAGCCAACTCACGCCGCGCGAGCAGCTCATAGCCATCCTGCAATTGGCCTATTCCGGTGAACTTGCCGCCGGTTACGCGTACCGCGGTCACTGGAGATCGGTCAGCGACGCTGAGGAAAGAGCACAGATCAAGAAGATCGAGGACGAGGAGTGGCATCATCGGAAACTGGTCGGCGAGATGCTTACGAGCCTGGGTGCCGGGCCTAATAAGATCCGCGAGCTAAGAGCGACTATCGTCGGACGCGTGCTCGGGCTGGGGTGCCATCTCAGCGGCTGGTTCGCGCCGATGTATGGGGCTGGGAGGCTGGAAAGTCGGAATATCGTTGAATATGAGACGGCGGCTCGGCTCGCGCTCGCTTGCGGCAGGGAGGATTTAATCGACTGTTTGCTGACGATGGCTGAGGTGGAGTGGGAGCATGAGAAATACTTTCGGTCCTGCGTGATGCGGCATCGTTGGTCGAAGCGTGTCTCGATCTGGCCCGAGCCACCACCGAAGGAAGCGATCCGCAGGGCATTTGAGGCGAAGATTTACGAATGAAGTTTTCGCACGCAAAGACGCAAAGGCGCAAAGGTAAGACCTGCGGTGGCCGGAGGTCTTCTTTGCGTTTTCCTTTGCGCCTTTGCGCCTTGGCGTGAGAAAAAAACTCTTTTAGAACCTATGAAAACCATCATCCTGCTCCTACTGCTGCCACTGACGACCATGGCCCAAAGCCCCAAGCTCGCTGCTGAAGTAAAAGCCGAGTTTCTCCACGCCTGGAACGGCTACAAGAAATACGCCTGGGGACACGACGATCTGAAACCACTCTCCAAGACCCATCACGACTGGTACCCGGAGCCACTCCTGATGACCGCCGTCGATTCGCTCGACACGATGATCCTGATGGGATTCGACGAGGAAGCAGCCGCCACCCAAAAGTACATCCTCGAGAATCTCTCATTTGATAAAGACATCGAGGTCCAGAACTTCGAGGTCACTATCAGACTCCTCGGCGGCCTACTAACCAGTTACCAACTCACAAACGACAAGCGTTTCCTCGCGCTCGCCGAAGATCTCGGCAATCGACTCCTTCCCGTCTTCAACTCACCGACCGGGATGCCCTATCGCTACGTCAATCTCAAAACCGGCAAAGTGAGTAAGCCGGTCAGTAATCCTGCTGAAACCGGAACGCTGATTATCGAGTTTGGCACATTGAGCAAACTCACCGGTAAACCGATCTATTTCGAAAAAGCGAAGCGCGCACTTGTTGAAACCTACAACCGTCGCTCGAAGATCGGGCTCGTCGGTGAATGGATCAACGTCGAAACGGGCGAGTGGACCAACACCGACAGTCATATCAGCGGCGCGATCGACAGTTACTACGAATACCTGCTCAAGTGTTCCTTGCTCTTTGGCGATCAGGACTGCAAGCGAATGTGGGGCGAGAGCATTAAGGCCATCAACAAATATCTGAAAGACGAGTTTGACGGTCAACTCTGGTACGGTCGCGCCGACATGAACACCGGTGCCCGCAAAGCGACGACCTACGGTGCGCTTGATGCGTTCTTTCCAGCGGTGCTGGTACTGTCAGGCGATCCACTACGCGCTACTCGTTTGCAGAACTCGTCGTTCAGAATGTGGAACCATGCGGGGATCGAGCCTGAGGAGTACGACTATCGCGCGAAGAAGATCACTTCACCGGGCTATCCGCTGCGGCCGGAGATCATCGAATCGACTTACTACCTCCATCGCTACACACAGGATCCGCAATACATCGTCATGGGTGAGAAGTTCTGGCGCGACTTTGTGAAATACTGTCGCACAGAAGACGCCTACGCGGCGCTGAAGAATGTGGAGACTAAAGAGAAGGCAGATTCGATGCAGAGCTTTCTGTTTGCGGAGACTTTCAAATACTTCTACCTCCTCTTCTCCCCTAATAGCACACTCGATTTCAAAAAGGTGATCTTCAACACCGAGGCGCATCCGATTCTGAAGACATGGAAAAATTAGCCACGAACTTTTAAACCACAAAGACACCAAGACACAAAGTTTATTTAGACTCTTTGTGTCTTAGTGTCTTTGTGGTTAATAAATTGCTCGTTATTTGTACGCCACGCCTAAGTTCTCAAACAGAAACGCATAAATATCCCGGTTATACTCGATCGACTTTGTCGTGCTGCTCGCACCATGCGCGGATTTCGTATCGACGCGAATCAGGATCGGATTCGGCCCACCCTGCGCCGCCTGCATCGCCGCCGCGTATTTGTAATTGTGCGCCGGCACCACGCGATCGTCGTGATCGGCCGTGGTAATCAAGATCGACGGATACTTCGCGCCCGCCTTCACATTGTGAATCGGCGAGTAAGCATAAAGCGCTTTGAACTCTGCTTCGTTCGCCTCGGCCGAACCGTAATCAGCGACCCAGTTCCAACCGATCGTGAACTTCTGAAAGCGCAGCATGTCCATCACGCCTGCATGTTGGATGACTGCCCGAAACAGTTCCGGACGTTGATTCGCAACCGCGCCCACGAGCAATCCACCATTCGATGCGCCATGAATCGCGAGTTTGCTCGACGACGTGTACTTGTTCGCAATCAACCATTCAGCAGCCGCGATGAAATCGTCGAACACGTTCTGCTTCTTCAGCTTTGTTCCCGCTTCGTGCCACTTCTCGCCATACTCGCCACCGCCGCGAATATTTGCCGACGCGTAGATCACACCTTGCTCGAGCAGGGCCAGACGCTGTGAGCTGAAGTTCGGCGCTGTTACTGAATTGAAACCGCCGTAACCGTAGAGCACCGTCGGATTGTTGCCATCGAGCTTGAGGCCCTTCTTGTAGACGAGGAACATCGGCACGCGCGTGCCGTCTTTACTGTTGTAGAAGACTTGCTTCGTTTCGTAGTTCTCCGCATTGAATCCGGGAATGTCGATCGTGCGGAAGACTGTCGATTTCTGTGTGGCGATGTCGTACTTGTAGGTCGTCGATGGGGAGTTGAACGACGTAAAAGTATAGAAGACGTACTTGTCGTCGTTCAGACCGCCAAAGCCATTCGCAGTTCCGACACCTGGCAACTGAACTTCGTTCTCGAGTTTGCCGGTGAGACTAAACACATACGCGCGCGTCGCGACGTCTTTGCGCCACGAAGCAAAGAGCTTACCGCCGGCGGTTCCGGAGCCCTGCAACGGCTCACTTCGTTCCGGCAAAACTTCCTGCCAGGCTTCCTCATTCGGATTCTTTGGATCCACCAGCACCACGCGGCCATTCGGCGCTTTCCTGTTCGTGCGAATGAGGAACTTGTCGCCTACGTTATCGATCACGCCGTAACCGTCGTCGCCGATCTCGGCTATGATTGGTGAAAACTTCTCCTCGTTCTTGCTGAGATCTTTGTAGAAGAGCGAATTCCCTTTCTTACCTTTGCCTCGCTCGGAGATCGTGAGGATCGCGAAGCGCTCGTCTTCAGTCGTGCCGACGGTCTGAAACCGCTGCGGATTCTGCTTGTCTTCATAAATCAAAACGTCTTCCGATTGTGGCGTGCCGACCTTGTGGAAGTAAACAGTTTGATATTCATTCTTGCTGCTTAGTTCCTGCCCGGGCGGCGGCGCCGGATAGCGGCTGTAGTAGAACCCGTCACCCTGCCACGAAACGCCCGAAGCTTTCATCCACTTCACTTCATCGGCGAGCTTCTTGCGCGACTCAACCTCCATCACGTTGATGGTGACAAAGTCAGACCCACCGCTGGAGAGGCCGTAGGCAACATACTTGCCGTCTTTGGATAGCGAGAAGGTGCCCAAGGTGGTAGTGCCATCTTTGGAGAACGTGTTTGGATCCAGGAAGACTTCCGGCTTTCCGTTAACACCTTTCTGAATGTAATAGACGCTCTGATTTTGCAGGCCGTCGTTCTTGGTGAAGAAGTAAGTATCGCCGCGGCGAAACGGTGCGGAGATCCGGGGATAGTTGAACAGTTCCGTCAAACGCGCCTTGAGTTTTTCGCGATACGGGATCCGATCGAGATAACTAAAGGTCAGTTTGTTCTGCTCGTCGATCCACGTTTTGGTCTCGTCGGAATTTTCTTCGAGCCAGCGGTACGGGTCGGCGACCTTTGTGCCGAAGTAGTCGTCAACCACATCGCCTTTCTTACTTTCGGGGTAGACGATCTTCGGATCGGAAGCGGACGGCGCGGTGCTTGTCGAGGCACTCGGCGCGGCCATGTCCTGCGCGCCGGTGCGCTCCAGGAACGGCGCCACCGCAGCCAGTGAAAGAACGATAGCGACAAACAAAAAGGCAAACAGGCTTCGTTTCACACGAATGGGAATCTCATTCATTTTTCTTATCTCCGGAGGCAGGAATTTGGGGGAAAGTTTAACGGAGAAGGGCCCAAAGTTCAATTCGGAGCGATAGGACTTATAGGACTAATAGGTCCTATATGCTAAGATTTCGGCGTTTCTTATGTTTAACCCACAGCCTTTACATTTTCGCCCACTGGAATCGCGAGCGAACCTCTTCGCCGACTAGCCTTTTTGTCTCAATAAATCGAATTTTTGACCATCGCCGGTCCGTCTCGAACCGGTTTAAGTTGGCCTTTCTAACAAGGGAGTAAAAACATGTCTACCAGCGTGAGCGCACCGCCCAGACGCCCGGAAATCAAAACGGCGCTGCCGGGTCCAAATGGAAAAAAGATTGTTGAAGCGGATGCAAGGTTTGTTAACCCTTCCTATCCACGACCATCGTTCAAGCTCGTTGCCGAGCGCGCGAGTGGCGTTTGGGTTGAAGATGTTGACGGCAATCTCTTCCTCGATTGCAACGCGGGCGTGGCTGTCTGTTCTACCGGTCACTGCCACCCGGACGTCGTCAAAGCAATTCAGGATCAGGCAGCACAACTGATCCACATGTGCGGCACCGACTACTACTACCGCCACATGCCGCAGCTCGCGGAAAAGTTGGACTCGATCGTTCCGGTCAAATCACCGACTCGGACCCACTTCGCCAACAGCGGCACTGAAGCAATCGAAACCGCCTTGAAGCTCGCGATGCATGCGACCGGACGTGAAAAGTTCATTGGTTTCTTCAACAGCTTTCACGGACGAACGTTAGGTTCACTTTCGTTGACCTCGTCGAAGGCAGCACAGCGTAAGGGCTTCAAGCGACAGGCGCTGGATGTGGTCCACGTGCCTTATCCGAACGAGTTTCGCAATCCGTTCAGTGCGGCTGACTGCGGCGACGGAGGAGCGGGTCAGGGCGCGCTCAACTGGATCGAAGAACGACTGTTCAAAACGACCACGCCGCCTGAGGAAGTTGCCGGCATCGTGGTTGAGGCAGTTCAGGGCGAAGGTGGTTACGTGCCTGCGCCGAAAGATTTTCTCAAGGGACTGCGACGCATCTGCGATCAGCATGGGATCATGTTGATCGTCGATGAAGTTCAGTCAGGCATGGGCCGCACCGGAAAGATGTTCGCGAGTGAATATTACGATGTGCAGGCTGACATCGTCTGCATCGCGAAGGGCATCGGATCGGGATTGCCGATCGGCGCGTGTGTGGCGCGTGCGGACATCATGGATTGGAAACCAGGCGCACATGCTTCGACGTTTGGCGGCAATCCGGTTTGTATCGCGGCGGCGTTGAAGACGATTGAACTGCTGGAAGGCGGATTGGTCCAGAACGCGGCGGAAGTCGGTGCTTACCTGAAAGCGGGTTTGGAGAAGCTCAAGCAGAAGCACGAGTGCATTGGCGACGTGCGTGGGATGGGTTTGATGCTTGGAGTGGAGTTTGTTGCTGACAAGGCGACGCTGAAGCCCGATGCTGAGTTGAGAGATCGGGTTGAGGTTGCGTGCTTCGAGCGTGGTTTGATCATACTCGGAGCAGGGACGAATACGATTCGCTGGTCGCCGCCGTTGATCCTGACGAAAGAGAATGTGGATGTAGCGTTGGAGATCTTCGACGAGGCGATCACCGCCTCGCTATAGGTTTTAACCACGGATTGCCACGGATTACGACGGATTTATCCGTATTATCCGTGTAATCCGTGGTTAATTTCTTTCATCCGGGCGCGGAGGCGATCTTCGTCGACGGTGGTGACGCGGCCGTCGCTGAAGACTTCGCGGCCGGCGATGACGGTCATGAGCACGTCGCGGCCCGAAGAGGCGAAGATCAAACCCGCAACCGGATCGTAGTTCGGCGTTTGATGCACACCGCTCATGCTCACGATCGCAAGATCCGCCTGAGCACCTTCCGTTAATACACCGCCGAAAGTTGCAGTGGCCAACGCCTCAGCGGCGGTCACGTGATTCCCCCCAGCTCGCGCCAGCAACGTCGCAAAACGTGCCTCTTCAAGCATGTCGCACGTGTTATTGCTGGCCACTGAATCGCTTCCGAGTCCAACCCTGATTCCCTTCTCCAAAAACTTTGCAAACGGCGCGCGTCCGTGGCCTAACTTCGCGTTCGACTTCGGACAATGCGCAACACCGCTGCCCGTCTCCAGCAACGTCTCGAGATCGTCGTCATCAACTCTGATGCAATGCGCCAGGAGCGGCTGAGTCTCGAGTAAACCAATCTGTTTCAAGTACTGAATCGTCGAAAGCCCGGGTGCGTTCCACTCGATCGAACGTTTAGTAAGTCCTTCGGCAAACGGTCCACAACCCCCACGCAAAAACATCTCCTCCGCCTCTGACTCAGCGGCATGCATCATCAAAGACAACCCCTCGTCCATTGCCAACTGCGCGATCAACTCAAGCTGCGGTCCACAAACCGTGTACGGCGCATGGGGCGAAACACCAGCGCGAACGAGATCTGTTTCCACCGAGCGAAGCTCCGCAACCTTTGTCTTCAACTTCTCAAAATTCTCTTGAACCAATTTCGGATCCGGGCCAAATGACTCCTGAAAAACAACACCTCGCATACCGACATCGCGCAACGCCTGCATACTCATCATCGCGGAGTCGCTGGCGTCGGCAACGCACGTAATGCCCGCACGCACCGCCTCGCACGCACCCCACGTCGCCGAAACGAGAATGTCGTCCGGCGTCATCCGCTCCAGTCGTGCAGTAGTGAGCTTTCTAAGCCACGCGAAAAAATCAGTCTCTTCGTTTTCGAGATAACCACGCAGAGCGGTGAGCTCGAGATGCGTGTGAGTGTTGACCAGGCCAGGAAGGACAACTGCTTCACCGAGCAGGACAACACAAAACTTCGGAAACCTCGCGACGATCTCGGCCTTACTGCCAACGCCGGCGATACGTTGCCCCTCGACCGCCACGGCGCCGTTTTCAATCGGCGGCGTGGAGACAGGAACAACCCAACGCGCGGTGTAGATAGTGGTCATTTGACGGGCGAAGTCTGCTGGAGTGCCGCACTCGGGGATCTTGAACTCTTGACCTGCCGGTAACGCTGCATGATTGAAAGTACATACGCCTTCGTCGAGGGAATGTCGATGCGATTGATAAACTCCGCGCCCGACTGCACCGCTTCCGGTTGCTGCGTTTTACTCCACTCGACCGCGCGGCTGGGGCCGGCGTTGTAAGCCGCGATCATTCGCACCTCGGCATCAGGCGAGTCCTGAAACTGCTCGTAGATCTTCTCCAGATACCAGCAGCCAATCTGAATGTTGCGTTCCGGATCGCTCAGTAGAGTTGCTGGATCGGAAGCCATCTGCCGCTCGAGTTCGCGCATGCCGGTTTCGGTGGCCCATTCACGGCCGACGGTGGGCGTCACCTGCATCAGACCGATCTCACCGTCTTTACCGATCTTCCACGGGCTGAAGTAAGTCTCTTCGTAGATAACGCTCCACACGAGGTCCGGATCGACGCGGTAGATGGCCGCTTGCCGCGCAATCAACGGATCGAAACGATGAATCCAGTAACGATTAAAGAAGTAAACGGAAAGAAGGACCGTGAGGATTAGGAAAATAACGACCAGGGCGCGTTTCATAAACATTGCCAATTGCCAAATTCCGAATGCCAATTTTTCAAGTCAGCCAAAATCGGCAATTGGAAATCGGAAATTGGCAATGTCTAATTCTTCCTTCTGAACGTGGACCAGAAACTCGCGCGCGTGAACGAGAAATCGACGCCTTCATAACGCGAACGCAGCGCATGTTCGTCGAGGACGTGTCCCTGGAGCCAAACTTCCGCTTCGAGAGTTGCGCCAACAGTTAACGAATCGCCGCGCAGGGCCCGTTGATTAACCAGGACTTCGAGCTTGATGCGTTCGAGATCGAGATGAATCCAAACAAGCTCTTCTCCCGAGAGCGGGTTTTTCAACGGTTTGAAAGCGATCACGCGACCTGAGAGGCTCCAATCATTCTCGTGTGCGGCTCTTGCGGGCGCGGTTTTTTCAAGCGGCATCCAGCGCGTCTTTCCCTTTCCACGTCGCACGCGCGCACGATAAGCGAGTCCACACAGACCGATGTGCAACTCCTGCGCGCCGAAGCCGGCTGGACCAACCTCGGTCAGATTCTGTAACTCGAAGAGAACTTCGCAATCGGTGCCTTCACGAAATCCGTGAATCACCGCCTCGCCTTCCTCGTCGTACTCGGTCAACGCCCACGGCGAGATCGTTTGAATGTAGCGAGCACGAAATCCGGGACGGCAGTCGGCGTAGAACAGATCGCCGCTGCCCGACTCGTAAAGCACGGTCCACACTTCGAGACCTTCGCCGAGTTTCCAACAACGTCCATGCAGCACGGCGCCGCGTCTGCTGAGTTGTGTGGCCTCCCCTTGATCACCTGCGCGCTCGGCGAGATAGTTGAAAGCCTTCTCGCTCGAGACCTCCAAACCGATCGTTTCAAAAGTTGGATTCATAGTTTACTTGTGACCGTCGGTCACATTATCACGCGCTACGCTTTCGCTGTCTATGCTTGGTCGCGGGTCTGTTGCCATTTTCCGCCCGCGGCGCGCGGGTCCGGAAGCCACGGATCACGCGTTGCGGTCCATGCGACGGTTGCTTTCCCGATCGAACCATCTCAGCAAACAGGTCCACATCATAATCCGCTTCACGCGACATCTCCTCACGAATCGCGTGCAGCACTTCTAGAAATTTTGGTCGACGATACATATCAGTTCTGGTTTGCTCCGGAGGAGCAACATGTTTATAGCCCTGCTGCAAAATCAGTAACGCGCTCCGTAGGAGCGCAATGTGCCGGCGCAGACATGTCGCTCCTACGGAGCGAGCGTCGGCTGCGCGTTAAAGCTATAAACATCTTGCTCCTCCGGAGCAAACAAATCTCAACTCACTCGCTCAGTTGCTTCCGAAACCAAAAACTCCGGCGTCACGATCATCGGCACATAAAAACCGGCCGCGGTATTGAACAATCGAATACGCGCTTGCCGGCGCACGTTCGCCAGATGACCGAAATTCCACGTTACCAAATAATCGATCTTGTGAAACGAAGCAATCGCCACGTGTAACGCGTCCGCGATGTACTTGCGATGAAAGATGCCGCGCGAGATATAACCTTCGGCAAGTATCGCTGCCTCTTCAGTCAGATCAACCTGCTCCAGATCGCGGATCAGTTTCAGGTAAGAACTGCGGTGCGGTTCCTTCACTCGTCCCAACTCCGCCGACACGAGCGGTGAAATCACCGCGCGGTAGTCAGGCATCTCATGCTCCCACCATCTGATCGTCAGGTCGCGTCGGAAAGGCTCTCCATTGTCCAGGTAGGCGCCGATTACCGATGTCTCCAGATAAAGAGCCTGCTTCATGGAGTCAACACCACTTCCTGATTGATACTTTCCACTGGCTTTGGTTTATTCAAAGGTTCCAAACGCATTGACCCCCTCGCAAAGTCGAAATAAATACGGAAATGCCGCAGAAAATTACCGCCGAGGATTCCGCTCTGCGTAAAGCCCGCGGTTTCGTTTACCGGTTCCATATCGAGCACCGCCGCATTGATCTTTTCGAGTGTACTCAAACCAAGACTCAAACGCGGCAGTTGCAGCAGCTTCACATCTTCCGTCACACCTGCGGCGCCAAACACACGCATCTTTGACGGCTTGAGCAGATCGAGAAGTTGTTCTTCCCTGGATAGCTTTTCGGAAACGACGGTGATGCTCGCGGCGGTGTCGATGATGAAGTTGACGTTTTTATTGAAGCCTTCGAGACCAACCTCGCCACTCAGGAACCCGCTCGACGTGGTTCGCAGCGGAACTTCGATCGCGCCGTCGTCAGGCACGATAGGCGCAAGCGCCAGCGCCCCTTCCGGACGTCGCACGATCGTCCAACTCTCAAGTTCATCAGTTTGGTTCTGACGCACCAGCGACATGCGTCGCGTTCCGTAGTCGATCGAAGTCAGAAACTTCGACACCACCGACAATCCCAGATAACCATCGACCGGAATATGGTTGTCGAAAAACTTTCGGATGTAGACCGGCACGTTCTCAACCCTGGCCTCACCGATCTCGATCGAACTCACAAAGCCATAAACGATCTCAAACTTACCACCACCACCAACCGCGCGCGCCAGCCCGCCTTTCGCGACCGGTTTGATTCCGAGGCGCTTCGCAGTTTGATCCGAGATGACCGACATACCCGATCCGGTATCGAGCACGAACCGCAGCGGTTCCTTCTGCCCATTCACACGTACCTGAAGGATCGGACGATTGTCAGTGGCTTCAAACGAAACTGACGAACGATAATCGCCGGCCGGCACGTAGAGTGAGCCCTGTCTGCCGAGATAGCGAAGAAAATCGATCAATCCCTGGATGCGCGCGCGCCGATCCATATCGGTCTTGGGCGAGATCATCAGGAATCTCTCGTACGCGTCTGCCGCCTCTTTGTATTTCTCGCTGCGAGCCGCCGCCTGGCCCAGGTTGAAAACGAAGTCAGGCTCGTCAGGATCGAGACTCACGGCTTTGCGCAGACCCGGAATCGCGAGCGGCAGGCGGTTCTCATAAAAATCGACCATCGCCAAACCCGCAACGGCAAGTGCTTCGTCTTCGTTGAGCGCTAACGCCGTACGAAACTCTTCAACTGAAAGTCGAAACTCACCGGCGCCGAGAATCGCAGAACCAAGCAACGCATGAGCGCGCGCCGAAAGTGGATCCTGCATGATCACGCGGGCTGCCTGATCGTAAGCACCTTGTAAATTCCTTTGCTTCAGCATCGTGAAGCTCAATCCCAGGCGTGCTTCTTTGTCATGCGCGTCCTTGTTTAGCAAATCACGAAAGATCTTCTCCGCCTGTTCATGGTCGCCCTTCCTCAGCGCTCGATAACCTTTGCTATACGCCTTCTTGTCGGCGAATGCGGCGGCCGTTTGCGTGCCGGAGAGGGCAACAGAAAGCACGAAGGCGGCCACACCGCAGGCCGCCATTCGGAGACAATATCTTTTGTTATGACATTGCATGATTCACACTTTCTGAGTGATCGTTAACTCGCGCATGCAACGGTTACTTCAAAACTTCTCCTGTCTTCATAGACCAAAGGACCAGATCGAGCTCGTCGAAATCGATGCCAATGTCGCGAGCGAATCCAACCAGTTGCTGCTCAACCTCGAGATACTTCCTTCGCGTCGAAGGTGGCTTGGCTGAATCGATCACTCCGATTTCAGCCAAACATCTCATCACGTGCTTATCAAGAATGGCGTGGCCTTTCACGCCGATGTTTCGCAGGAAGTGGCTGGCTTCTTTGTAACCAAGGCCTTTGACTTGTTTCTCCTGAGCCAGCCAATCACGGCGCTCAAACGGATCACGGAAACTACGTAAACGCTTTCGCAGCTTCATGCCGCAGTCAGCATGAAAGTAGTCTCTCGTAACTACAATGTAACGCGGCCGAGCGACCGGAAAACGATGCGCTCCCGATTGCTTCAACGCTGCTGTCATCGCGTCAGAATCGCCGGCGAGCAGCAGCGGTCGCACTGCATCGACCGAATTCAATCCCATGCGAGCAGAAGCACCGGCAGTGAAGATGCAATAGGCCAACTCTTCCCAGAGTCGCGCGTCGGAACCTTTGCGCCAAACCTCTTCAAAATCACGCAGCCGCTTCCGAATCTCTTTGCGTCGTGCTCGGTGGGTGGCCACCACTCGTTCAACTGTGACGGGTTCTTGATTGCGTTGCACGGTAGTTTGTCAACAGCGCGATTCTATGAGCCTGCCGGAATCATTGTCAACGAGTTTGGTCTCTGCGGCGTAAGCAGATTCAACCACAAAGACACAAAGACACTATGTACAGTTATTCACTTTGTGACTTTGTGTCTTAGTGGTGAAAATGTACTCCACAAAGATCCGGAACTCGGCTATGATGTTCGACGGCTCTGCCCCTGATGTGTCTGAACATCCCCGTTCGACTCATGAGCATCAAAGATGCTCTCCCTCACAAATCCTGAATATGACTTGGAGTTTTGTGAAAAGAGAGTTTGCCCTGTTTTTAATGTTGCTCGCAGTCTGTGCGACGACCTACGCCCAGCAACCTGAACCGTCTCCCCCGGCATCGCCGACGCCCACACCCGAGAATACCCGTCCGCTCTATGGACTTCAGGGCGTGCTGATCGAGACGCTCGACGGCAAGGTCGTCTCTTCACAGGCCGACAACGAGCAGTTCAATCCGGCGTCGAATCTGAAACTCGCCACCGCTCTCGTCGCGCTGCGAACGCTTGGCCCGGAACATCGCTTCGCCACCGGCGTCTGGACTGACGGCACACTCGACAAAACCAGCGGCATACTCAGCGGAAACCTCTACGTCTCCGGGCGCGATCCATCGTTCCACTACGAACACGGCGTGCTACTCGCCCGTGAACTGAACAAGCTCGGTATTAAGCAGGTGACGGGAGACCTTATCGTCGCGCCCGGCTTTACGATGAACTTTAGCGCGTCCGCAACGCGCTCGGGAGAGAGGCTCTACGACACGCTCGACTCAACTCTTCGTTACGCCGAAGCAGTGAGAGCATGGAACTACGAACGCACGTTGCTGAACGACAAGGCGAGCCTGGAGACAGTGCCCAGCGTCGCCGTGATGGGTGGCGTTGTGGTTGCGCCGGTCGTACAGTCGGCGAAACTACTGCTGACGCAGCGGTCGAGCAAGCTGGTCGATATCCTGAAAGTGCTTCTTTGCTATTCCAATAATTTCATGGCCGAGCGCATCGGCGAGGCGCTGGGTGGGCCGGAGTCGGTCCGCCAACGATTAATTAGCGACTTTGGTCTCGGCCCTGATGAGATTCGCATTGCTTCGTTGAGTGGACTCGGCGTGAACCGTGTTTCGCCGCGAGTGATGATGAAGATCTACCGCGGGCTGCGGGCAGAATTGCAGAAGCATCGATTGTCGCCGAGTTCGATCATGCCCGTGGCCGGCATCGACCCGGGCACGCTTGAAGATCGTTTTACAGGACTTCCGTGGCGCGGCAGTGTGATTGCGAAGACGGGCACGCTCCTGCGCACCGACGGTGGCGCGAGTTCGTTAGTCGGTCAGATGAGGGCCGCTAACGGCGAGGTGCTGCTGTTTGTGATCATGAATCAACGCGGCAGTGTTTCGCGGTTCAGGGAGAACCAGGACTACCTCGTCATGCTCGTTCAGAATACCCGTGGCGGACCGAAGGCCTTCGACTACAAACCGTTAATGCTCAGGATGCAGCTCTCGCACACTGAAAGCACCGTTGCGGCGAGTGACGAGTACGAACCGCCTTCGAAGTCAAACTAAAACATTTTCCAAACGGAAAATGAACTACAAAAAACTGCGCCCCGAGATCCGAGGATCGTCGGGGCGCTTTACCGTCCAACCAATGTCGCGGCGTGCGGCACCGCAGCAGCAGCGGACGATTCTCGATTAACACCTCACTAAAAGTTTCAAAGCCCGCCCACTTCCAGGACGGGCTTTGCAAAGATCCGATCTTTATAGCCTTATAACTCGCGAATCCCCTTGATCGAGTGTCCACCTACCGACTTGGCCATATCGACCGCAAACGAACTGTATTGGATATTTGAGGTGCCGCCACCGGATGTGTCGAAGATGGGCGCTGCAAAAGCATCGGTGTCGGCGCCGGTTTTATCAAACTTCGCCACAAACACCGCTCCATAGACGTTTCCGTGGCCGCCTCCACTCCGGTAAACCTCACCCGAGCCGAGAACCATGATCACGCCATTGAAGTTGAAGTTGCCATTCAGGGTGAGTTTCCCGGTGACGATCAAAGTTCCCTGACCGGTCGGATTGCCCGGCCCCAGAACAAAATCGCCATCGACGAAGGTAAGCACTCCATCGGGACTAGTGGCGCCGATCCCTTGTACGCTGGCGAGCGCCGCTGCGCCGCTAGTGAAGTATCGGCCCTGGTTGATCGCCGCATTCATCATTCCTTCGCTGCCGTACAAGAACTCTCTCGTCTTCATAACCGATTCCAGGAAGCTCGGTGTGTTTCCGTTTGCCAACACAGCCGGGTCACCGGGAAAGACATTAGGCCCGCTGCCGCTGCAGTTCGTTCCGTCCGGCAAACAGCCGTCGATGACGTTGTTCGTCGTGTTGTAATCGCCATTGCTCACTGCATACGCCGCAATCGTACCGCTGCCGTTTACGTCCGTCCCCGAAGTCGAGGTCACATTACTTCCGCCGAGCGCAAAGGAGATTGCGCTCCCTGAATCATTCGGCAAGGTGACCGTCGCATTCACCGCGTATTCGACTGTGTAACGGTTAACGACGACCTCCATGTTCTTGCGGCTATCCTTCGGACCCAGCCCCAGAATCTGAATTACCAAACGGTCGGGTTTGTAGTTGGCATCCGGACACACCAGCTCGGGGTCCTGATTGTCCGGATCCATAATCGAAGTAACCTGGTACCGCGACGTTCCATCAGTGGAGACATTGACCACTGCTTTTGAAGTCGTGGTCCATAACTCGGGCGAGCAGACGACGTTGTGGAAGGTAGCGCGTGTGCCGGTGGGATCCGACGGCACGTTTCCGCGCAACACTTCGAGAGTTCGAGCGACGCCCGCTTCGGCGGCGTAGTAAGCCTGCATCTCAGCAGTCGAGTCACGCGCTGTGATGCCGGTCATGGTCGTCGTAAGAATCAAAGTCCCGCCCGCGGCCAACAACAGCAACGACAGCAGAACTGCTGTGATCAGCGCCGCCCCTTTTTCACCGGCACGACTTCTAAACATTGGAGTTGGCTTTTGTGATCTCATTGACCAGAGAACCTCTTTCTGCTGCGAGTAAGCTAGTAAGCCCATAGGCCCGTGTTGCGCAGGGCGACGTCAGAACAGAGCAGGACCGAGTAAGGCGGCTGGTAGCCCGCTGTGTTTGGAGTTCCAACCGCGTCCAACGTAACGGAGATGGATATCACGATGTATTTTGCCTCTGCTTCGGATACTTCGGTCGCCGACACGTCCGTGATGTCGGTGCCTCCCGGCGGGGCCGTGTAGGTCACTTTCTGATCGAAGTAATGAATGTTCATGCTATCGATGCGGTTGGCCAACACCGTACTGCCGTTGCCGAACTTGTCGTGTCGCGCCAGGTACTTCGTATTGGCGGCTTCGTTGATGAAGTAAGTGATGTCTTCGCCCGGATCGACTACGTCGGCGCGGGACGCATCACTGACATCGATGCTGAAATCGAACCTGTTCATGTTCGAACGAATGCGAATCGAGTTCAGTCCGGAATCCGCTGCCACAATCCCGTTGTTGGTTAAGTTGAATCCGGTATTGGCGATCTCGCGCGACATGATGTTTAGCGCGCGCTGAGTATCGGCGAGAGCGTCGGACTTCTGATTCTCGCGGCTGCGCACGCGAAGAGCACTCGCTAGCAACGTGGCGGCGGCAGTCATCAGCGTCAGCGTGATGCCCATCGCGATGAGAAGTTCAAGCAAAGAGAAACCACCGCTTCTTTTGTTCAACGAATTCATAAAATCCTCGTGCTTGATCTTTGTGCTTTGTACTTTGTGCTTTCTCACAAAGAACCAAGTACAAAGTACAAAGCTTTAGTACATTCCCACGACCTGCGTCGTGCGTTGAGTGGTTACGGTCACGGTCTCAAAGGCAGTCGCTGCGCCGGCCGGAGTGACTGAGATCTGAATGCGCTTCACTGTTGGGGCGCCGGCGTCATGGTCTCCAACCGGAACAAAGCCGAGATCCTGAATCACCGTGTTCACGGTGTAGCCGCGACCCGCGTTCGTGACGGTCTCAGAAACGCCCTCGGTGGCGGTCGCCTGCAACCCGCCGTCGGGAAACGCGTAAGCGACGTTTCGTGTTTGGGTGGTGAACGCAATCGTTCGCAGCCACTCCATGCGTTTCTGCGCGATCGCCATCGCCAGCTCGCGATCGTCTGCCCTGACGTTTGCCGAGATCGCATAAGTAAAGAGAGAAGCGATGCCGAGTCCGATGATCATCAGGACCACGAGCGCGATCGCGGATTCCAGCAGGGTGAAACCCTGTTGCGTGGATCGGGCGCGCGCGCCTCGATTGTTGTCTTGGGGTAGGCGGTCCATAGTTTTAGTTACTGACTGAAACTGTGAGTTGTTGTCCTGAACCGCAGCCGGGATCTCCCGAAACATTGACGATGAACACACCGCGGTTACCGGCGCCATTCTTCGTATGGACGGTGATGACGCTCGATCCGCTGCCATCAATTCTTGACAGAGAAAGACTGACAACCAGACTGTTTCCGTTTCCGGCTTGAGTAGCGCTGATGGTGCGAGTTCCGATTGCGTTGATCATCGTAAACGTCGCTGAGCCTGACTGGTTCGAAGTGTCGCTCTGGCTCAGCGAGAGATGGGTCGGACTGATGGATGAGACACACTGTGGAACGGGCGTCGGCTCACCCGAAGGAGTTGGCGTTGGTGTCGGCGTTGGGTTTGGGTTCCCATTGCCGTTATCACCACCGTTGCCACCGCTGCCATTACCACCACTACCGTTGCCGCTTCCGTTTGGCGTGGGAGTCGGAGTGGCAGTCGGAGTCGGAGTTGGTGTTGGGCTCTGATCGTCGTCCGGGTTAGGTATTTCTTCTTCACCCGGTGACGGCGATGGCGACGGATCAGGATCGACGTCGCCGGTAACCTGGCTTATCTCAACTTCGGGTATGAGCTGATCGGGAAAATGTTGTTCGCCGACTGTGATGTCGCCCGAACCGGAGACGTCGACGGGCATGTTCCGGTCGAGGTATGCACTGTGTATCTGGAACACCCACGCCTCGGCAATGCGACCGCGCCAGTCAAAGGTGACTCTCCTGCCGGCGGTAGCAAAACTCAGTCCGTCCTCGAGCTCAAACTCACGCTGCTCGACGGTGCCGGAGCCCCAGTCCATCGTGACGGCATAGGCGGTCGTGCCTGGGCCAAACGTTTCGATTGCCGACTCCTGGCCTGGCTCGGCATGGCGGCGAATGGCGTCGAGGCGCGCCTTTTCGACGTAGGAGGCAAACAGTCTGGCTGAGGACTGAAGCTGGAACTCGGCGCGTGCGGTTCTAATGCCGAGCACGCCGAAAGTCGAAACGACGGAAATGATGGCGAGGGTGATGACCATCTGGGTGATGGTGAACCCTTGCTGTCTGGGTCTGGTGTTCTTCATCTGTTGGCTTACCTCCGACACGGAGTCCTTGAGCGCCGGACAAACTCGGCTGGTTCATCATTGGCAAGAGTTGTTCCGTGGAGATTCTCGCGGTTTTTGAGGGGTTCAGTGGATCGACTGCCCAGCTAATGTCACTTTTAGTTACAGAGGTAGGTAACGGTCTTCCTACGTAAGACCTTTTTAACCACAAAGACACTAAGACACTAATTAGATCAAATGTTTAGATCTACTTTGTGTCTTCGTGTCTTTGTGGTTCAGATCTCTTGACACAACCAAGCGAAAAATCAATTATTGCGGCCAGTGGCCGATATCCTACTTGTCGAAGACAAAGACAGCCTGCGTCGCGTACTGCGACTAACTCTCGAAAATGCCGGATACAGCGTGACCGAAGCGGGCGACGCCCGCGAAGCGCTCAATGAGATCGCAACCTCGCGCCATCAACTCGTACTCACCGACCTGCGCATGCCCAATGGCTCCGGCCTTGACGTGCTGCGGTCAGCTCGCGCCGCCGACGCCGACGTCCCGGTGATCGTAATGACCGCCTTCGGCTCGATCGACGAGGCGGTTCAGGCCATGAAAGACGGCGCTCACGACTTCCTCCAAAAGCCGGTTGACTCAAACCATCTCCTCCTGCTGGTCGAGCGAGCACTCGAGCAGGCGAGGCTTCGCACTGAGAACATCCTGTTGCGGGAAGAATGGTCACGCAGGTACGGATTTCCACGAATCCTCGGCGAGTCGGAGGCGCTCAAGCGCGCAGTCGGCGAGACCCAACGAGTCGCACAAACGGAAGCGACCGTGCTCCTGCTCGGCGAATCGGGAACCGGCAAAGAACTCTTCGCTCGTGCAGTTCATCATCTCTCGCCGCGGCGGGACAAACCATTCGTCGCCATCAACTGCGCCGCCATCCCGGAAACGCTGATCGAGAACGAACTGTTCGGTCACGAACGTGGAGCGTTTACCGGCGCGACTGATCGACGCCAGGGAAAGTTTGAACTGGCTTCTGGCGGCACGGTTTTTCTCGATGAGATCGGCGAGTTGCCGCTGGCAGTGCAGGGGAAACTCTTGCGCGCAATCGAGGAGAAAGTCGTCGATCGGATCGGCGGTCGGGCGCCGGTAGCTGTGGATGTTCGAGTAGTCGCTGCCACGAACAAGAACCTGAAAGCCGCCGTCGATGGAGGCGAGTTTCGCGGAGACCTGTTCTTTCGCCTGGCGGTGTTTCCGATTGAAGTGCCGCCGCTCAGAGATCGCGGCGACGATATCGTCCTGCTGGCCCGTCACTTTGCCGCTGAGATCGGCAAGGGCCTGCGTGGCCGTGAAGGTCAATTGAGTGCTGAAGGTATCGACGCCTTGAAGCAACACAACTGGCCGGGCAACGTTCGCGAACTCGAAAACGCCATCGAGCGCGCCTGCATTCTCTCTGACACGCTGGTCCTCCAACCGGCAGACCTCGGCCTCGGACCATCAGCAACTGGCGAAGGCGAAAGTTTGGAACAACTCGATCTCTCAGGAACGTTATCCGAAGTGGCCCACCGCGCTCTTCATGTCGTCGAGCGCAGAAAAATCTCGAACGCGCTGGAAGCAAACCTTGGCAACAAAAGTAAAACTGCTGAAGACCTTGGCGTCAGCTATAAAACCCTGCTCAACAAGATCAAGGAATACTCTCTCTAGACCGCGATGAACGACGCCGACAAAACTCCCGGAGTCGTCGCGGGTGAAACACTTGAAGAGGTCGGCGCCAGTCCTTTGGAGCCGGCCTTACAAAAACCCGCCCGCGCTGAGGTCAGCACCGGCAGATCCGCTTTCTTCGTCGGCGCAGGCATTCTCATCAGCCGCATCGTCGGGCTCGTGCGGCAGAGGATCTTCGCACACTACTTTGGCAGCTCGGCCGAAGGCGACGCTTTCAGTGCGGCGTTCAGGATTCCCAATTTCTTGCAGAACGTGTTTGGCGAAGGCGCCCTTTCGGCCTCGTTCATTCCGGTTTATGCAAAACTGCTCGCTCAGGAAGATGAGAAAGAGGCTGCCCGCGTAGCCAATGCGATCTTCGCGATTCTCGCCCTTGTTACTGCGCTCATCGTTCTCGTCGGCGTTCTCGCCACTCCCTACATCGTCACCCTAATCGCCGCCGGCTTTGAAGAAGAGCGACGCGCGTTAACGATCACGCTCGTCCGCATCTTCTTCCCTGGCGCCGCGCTGCTGGTTCTATCCGCGTGGTGTTTGGGTGTGCTGAACAGTCACCATCGTTTCTTCATCTCCTACACTGCGCCGGTCGCCTGGAATGCCGCCATCATCGCCGCGCTGATCTATTTCGGCAACAGTCTCGATCTAGCAAGTCTCGCCGCTGCGACGGCGTGGGGATCCGTGATCGGCAGTGCGCTCCAGTTTGGCGTGCAACTACCTTCCGTGCTGAGGCTGCTGGGGCGCTTTCGTCCCGAACTCACGCTTGCGAGTGCTCACGTGCGCCAAGTGCTCAAGAGTTTCTTTCCGGTTTTCATGAGCCGCGGCGTGGTGCAGATCAGTGCGTTTGTCGATGCTTTTCTGGCCAGCTTCCTCGGCCAGGGCGCCGTGGTCGCTCTGAACTATGCGCAGAGCCTGTACACGTTGCCGGTCAGTCTTTTCGGAATGTCGGTTTCTGCGGCTGAACTGCCTGCGATGTCGAAGACGCTCGGAGCCGCCGGGGTCGTCGCAGAAACGCTGCGACATCGTCTTGACGAGGGACTGAAGCGCATCAGCTTTTTCATCGTTCCCTCGGCGGTCGCGTTTCTGGCCCTCGGCGACGTGATTGCCGCCGTGCTCTATCAAACCGGCAAGTTCACGCGCGCCGATACGATTTACGTTTGGACCATACTCGGTGGCGCTTCAGTCGGTCTCCTTGCGTCCACGCTCGGCCGGCTTTACTCGTCAACTTACTACGCTTTGCGGGACACTCGAACGCCGCTGCTTTACGCGGTGTTGCGGGTCGGGCTGGGAAGTGTGCTGGGCTACTTCTTCTCGATTCATATGCCGGGATTGCTCGGATTTGAGTCGAAGCTTGGCGCGGCGGGGTTGACGATTGCGTCTGGGACGGCGGGTTGGGTTGAGTTCGTGCTGTTGCGGACGAGTCTTAACAAGCGGATTGGCCGAACGGGTCTGCCCCTGTCCTACTTGGCGAAGCTTTGGCTGGGGGCGTTGGCGGGTGCGGGTGTCGGGTGGGGGCTAAAACTGCTGATGACCGGTTGGCATCCGGTCCCGCTCGCGGCGGTGGTGCTCGGCGGTTATGGGTGCACGTATTTCGGGGTTGAGTACTTGTTTGGCGTCAACCAGGCGCAGACAGTGATCCACCGGATACTGAAGATCGTTCGCCTTAAGTAGTAAGGAGGAGGGGCTTGCCCCCGCTTTCAGAGGAATCGGAAGAGC
>JBIOVO010000312.1:0-5139 GCA_044867735.1 Pyrinomonadaceae bacterium | reverse complement strand
TCGTACCATTCGATCATGGTGCCGACTGCCGATGCCGTGATTACTTTCCAGATGCTATAGGGGAGAACTCGATCAGTTGGGGGCATATTTGTAGGGGCGGGACTCCGTGGCCGCCCCATCTTTCATTATGATTTTTCGCCGGATGGGGCGGCCACGGAGTCCCGCCCCTACAAATATGCCCCCAACTGATCGAGTTCTCCCCTATAGCATCTGGAAAGTAATCACGGCATCGGCAGTCGGCACCATGATCGAATGGTACGACTTCTATATTTTTGGCAGTCTTGCCGTAAACATCGCGCCGCTCTTTTATCCTAAAGGCAATAACACTCTCGCGCTCATCGCCTACCTTTCGACGTTTGCTGTTGGTTTCGTCGTCCGTCCTTTCGGAGCCCTGTTCTTTGGACGCATCGGCGACGTGGTGGGCCGCAAGTACGCATTTCTGGTGACGCTGCTCGTTATGGGCGGCGCTACCGCTGCGATCGGTTTCCTTCCGACTTACGCAACGATCGGAATCGCTGCTCCGATAATCCTCTTGATAATCCGAGTGCTTCAGGGACTCGCGCTAGGAGGCGAGTACGGCGGCGCCGCGGTGTATGTCGCGGAGCACGTTCCCGATCACAGGCGTGGTTTCTACACGAGTTTCATTCAAATCACGGCGACGCTCGGTCTGTTTGCCTCGTTACTGGTTATCGTCCTCGTGAAGTACCTGATGTCGGCGGAGGCATTTAACTCGTGGGGTTGGCGTGTGCCGTTCCTTATCTCGATCGTTCTCGTCGGTATTTCACTGTACATCCGGTTGCGCATGAAGGAGTCGCCGATCTTCAGCCAGCTCAAAGGCGCCGGTATGACGTCGAGTCGTCCGCTCGTCGAGGCGTTTACGCGTTGGGAAAACCTGAAGCGGGTTCTGATTTCACTTTTTGGCGCGACTGCGGGACAGGGCGTGGTCTGGTACACCGGCCAGTTCTATGCGCTCTTCTATTTGGTGACGGTGTTGAAGGTGAATGCCCGTTCGGCGGAGTTCATCATCGCGATTGCACTGCTGCTGGCGGTGCCGTTGTTTGTAGTAATGGGCGCACTCTCGGACCGCATCGGTCGTAAGTGGCTCATGATGTTCGGGTGTTTGCTGGCGGCGATCTTTTACATGCCGATCTACGGCGCGATGCAACGCGCGGCCGGTTCGAATGTCGTCACGGCCATAAATCAACCGGACCCGGTTACGGGACAAGTTAAGCTCATTCCGCAGACGGAAGTTAACGGTGTGCGCGAAGCGGCGAAAGAGGTTCTTCCGTACGTCGACTTCCAGACGCTTATCAGTTCGCCGGTGGCGCAGAAACTGATCCTGCTCGTCTTTGTTCAGGTGTTTTTCGTGACGATGGTCTACGGACCAATTGCGGCGTATCTGGTCGAAGCTTTTCCGGCGAAGATCCGGTACACGTCACTGTCGCTTCCCTATCACATCGGCAACGGCGTCTTCGGAGGACTACTGCCGGTCATCGGCCTCGCGGTCGTATCCAGCACCGGTAACATCTACGCCGGGCTTTACTATCCGATCATTGTCGCGAGTTTGACGTTCGTCGTTGGCTCGTTGTTACTCAAAGAAACGAAGCACACGTTAATCTGGGACGAAGTCAAGGCCACGGATCAAACGGACTTAAGAACGGATTAGAATCCGTCGGTTTCGCTGTTCGTCTGCGGTCGTTTGTAAACCACGCCGTTCTTCATCACGAATACGACCTTCTGCATGTTCTCGATGTTGCTGAGCGGGTCTCCGGAAACCGCCACGATGTCGGCCCACTTCCCTGGCGCCAAAGAGCCGACCGTTTTCTCCCAGCCCAACAACTTCGCGTTGCTCGACGTACCGGCCATGATCGCGTCCATGTTGCTCAAGCCGCCCCACTGGACCAACAGCACAAATTCGCGTCCGTTGGTGCCGTGAGGTACCACGCCCGAGTCGCTTCCCAACGCCATCAGAACTTTACTTGCGGCGGCAAGCTTGATCGCGTTCCGAACCGCCGCGGCTGCTGCCAACGCCTTCTCCGCGCGCAACCCTTTCAGCACTCCTGTCTTCGCGGCTTGCTCCACAGACTCCGCGGCCGACAGTGTGGCCACATAATAGGTTCCGTGCTCGCGCATCAAACGGGCGCCTTCCTCATCCATGAACGAGCCGTGTTCGATCGACGACACGCCGGCGCGCACGGCTATTTTGATTCCCTCGGTGCCGTGGGCGTGCGCGGCGACTTTACGTCCAAGCTTGTTGGCCTCCTCGACCATTGCCTTCAACTCTTCAAAGGTATATTGAGTTGCGCCCACCGCAGTTCCTTCCGACAAGACACCGCCGGTCGCGCACGTCTTAATCACGGTCGCGCCGTACTTGATCTGATAACGAACAGCCGCACGGACCTGATCTGGTCCATCTGCGATTCCCGCCTCGATCCCGGGATCAAACAATCCAGGTCGAAACCCGTTTTCGTCACAGTGTCCGCCGCGAATACCGATCGAATGGCCGGCCGAGATCATCCGTGGTCCAGGTGTCCATCCCTCGTCGATGGCTTTGCGTAGTGCCAGATCAACAAACTGCTCGGCGCCGACGTTGCGAACAGTCGTAAACCCCGACATCAGCGTCGCGCGCGCGTTCTGCACACTCAGGATTGCGCCGAACGATTCGAAGTCTTTCACCAGAGCGGTATCGCCGGCCGGATCGCCGAGCACGCGGCCAATCAGGTGTGTATGGGCATCGATGAATCCCGGCATCAGCGTGACGTCGCCCAGATCGATCACCTTCGCGTTTGAGGGAACCGGGACGGAACTCGCCGAGCCAACTCCAACGATCTGGTTGTCAGTAACAACCACCACCGCATTGTTGATTGCCGGCGCGCCAGTGCCATCAATTAACCGGGCCGCTTTTATGACTACGGTGCCTTTTCCGATAGGTGGTTCGGGTGTGATCCGCGGTGCCTGCGGCAGTACGGATATGCATAGCGAACAGAGCAGGACGATCGCCAGAGAAACGCGTTTGAGACTTCTCACTTGGGTTTCCTCGGTTTTGGAGTTGATGCCGGAACTTGACGCATTCTAATTGAGAATGACAAGAATACGCGAACAGAACTTACTAGACTTGCACAATTGAGCGGGCTGACTACAATCAGTTTCCAACTTCCCAAGAACGCGCGCACAAATGTCTAAACGCTGGGCGGCTAAATCCCCGATGTCCGGCTACCTCGTCGCTATCGCCGCGACGCTGGGCGTACTGTTGCTCCGACTCCTCCTCTCCGGCGTTCTCGGCGAATCAGCCTACTTTTTTCCGTTTGTCATCGCGGTAACGGTCTCAGCCTGGTACGGCGGACTCAAACCCGGTCTACTCTCGACTCTTCTCGGCGCAGTCTTCGCCATCTTTTTCTTTGTGCCGCCCTATTATTCTTTGTGGATATCGGACCACAGACTCGTCACGGGCCTCGTCTTTTTCGTCATCGCCAACGTCACGATCTCTTTCGTCTGCGACGGGCTGCACAAGGCCCTTCGCACGCTGGAGCTGAGCGAAGCTGAGGCAGTGCAACATGCAAAGGACATTGAACTCAGAGACCGCGAGCTGCGGGACGCGCAGGACCAACTGCACCTGATAACCGACACAATGTCGGCACTCGTCACTCGTTGCACCAGAGATCTGAAGTACTCGTGGGTCAGCAAACCTTACGCTGACTGGTTACGGCTGCCGCGCGAGCAGATAGTTGACGCATCGATAGAAGACGTGATCGGCTCCGGCGCTTTTACTGTACTCTTGCCTTACTATCAAGCAGCGTTGAAGGGCGAGACTGTTCGGCTTGAGCTTGAAATCAACTTCCAAACCATCGGACCTCGTTGGGTCAATACAGTTTACACGCCGACCACCGGAACAGACGGCAAACCTGACGGTTGGGTCGGCGTCGTCGTCGATATCGACGAACAAAAGAGATCCGAAGAATTGTTGCGAGTTACCGATCGACGTAAAGATACGTTTCTGGCTGTACTGGCCCACGAACTGCGCAACCCGCTCGCTCCTTTGCGTAACTCGCTGGAGATCATGAAGAGGTCATCGGACGGCAACGCAACAGTGAACCAGCAAGCACGCGGGACGATGGAGCGACAGTTATCGCACATGGTCCGATTGGTCGACGATCTGTTGGACCTCTCGCGCATCAATAGCGACAAGCTGGAGCTGCAAAGACAACCGGTCACGCTCGCGGAAGTAGTCTCGCAAGCCGTCGAGACCGTTAGACCGTTGATTGCCGAAGCTGGTCACGAGCTGTCGATCGACTTACCGCCGGAACCGATGCAGTTGAACGCAGATACGGTTCGATTGTCGCAGGCGTTTTCAAATCTACTCAACAATGCGTGCAAGTACACGGATCCCGGTGGACGAATCTCCCTGAACGCCGCGGCAGGTGCGGACGGCCAAGTCGTCGTTGCGATACGCGACAATGGCGTCGGAATTCCTGAAGATCTCAGTCCGAAGATCTTTGAGATGTTTACTCAGGCTAATCAAACTATCGAACGACAACATGGCGGACTGGGAATCGGGCTCGCGCTCGTAAAGCGATTGGTCGAGATGCACGAAGGTGAAGTCACCGCCGGTGTTAATCCGACCGGCCAGGGTAGTGAGTTTCGTGTGACGCTGCCGTTGTTGAGCGTTACGAGAGAACAGGTCGCCCCGAATGCCGCGACGCCCACCGCTTCGACCTCCGGTCATCCGCGGCGCATATTAGTTGTTGACGACAATAAAGACTCAGCCGAAACGCTGAGCTTGTTATTGCAGATGATGGGTAACGAAGTGAGCGTCGCGCATGATGGCGAGCAGGCTCTCGAAATGGCGATCGAGCTCAGACCCGCTGTGGTGCTGCTCGATATCGGACTGCCGAAGATGAATGGGTACGAGGTAGCGCGCGAAATACGTGCGCAATCGTGGGGAAACGATCCCACCCTGATCGCGATTACCGGTTGGGGACAAGCAGAAGACAAAGATCTCTCAAAACAAGCCGGGTTCAATCATCATCTAGTGAAGCCAGTCGATCCTGATCTCTTATTGAAACTCATCGAGAAGCGGAAAGCCGCTGACTGATATTCCTCGCGCAAAGATTGTAGGGGTGGCCCTCCGTGGCCACCCCA
>JBIOVO010000311.1:0-3587 GCA_044867735.1 Pyrinomonadaceae bacterium | reverse complement strand
TTGAGCGCACTGTCTTACTAATCGTTTTCACTATCGGCCTCCCAAGTCTTGCGTTCGCCCAACTGCCAACTAACACTTCGCAACCGGGCGCCGGCACGCGACGCAACTTTACGTTGTATGGAGATGTGAAGGTTGATACATCGCAGGTCAGCGCGGCCGAGGCGAATAGAACGTTCGACATCATTCTTTATACGCGTGGCAACGAAGTGTTTGCGCGGCAGCGGACCAGTAACGGTGGGCGTTATCAGTTCAACAACATTTTCAATGGCGACTATTACCTCGCCGTCGAACTCGACAACGTCGAGATCGCGCGAACGCCTATCTTGATTCCGGCAAACGCCGTGGAATACATTCGCCATGATTTGGAGTTCAGATGGAAAGCCGGTATTAACGCCTCCGCGTCCGTCCCCGCCGACAACTACAATCGCTCAGGGCAGAACAAGTCTCTCTATCAGCGTGCTTCACAGGAGATCGAAAGCAAGAATTTCACTCAGGCCATCGCCACGCTGCGTTCCGTAGTTGAAGCAGATCCCAAAGACTATCCGGCCTGGACCAACCTGGGCATGGTCTATTTCATCGAGAAGGATCTGGAAAATGCTGAGAAGAGTTACGTGAGCGCAGTCGGCGCGAAGCCGGATCACGTTCCCGCGTTGATCAGCCTGGGCCGTGTACGAATCGCGCGGAAGAACAATGAAGGCGCGGTCGAAGCTTTGGAAGCGGCGTTGAAAGCCGATCCCACGTCCGCGCAGGCAAACTACTTTCTCGGCGAAGCGTATCTCGCACTCAAGAAGGGTTCGAAAGCAGTTGGCTACTTAAACGAAGCGCTGAAACTCGATCCAGTGGGCATGGCCGACGCGCACCTGCGTCTGGGCTCGTTGTACAACCTGGCTGGCTACAAGGATCGCGCGGCGGCTGAGTACGAGCAGTTTCTGCAGAAGAAGCCTGACTATCCGGAGAAGCAGAAACTCGCCGAGTATATTCAGGCCAATAAACCCAAGACCGAGGCCCCGAAGCCTTGAGGAATTACTCCGATGGGAAGTGTTCTGAGTCAAAGACTGTTTCTCTTGACGCTTGCGCTCGCACTCTGTTGTGAGAGCACTGTATTTGCTCAGGGACGCCAGAACTTTACTCTCTTCGGCGACGTCAAAGTCGACGATTCCCGGATCGAAGATCGTAAGCCGGTTACACTCGACATCCTGCTTTACAAAGGCGGTTTGCTGATCGGAAGGCAACGTCTCGGTAATTTCGGTCGTTATCGGTTTATGAATTTGCTTGCCGGCGTATACGAAGTTGCCGTCGAGATAGAGAACGTTGAGGTAACGCGAATTACCAAACACATTGCCGGACAGTACGCGGACGATGTGCGTCAGGACATAAGTCTCATCTGGCGTCCGACCATTGAACGCAAGGGCGCCAAGCCCGAAGTCATTTCGGCTGCGAATGCTTATGTTCGTTCTGGTCCTAACAAGTCGCTTTATGAAAAGGCGGAGCGCGATATCGAGAACAAGAACTACGCCGAAGCAAGCGTCGCGCTAAACACCATCCTCGCTTCCGACCCTAAAGATTTTCCCGCCTGGGTCGAACTCGGAATGCTGCAATTCATTCGCAAGGATTACGAAGAAGCAGAGAAGAGCTTCCTCAAAGCTACCGCAGCGAAGATTGATTACTTTCCTGCGTACTTGAATCTCGGCCGAGTCAGGCTGGCGAGAAAGCGCTACGCGGGCGCGGCGATGGTCCTTCATGAGGCGTTAAAGATCGATCCGAACTCCGGTCCGGCCAACTACTTTCTCGGCGAAGCCTACCTGCAAATGAAAATGGGATCGGTCGCGGTTGGTTACTTCAATGAGGCACTCAAGCTCGACGCGGTTGGCATGGCGGAGGCGCATCTGCGGCTTGCTGATTTGTACACCAGCGCCGGCCGGACCGAAGCAGCCGCGAGTGAGTGTGAACAGTTTCTAAAGAAGCGACCTGACTACGCGGATCGCAAACGAGTCGAGAACTGTATTAACCACAGATAAGCACGGATCTGTTATGATCCGCGCCACCTGTGCTTAAACTTCTTCTGATCGCCATCGTCGGCGCGACGTTGATCGACGGTTCCGGTGGTCCACCCATAAAAGATTCGGTAGTTGTTTTCGACGGTGACAGGATCGTTGCCGTCGGACGTCGTGGCCGTGTAAAGATACCGGCCGGCGCACAGGTTATCGATGCGCGCGGCATGGTCGTTTCGCCCGGTTTCATCGACGCGCACAATCACTCCGATCGCGGTTTCACGACCGATCCATCGGCGGCCTCACAAATTTCGCAAGGAATAACGACTGTGGTGATCGGCCAGGATGGTGGATCGCCCTTTCCCGTCGGTCCATACCTCAAGAATCTCGATGACAATCCGATCGCGCTCAACGTGTTGACCTTTGTCGGCCACGCCACGGTGCGTTCGCAGGTGATGGGTGAGGATACAAACCGCCAGGCCACGCCTGAAGAAATCGAGAAGATGAAGCAACTGGTTGAGCAGGCGATGCGCGACGGCGCCGCCGGACTTTCAACCGGACTCGAGTATGAAACTGGAAAACCCGCGACGACCGAAGAGGTGATCGCGTTGGCGCGCGTTGCAAGCGCGTTTGGTGGTATTTACATCAGCCACATTCGCGACGAAGCGGATTTGACGTTTGAGGCTTTGAACGAGGCTTTACGCATCGGTCGTGAAGCTCGTATTCCGGTGCAGATCTCGCATATCAAGTTGGGAACGGTTGCCGTGTGGGGTCGCGCAAAAGATGCAGTCGCCTTGATCAATAAGGCACGCGCCGGTGGGCAGGACGTTACGGCGGACTGTTATCCATACGAAGCCTGGAGCTCAACGATCAGAGTGCTGATTCCGAGTGGTCGTCATGATGATCCGGCGGACGTGGCGCGTGGGCTCGCTGATGTGGGCGGGCCGGGGAACATTACTATCACGAGCTGTCGCGCGCATCCTGAGTATGAGTTCAAAACGATGGAGGAGATCAGCAAGCGCGAGGGAATCACGCCGGTCGAACTTTACATGAAGATCGTGCGCGACGGCGGCGCCGGTGTCGTGTGTCACTCGATGAAAGAGAGCGACATCGAACTGTTTTACAAACAGTCGTGGGTGATGGTGAGCAGCGACGGCGGTATCGGTTCGAGGCATCCACGTGGCGCGGGAAGTTACCCGCGCGTGCTCGGGCGTTACGTGCGTCAGTCTCGTTGGCTCACGCTGCCGGAAGCGATCCGGAAGATGACGTCGCTGCCGGCGAAGCGTTTTAAGTTAAGGAATCGTGGTTTGGTTCGAGCGGGCTTCAAAGCCGACCTCGTAGTGTTTGACCCCGAGCAGATCATCGATCGCGCGACCTTTAAGGAGCCGCAGTTGATCTCCGACGGTGTGAAGCGTGTGTTTGTTAATGGCGTGGAAGTCTGGACCGATGGAAGGGCCACCAGCGAACGCCCCGGAAAAGCATTGCGGCGCGGCGCTGAAAGAGATTACTCGCGCAAAGGCGCAAAGACGCAAAGGTAAGACCTCCGGAAGCCGAAGGTCAGAACTTTGCGTCTTTGCGCCTTTGCGCGAGTAATCT
>JBIOVO010000310.1:0-17767 GCA_044867735.1 Pyrinomonadaceae bacterium | reverse complement strand
TGGGTCCCGGAGGGACCACATGTTTATAGCCACGCCCTAAAAGTTAATTGCGGCTCCAGCGGAGCCGAATGTTGTTGCTGCACGGACACATCGCGCTCCGCTGGAGCGCGGTCCCTGAGGCGGGCGGCGAACTAGAAACATGTGGTCCCTCCGGGACCCAAGCACTGTTGGAGCAACACACCTTTACCCCACTACGCAAAGTTATGACCTCTGGCCGCCGCAGATCATAACTTTGCGCCTTTGCGCCTTTGCGCGAGTAATCCTAATTCGATCTCTACTTCACAAAGGGCCTTGTCAGATTTAAGGGTTTCGTTTACAGTAATCGCCGGACGGCTATTGACTGGGTTACTTCTTCAACTGTTAATTGACCACTTGGTCAGGTTTCCGTCCCCAAAATTCAAAAAGTCTCTATCTGAGGCGGTCGTTACCGCCTCTTTTCTTTTTTGCGAGCATGACGAACCAAAACCTCAACGTAGTCGCCTTCACCCAGGGATTCATGGTCCGGAAGGACGATGAGTATCTTCACCAGGACCGCCTGAGAAACGAACTGGAAGCCGCCACCCTCCAGGCAGAGTTGATAAGACTCGGCTTCATACTGGACGAGGCCGCCTTTACCCACTTAACCAAGTGGAGAGTGGACGACGCGGCGCGTTACTTCAACGATATTCTGCCGACCGCGAAAGAACTGGTCGGCGCTAAGCGGGGTTACCGGCCCTTTTACGTCAACTTCCCACGCGAGGTGATGGATACGCCGACATTCCAGCTCATGTGGAACGCGATGCTGCACTACTGGTCCAACGGTCAGTGGGAACCACCGCAGGAGCTGGTAGCGCGAGGTATCGCGTTTGAGAGGACCGAATTCCGTCCGATCAAACTCGTCTCATTAGCAGAGTTCAAACAACTCTTTGCAAAGCTGGTCAGCGTGAATGTGGCGTTGGCGCCGCACGATCGCGAGCTCGTCGAATGGTTCGTGAAAATGTACGGTGACGATCTTCCGATGCCGGCGACTGTTCCGTTCAAGGAAACGTTGTGTCTACTCGCAAGCTTTGGAGTCGATGTACCGGTAAAAACCACAACGGACGTATTGCGAATCGCGCGTTTCATTAGCGGCGGCGATATCAGTCTTCCGTCTGTGCCGAAATTGCCGAAGAAACCGGAAAAGAAGTCGGCGTTGGCTTCGATTGGTGAGACTCTGGGCAAGAACTTCGGTTTTGCGTTTAGTAACAGACGTCAGGCGCGGATCGAGCAGCGTGAGAAGTTTAAGTTTGCTCACGTGCGTCGCAGCAGCCGGCGTTACTTGTTGGGCCTGCTTGAGAAGACGAATCTGGATACAGGAGAGATGCAGCAACGTCTCGAACAGTGGTTGCGACTGGGTGAAGTGTTGCACCCCGGTGAATACCGTCACAAGTATCCGCGCACTTTCGCCGCGTTCCAGGCACTCCGGAACCAGGAGACTCCTATTCGCAGTTACTTTGCGCAGCTCGATCTGGCGTTGGCTGCGAACGATCTCGAATCGGCGCTGGAGCTATTGAGCAAAAGGCCCGGCGAGTTTGCACGGCGCATCGACTGGTTCCTGCGAACCTACGAACAGTCGGAAGACCTGGACCACATTATCGAACGCTTCGCGGCAGTGGCGCCGCAGATCAGTTCGAAGGTTTTGCTGGAACTGTACGGGCATCTATATGGCCGTCTTCGATCGAAGAGACGCGTTGTCTCGTTGAAGCGTGGCGGAAAGATGAAGACGTTGGAAACTCTGCCTCCGCTCAAAGAAGAGAACGTCGTACGCGTGCAGCGGTTAGTGCTCGACGCGCTGAGTAAACTTTTCGGAACTCTGCCACCATTGGGAAAGGTCTGGATCGACGAGCGGCTGAAGGACGTCATACTGCCGTCGAGTATGCGCAGCACGAACCAGGGGCTGAAGACTTTTACTCGTGGAACGCGTGTCCCATTTCGCGCGGAAGCGACGACAGTGCGTGCGTTTGTGCACTGGTACGACCAGCTAGGTCACGAAGACATCGATCTGAGCGCGGGTTTCTACGACGACTCGTTCGTTCAAGTGGGACACGTCAGCTACACCGAGTTGAAACAGCCGGAGTTCGGTTCGTGTCATTCCGGCGATATTCGGCAACGGAAGGGTTCGTGCGCCGAGTACATCGACGTCGATATTGAAAAGGCGCGCTCGCGCGGAGCGAGATACGTGAGCCTGCAAGTGTTCAATTTCAATGGCCGGTCGTTGGAAAGCATGCCGGAGTGCAAGTTTGGTTTGATGGAGCGGCGGCATCCTGACTCGAATGAGATCTTCGAACCGCGAACCGTTTCAAACGCTTTGACGCTGAAGAACCAGAGTTCATCCGCGATGATTTGCGCCATCGATTTGGCAGACAAGTCATATGTGTGGTTGGACGTTGAGATGGATCGTTCCATGGCTTTCGTCGAGAACACGTTTAGCCAAACGGCGGAGCTACTCTCGGCACTGCTCGATTCGCATCGGCTCAGTGTTTACGATCTGCTGTTGCTGCACGCTAACGCGCGCGGGTCACACGTCGAGAACTCGGAGGACGCGGACGTTCGGTTTATGTGGGAAGACTTCGTGGCCGACTACGCGAAGGTCGCGGAATTAATGTAGGGGCGGCATTCCGTGGCCGCCCGTCGTAAGAATCAACAGCCAACCGCAACAACGGGCGGCCACGGAGTGCCCCCCTACAACTCGGTTAATAACCAGTGTCGCGCCTTGGACCACCCCAGGAACCGACGAACCTCTGTGGAGTCAACATCGATCGAGCGGCCTTCGGCAGCCAGCAACAATCCGTTCAGCGCTGGCCGGAAGCGGTTTCGAAACTGCTCCGATTGCTCATCGAGAAACCCGCTCGCCCACTCGAGAAACTCTTTCACACTTCCATCCGGAAGCAGCGAAAGATAAAAGATCATTTGCCGCCAGGCATAAGCCGTATTCTTCAACATGATTAGCCTGGCGTGCCATCGGTCAATCTTCATCTGCTGCCGTGCGCAAATCCATTTGAAGCATTCCCGCGTCATTTCGCCGAACTGATCGCGCAACACCTCAGTCAGATTCAACTCGGCAAAGAGGGTGGCCAGGTTTTGAGTTGTCAGGATCTGCTGCTGCTCAATAATCATTCCATTAATCGCTGCATCCCAACCACCAATACTCACGCCGGCGCGTGACTCGCACAACTGCACGAAAGGATCTTTTCTCTTCAGATGTTTGACTGCAAAGCTCTGCTCCGGCTCTTCCTTCTGTTCGGGAATACTCCGCACTTGCTCCCAGTCAATAGTGTAGTAAGTCGCATACAGCGTCCCTGCCAAAAAGTTAGCCGCACGCTTGGCAGCCTCTAAAAACTTTGGCGAGAACTCGCCCATGAAAATGTCGGCCGCCACTTCATCCACGAGCGGAATGGTAAGCCCCGCTCCCTTCGCCAGCGCACCCAATTCTTGCAGCAACTTGTTTGGCAGGATTACATGCGGAAACGAGCTCACCGTAAGGATAGTCACCTCTTCCAGCACTTGTCTCGAAAGATCGGTAATCGAGAGCGTCTCGGTTCGGAAATGTTCAATGGCCGAAACCCATGGTAGTTCCTGAATCTGAACCTGTTTTTGGAGATTAAAAAGAAGCAACGATCGGCGACGGCGGAACGCTCTGTAGATCGCGGCATACAGTTGGCGCAATGCGGGATCTGAGATGGCTGCCGCCCGTATTCCCGAGGTCCTCTGCGGCAACACGCGCGCAAGGGTCTCACCTGAGGTTATCAAGCCGCGTTCGACCAATACCTGGACCGTCTCGTTCAAACATCTTTCAAGTTTGTGCTGAACCGAAATCGGGATCGGAGTAGCCTCGGGAATGTCGAAAGTGGTGGCTTCTTCCTTACTGATCGGCGCCTTCAAATGGCTCACCTCGTCAACGCCGTCCGTTCTGGAGTATTTCTCGAGACGTGGGACAACTGCTTCCGCGATCTCGTGGAAGGTTGGACCACTGACGTACGCTGCTTGCCGCTGTCGGGCCTCGGCGCACCTTTCTGAATTGGGAGCGCCACGCTTCTCGAGATATTCGTTCAGGATTAGGCGAATTCGCCCAACCTCACGACCTGTGAGTGACTTCGGTGCACGCGCACAAAGTTCCAGGAACGCTCGCAACTGAGCGAAGTGACCTCGGGCGCGTTCCGGCTTTCCGCAGAGTGTGTGCTCTTTTCTCAACTCAGCGTACTCGTCGAGCAAAGCAAGGGCACGCTCCGACCACATCTCCGGATACTGCCTGCACGGCCAACCTTCAGCGACTGTTTCCAAAAAGAGTGCGACCATGCGGTCGTACCACGGCGCCCAAACTTCGCTGGCTTCCTTCTGCGCGAGGATGCGCGTGTTTGGTCTTGTCTGCTGGAGGCTGCTGATGGTCGCTCCCACATCCTGCAGGTGTACCTTCGCACCAAATCGCCGCGGCTGTTTTAGTGGAACTGGAAAGAACCGGAGTTTATCGAAATATGTCGAGAGGTTACTGAGCAGATCTTGCGCGACTTCGCGATGTCCATTCTCAACAAGCCATGCGATTACCAGAAGAGCGCCTTCTTCAGGAACGTCTACGTCATAGCAACCGTTGCGCAGTTTCTCCTGAAGATCTGCAAGGCCGGCGTCGGTTAGAAAGTAGGCGTTGAGTGCTCCACGTTCCACTCCGTGTGGAACTGGTGGAATAGTTTCGATCAACAACTGCTCGTGGGGTTGAAGTATGCCACCCGCGAGGAGTTGGCCGGTCGCAAACCCGCCCGTAACAACCTCGAGCGTGGCCCAGGCAGGGACGTCTTTGACGGGAACTCTCGAGCCAAAGTTCACTGAGCCGCTGAGGATGTTCCCCAGAACAGTCTCCCATTTCGCGATCCGCGCCTTTGCTCGTTCGCGGGTCGCAGCATCTTCGTGTTGCTCACTCGTAGTGAGCGCTTTCGAGAGCTGAAACAACGCGTAACCAGGGTTCACGCTAGACGGTGACACCTCAACAGTGCCATCGTCGTGATCGCGATTGTTTTCTCGTTCCTTCATTTGGCTTATAGAGATTTTGGATCCGGGGGCTGGACTCGAACCAGCGCCCACTCGGTCGAAGCCGAGCGTTCTACCGCTGAACTACCCCGGATCATGAAACTGCACGTCGTCGCTTCAATGAGTAAGATTTTCGTATCGACCGAAGCTTGCTGATTCGATCCTTCGTGGGTGAAAGAGTCGAATTCTCCAGTACGGCATAATATAGCTTTCGAGCCTCGTCGCGTTCGGCCAGCAGGAAAACGATCTTCTCTCCGGTGAAGTACTCCTGCTTGAAACCTGCTTCAGCGCCGTGAACGTATTCGAAAACGTCACCCTTCTTGAACTTCCCTTTGAACGACTCGACAACTACGGCTCGGATGCCCCAGTTTTCATAGCCGCCGATGCGCCCGGTAATCTCCGCCTGCTCGATTCGGATGTGAGCAACGACCGAAACGGCCTTATAATCGCTCCGCAGGTAGCTAAGCGAGGGCCACTCATCATCATCCTGGGCGTTCAGACCAGAGGGCAGCACCAGTAGCACGATGAAGATTTTCAGCAATAGTTTCAAAGTCGCCACGATGAAACCACTTAACTATGGTTTTAGCAATACTCTTCGATGTACATTAGTGGCCTTCTTCTTCGTGGTCCTTCTGCTCCCTGTTTGGGCTTCGGCTCAGACTACGAGGTTACGCCCCAGCAAGGAGTATTGGGGTTGGCTCGACGATAACCGGCCACCGAAGGTTCATTACTTTGCTCTAAAGAATAAGCGGCGACTGGCGGTTGTCGGTGATTCGCTCTACATGCTTAACGCGCGAAACCGCGTTCTGTGGCAATGGGATTCAGGTGGTCCACCCTTCAACGATTTACCGTTTATCGATTCCAAAGGCATTATTTACCTCGTCGGACAGGATCTGCTCTGGGTCGCGATCGACTCCAGTAATGGAAAAGAAGAGTGGCGGGGCACCGCAAACGGCAGAGCATTATATAGTCAGTTGGTGCCCTATAAGGACGACATGTACTTCGTCGTCGTTAACCTGGAGGCCTATCGTCATCCACCGGCCAACCCGGATACAGACTACATGGACCAGATCAGACTCTGTCGCGGTAACAGCATCTTGTGGGACACGGTGATTCCGAATAACGGAACACTTCGCGTCCGCGCTGAGAAAGTAACCGTTGTCGCAACGCGAAAGAATCGGACGATAACGAAAAGAATTGTGGTGCCGGCGAATCTCAGTAAACCGATCGGAAAAGTCAGCGCGCTCGCTGACTACAATTAACAACTCATGAAAATTAACCGTCGTGCTTTTATTGCTGCTGCCTCTTCGGCATTGGTGTTTGTCAGAAATCAACTAACGTCGGCCAAGCCTGCTCTACCGCCGAAAACAGTACCCGTGCCAACGAGAACCATAGGCGGGCCAATCACGGTCTATACGACTGCGGAGAAAACTGAACATCGCCTCTCCAGGACGAACACCCTGGCCTTCAAACCGCACGGGCAGCCACTCGAAACACAGATCTGTGTGTTCGTCGATCCTTCAAGGACATTTCAAACGTTCCTCGGTATCGGCGGCGCGCTCACCGACGCCTCCGCGGAAACGTTTGCGAAACTGCCAAAGGAGAAGCAGCAGGAGCTACTCACTGCATACTTCGATCGCGACAAGGGCATTGCTTACACACTCGCCAGGACAAACATCCACAGTTGCGACTTCTCGAGCGGCAGCTACACCTACGTGGACGAAGGCGATAAGGAGTTGAAGTCGTTCAACATCGAGCACGATAAGCCGTTCCGAATTCCTTTCATCAAACAAGCGATCGCAGCCACGCGAGGCAAGCTCAACATCTTCGCGAGTCCATGGAGTCCGCCGGCCTTCATGAAAGACAACAACAACATGTTGCGCGGTGGAAAGTTGAAACCGGACTTTTATCAATCCTGGGCCAACTACTTCGTCAAGTTCATTAGAGCTTATGAACGCGAAGGCATACCCATCTGGGGCGTGAGCATTCAAAACGAACCGATGGCGACGCAACGATGGGAGTCGTGCATTTTCTCCGCGGAGGCCGAGAGAGACTTTCTTAAGCACCATCTCGGTCCGACGATCAAGCGAGAAGGTCTCGCCGACAAGAAGATCATCGTTTGGGACCACAATCGCGATCTCATCTATCAACGAGCTAAGACGATTCTCACGGATCCGAAAGCCTCGCAATTCGTCTGGGGCATTGGTTATCACTGGTACGAGCCCTGGAGCGGAGGCGAACAGATGTTCGACAACGTGAAACTCGTTCGCGAAGCCTTCCCCGATAAACATTTGATCTTCACCGAAGGCTGCGCCGATTCCTACAACGCTGAAAAGCTCCACGAATGGCGATTAGGCGAGATGTACGGTCGTTCGATGATCAACGACTTCAACAGCGGCACGGTCGGCTGGACCGATTGGAACGTCTTGCTGGACGAGACAGGCGGGCCGAATCACGTCCAAAACTTCTGCTTCGCGCCGGTTCACGCGGATACGCGGACCGGTGAGTTGATCTATACAAACTCTTACTACTACATCGGACACTTCTCGAAGTTTGTGCAACCGGGCGCCAAGCGAATCGCGAGTTCGCCGAGCCGGGGTCCGTTGCTGTCAACTGCGTTCCTCAACCCGGATGGAACAGTCTCGACAGTAGTGATGAACCGGACTGACCAGAAGATCTCATACTTTCTCTGGCTGGATGGCCAGGCTGCGGAAGTCGAAAGCCTGCCTCATTCGATCCAGACGCTCGTGTTCTGAATAGTGTTATCGGTGTCAATCTGTGCCTAAATCGTTCTCCAAAGCAGTAGTCGAAGCGTTTCGGAACGCTAAGATCATTGGCGTTCGTTCCGGAAGCGAGCACCGCTACACCGGAGTGTGGGTCGTAGTCGTTGACGACCGGATCTTCGCGCGTTCGTGGAGCGACCAGCCAACCGGCTGGTTCCGCGCGTTTAAAGAAGAACCGCGGGGTTCGGTTCAAGTTGGCGAGCGCGAGGTCCGCGTCCAAAGCAAGGCGCTCCGCAGCACAAAAATGCGCGACGCAGTCACCGCCGCGTTCGCCGAAAAGTATCCAACCAAGGGCTCGCAAAAGTGGGTCGAAGGATTCGCCGAACCTGAGCGAGTTGTCAATACGATCGAGTTCGTTCCTCGTTAATGGTATCCGTAACAATCCGTATCATCTGTGGCCTTCTGCTGTTCGCGGCGTACGCGCACGCGCAAACTGCTCTGATCACAAACACCGAAGGCCGCAAAACGATCAGCCTCGACGGCCAGTGGCAAGCGATCATCGACCCTTACGAATCCGGTTTTTACGACTATCGCTACAAGCCAAACGCCAACGGCTACTTCAAGAACGCCAAACCCACATCGAAGAGCGATCTAATCGAGTATGACTTCGACGCCTCAGACACGCTAAAGGTTCCAGGCGATTGGAACACTCAGTCGGACCAGTTGTTCTTCTACGAAGGCACCGTCTGGTACAAAAAGTCTTTCGATTATCAGCGAAAGCCAGACACTCGGCTCTTCGTCTACTTCGGCGCTGCTAACTACCAGGCTGACGTTTATCTCAATGGCGAGAGAGTCGGGCAGCACGAAGGCGGCTTCACTCCGTTCAATTTCGAGATAACTAAGCTCGTCCGCGACACGGGCAATTTCCTTGTTGTTAAAGTAGACAACAAACGCCGTCGCGATGCTGTTCCCACGTTGATGACCGATTGGTGGAACTACGGCGGGCTAACTCGCGAAGTAAAGATCATTGAGACACCGGCTACTTTCGTTCACGACTACATGCTCCAACTTCAGAAGGGCTCGCGCGACCAGATCAGCGGGTTTGTGAAGCTGAGCGGTGAGAAGTTGAAGCAGGAAATCACTGTCCGAATTCCTGAGGCGAGAATCAGCAAATCATTTACCACGGATGTAAACGGATTTGCGGCCATCGATGTTAAAGCGGAGCTGAAGTTGTGGTCTCCGGAGAATCCGAAGCTTTACGAAGTGATGATTGAGGCAGAGACGGATCGGGTGCGCGAGGAGATTGGATTTCGGAGTCTGGAGACTAAGGGCACTGAGATCCTGCTAAATGGCCGCCCTGTCTTTCTGCGCGGTATCTGCATTCACGAAGAAGCCCCGCTTCGCGGAGGACGCGCGAACACTCGTCAGGACGCCCTCACGTTGCTCGGCTGGGCCAAAGAGCTGGGTGCAAACTTCGTCAGACTCGCGCACTACCCGCACAACGAATTCATAGTCAGAGAGGCCGACCGGATGGGCATTATGGTCTGGTCGGAGATTCCGGTCTATTGGACCATCGAGTGGGAGAATCCAGCGACGCTCGAAAACGCACGAAACCAGTTGAGCGAGATGATCGCGCGCGACAAGAACCGCGCTGCGGTTGTCATCTGGTCGGTCGCGAACGAGACGCCGCTTAGCGACGCGCGACTTTCGTTCCTTCGCAGCCTGGTCTCGCACGCCCGCAGTCTTGACAGTACGCGTTTGCTCTCCGCAGCAATGGAACGTCACTACATCGACGCGACGACGCAGATGATCGACGATCCGCTGGGCGAGTATCTCGACGTGCTTGGTTGTAACGAGTATGTCGGTTGGTACGATGGTCTACCGGAGAAAGCTGATCGACTCGAGTGGAAAACGAAGTATCAGAAGCCGCTGGTGATGAGCGAGTTTGGCGGCGACGCCTTGTTTGGACATCACGGCGACGCGTTGACGCGCTGGACCGAGGAATACCAGGAGAGTATTTACGAACACCAGATAAAGATGCTCAAGCGAATTCCCTTCCTCCGCGGGACGGCGCCCTGGATCCTGACCGACTTCCGCTCGCCGCGCCGGCCGTTGCCAAAGATTCAGGACTACTGGAATCGAAAAGGCCTCATCTCAAACCGTGGCGAGAAGAAGAAAGCGTTCTACGTTATGCAGCGCTGGTACCGCGAGCTGGAGAAGAGCCAGTGATTACTTCTGATCCGGACTCTGACCCAGACCAGCTGATTCGGTAGGATGGGAACGGACGGCGCGAGACTGTTTGACAAAGCCATAGCGAGGCGCCTTCGATGTTTCGAACGCGCCTCGCCCTTTTTCACTTTCTAAAAGTAGTGGTGTCGAAGTGCGCCCTCAAATCTTCCTTTACGCAGACAGCACCTCTTGAAACCTACGTCCGGAGTTGCACGGACACAGGTCATTCCGACCAAGCTTTTCAATTAACTCTTTTTCACCATGGACGACTCTTAGGCCGCGCCGGACTCTGGTCTCTGAAGGATAGCCCCGGCGGCGCTTGCTGGAAGGTTCAAAAGCAGTAGTAATCCTCGTTGTGTAGATTCTTTGGCATGATCTTGTCCTCCTATTCGAAATCAGTCCCACTATACCAGAACTTCTCTCACACGCGCTCCACTGCGCAATTAAAACAACCCGGCGCTGCGTTGTGTATGTGTAAGTACGAAATAGTTTGGTTGTTAAAGAAGTCTCTGATCGTCTCTTCCAGCACTTTACCCTCAACGACTCTCGCGGCTTGCATCATTGCCGCCTCGTCGTAAGCCCGAACGGACAGCAGGCGGTGATCAAACATCACTGGAATCTCATTCACTTGAGGCTGCGCTGTTTGCGTCGCCTCACGGACGAAGATGGGTCCGGCTGATTGATAAGGAGAGCTCGCGTTGTGATGTTGAAACGTCGTGAGAATCACACTTTCGCCGATCGGCGCATCCGCCAGACTAACCCTGCATGGATATCCCGGCCGTGCATCGACGGTCATCCGCCTCGCGCCCCGTGATTCCAGCTCTGCATCCGTCATTGAAAAGAGATGTGTAAAGTCTTCGATTGGAAGCGCCACGAATTGAAAGTCAGATCGCATCACCATACCTCGCCTTCTGGTGAGGGAGTCTAGGTGAAGCGCGAATCTGTTTCTATCCGAAACTTGCGGTCGAAGTGGGCTTTCATTCACAGATTACACAGATTGGTTCATATATCTATAAAATCTGTGTAATCTGTGGATAACACGATGTCAAAACGAAAAACAATCGTCTTCTCAGTTATTCTCATGATCGTTTGCTTCGTGCTCTACATCCGGCCAGAACGCGTGCAGCGTGGTCGCACGTCTTTTAGCGTCGAGAAACGAATCGATGCCGGTGCGGGTCGCACGATCGTAATACTGCTCGACGACACTGCCTTCGAAATCCCTGGCTGGTTCTTCGAAATCCATGTGGGCCAGCAGGTAGTGGTTCCAACTACTTTTATAAGTGGCTCTTGCCGAGGCGCCTCCGATCCTGATTTTAAGTTATTGACTTCCAGGGATCGCACGCTCGTTGGACTCGTGCGTAAAGATCGTCCCGAGGTTTTAGCCGTGGTCCACGATTTTGTTTCGGGAGCGTCCTGGCCCAGAGGGCTCGATTACGACACGACTCAAGTTTCTTTAGAACGAGGCAGGAAACTAAGAGATCGGCTACAGGCAGATAATCCGGAGCCAAAACTCTCCCTCTGTCATGACGTAGTAGACTAATTCTTACTCCCAAGGAGTTCCCCCAATGTGTGTGATCAATCGCAAATTCGCCACTGTCGCTATTGCTCTGCTCTGTTGTCTACTGACAACCGCCGCCAGTCTGCCAAAAGAGGAAGATCTCGTTCTTCCTGAAGGCACTCCGATCAAAGTAATCGTCACCGGCGAAATTACCAGCAAGGAAGCCAAGCCAAATGATCCGGTCAGTTTCACCGTGACCGAGGATGTTGTGGTCGGCGGTCAGGTGGTGGTGCGTTTGGGAACGCATGCGGCCGGCAGTGTGATCAACGCTGAGAAGGGCGGCTACCTGGGCAAGTCAGGCAAACTTGCGATTCAAGTGGAATCAACACAGTCCGTCGATGGCCAACCTGTGAAGTTACGAGCCGCGAAAGGCAGAGAGGGAAACGACAAGACAAACAGCATGATGGCGTTGTCTTTCATCAGCCCATTCTTTCTGTTTATGAAGGGCGGCGAAGCCAAGGTTGCCGCCGGGACGCCGGTCACTGTTTACGTTGCAGAGGAAAGGCGTTTCCGGCTCGAGGGATCAACGCTGATCGCAGTCGCAACCGAACCGGCGGCGGATTCGTCCCGGGAAGCGACGGTCTACATTTACCGGCCCAACAAGATGGTTGGGAAAGCACTGGAGCCGTCAGTGTTTGTTGACGACGTTGAACTGGCGCGAATGGACAATGGTCGCTACTTCGCGATCAAACTAAAGCCTGGAAAACACATCATTCGCATGACCGAGAACAAGAAAGGTTATGCGTTTGACATGGGTCCGGGCCAAACCTACTACTTTCGCATCGGTATCGAAGCTGGCATTTGGAAAGGTCAAGGCAAGATCACGCTTGACGATCCGGAACGCGCGATCGCAGAGATCAAGAAGCTGAAGTTTATCGGTCAGGACAAAGTCAAAGCTTCGAATCTCGTCATGGAACTGCCACCGAAATAATTTGGTTCACAACAACGACTTCGATACCAACACACTATTAGGTGGCGCGACCGCAGCAGAATGACGCGTGTAATCGCAACGCGTGTAAAACTCAACCGCTTCAACAGCCGCGTTGGATCGTATTTCATTACACCCAGCGGTTTTCGCAAACGCTTCTGCGAGCCGGAGCAAAACTCGCCCGTGGCCCGCACGCTGCACGTCTTCTCTGATCGCGATTCTTCGAAACCACGCGACCGCTCCTTCGACGTCTACTCTGATCACGCCGATCACGACTTCCTTGTGGACGAGGACGAACGGATGATGACCAGCTTTGAAATCGTCGGGATGATTATCGTTGTAGACTTCAAATTTGCCACGGTTCTCAAACAGGACTTTGCGCCGAATAGTGTGGAACGCCTGCCACTCTTCGACGGTCACAGGTGGTCGCAGTTCATGTTCGATCATTGAAGGCGTCGTCAAAGGTTAGAGAAACAAAAGCTGTGGCTGCGTCGTTCTCACGAACATGATTCTCATTCGGGTCCTGGCGTTGGCCGTGGTCTATTTTATCTGCTTTGCGGTCGTATCCGGCGCACTGCTCGCCACACCCACTGAACCGAACGCTCCAGCACAAGCTAGCGGCGCTCTCGTTGCATTGTTGATCGTCAGCGTCGTGCAATCACTCGTTCTCGCCTACGTAATACTCCGTTCTCGCTGGGCCGGCTGGAAACTGATTCTCGCAGTCTTCTTTGTCTTTTACGGTGTGACGACCGTAATGAGTCAGATCGAGACGGCTTTCTTCGTTACGCGGTTGCCCGCCGGCATGTTGGCGCGACTCTTCGTGGCCGGCGCGATTATCGCTGCTCTCTTCGCACCGCTTGCCGTGCTGATACTTGGAAAGAGAAAGTCTGACCAGTTTGAGCGCGAAGCGCAACCACGCTTACAGTTCTCTGCCGGCGAATGGGTGATGAGGCTTTCGCTGATCGTCGTCGCATACGTCGTTATCTACTTTACGTTTGGTTATTTTATCGCGTGGAAGAATGAGGCTGTGCGCGCATATTACGGCGGCAGCGACCCGGGAAGCTTCCTGGCCCAGATGAGTTCAGTAGTGCGGACTCAGCCCTGGCTGCTGCCGTTCCAGGTAGTGCGGGCGCTGCTGTGGACAATGTTCGCGCTGCCGGTCATTCGCATGATGAAGGGTCCGTGGTGGGAAGCCGGGCTGGCGGTCGCGCTGCTGTTTGGAGTGGTAATGACTTGCCCGTTGCTACTGCCAAATCCGCTCATGCCCGAGGAAGTGCGAATGGTCCACCTGCTGGAGACGTCCACTTCAAACTTCCTGTTCGGCTGGCTGTTGGTGGCCATGTTGAGCTGGAAGGGCCAAACTGAACTTCGAAGTTGACAAACGAAAATGCGTGTGCAAAATCAGCTCATGAAGAAATCCAAAACCTCAAAAGGGATCAAAATCGAGCGTCCTCGCCGCGCCGTACTCTCGCGCGAGGAAGTCCTCAAGCGAATGAAAGAGTTTCCCAAGCGAAAGGAGCAGTTCCTTGCCACTGCTCGAGCGCACAAGAGTTGAAGTCTATCTGCCTGACCTTTCCTCAACCGAATACCAAAGTCTATTGCGGTCGTTTGAGGAAGAGCTCACCTATGCGTTTGGTGGCGTCAGCTTGATTACAGGCCTGGAGGGAAGCTACCTGTCTCAATCAGGTGAGCTAATTCCAGATCGAATTAATCTTCTCTATTCTGACGTGCCGATCGCCTTATCGACCGATTTCGCTAGCCTCGCCGCTTACGTGCGAGAGTTGAAAGCGGCGGCCATGAGAGCACTGTCGGAAGAGACGGTATTGGCTTGTGTTGAGCAAGTCTATCATCAGGTAGGATTACATTAAGAACCTTCAACGGAGAGCATTGGTGCTCTTGAAACACGCGTCGAGCAGGTGTTGCCGCTGTGGGAAGTGAAGCAACTGGCCACAGGCCGCGATGATCATCGGCACGAAGTAGTAGTGATTGCCGGTGACGAAAAGATCGAGCAATCCCAGCAACGCACCCACCTCGACGACAGCCAACGCAAAGACGTAGCCTTGTTGTACGATCTCCGGGCGCTGCTGGTCTACAGACTGAGTCAGGAACTTCTTTTTGACTACAAAGGAAACCGGGATCGTTAGTAATGCCACCGACACAAAACTGAGAGATAGAGTGCTGTTAGGGCTGACCTCCGACGATCGCTCGACAATCAGAGTAAAGAAGTAGTAGCCACCGACACTCAAAACCATGGCAATCCAAAGGGTGCGGATTGTTCGCAGTCTCTGTTCGATCTGTAATTGGAGATTGTTGGGAGTTTGCATCAGTAGACAGGATTACAGAATTTTACAGGATTCGTCTATCGTTTTAAGGCCTTGGTCATTAATAGTTTGCATCCTTTGAAACCATCCGCACACTTTGACGTATTATCGCACCAGCAATTCCACTTCGATTTCAGGCGAAAACATGAATACATTTCGTTCAAAACTACAAAATATTCGCAACCGCTCCATTCTTTTGCACAGTGCCGCGCTGATCTGCGCCGTGGTGCTAACGTCAATCACGGTCAACGCCCAGAATGTTGCGTGGCCGCAGTTTCTTGGGCCGGAGTCGAATCCTGTCGGAACCCATCCTCGACTCGCCGAACGCTGGTCCAAGACTGAGAACGTCGAGTGGTCGCAGGAGATCCCTGGACGCGGTTGGTCTTCGCCAATCGTCACTGGCGGCAAAGTGTACGTCACAACCGTGACTACCGACGGTAAGTCGAAGCCGCCGCAGACTGGAACAGAGTACAGCAACGAATACGTTGCCGAACTACAGAAACAGGGTCTGCCGATGCCAGAGGTGATCAAACGGGTGACCGAGCGCGACATCGAATTGCCGCACGAGGTAACCCTGCATTACTTCCTCTATTGCCTCAATCTGAAGAGCGGCAAAGTGGAATGGACGAAGGAATTCTTTACCGGTCGGCCGCCTGGTGGCCGCCATCGCAAGAACAGCTTCACCTCCGAGACCCCCGTAACTGATGGGAAGTCTATTTACGTATATGTCGCGAACCTGGGCTTGTGGGCCTTCGACTTGAAAGGCAACCAGAAATGGACCACGCCGCTCGAATCAAATCCGATATACCTCGACTTCGGAACGGGTGGTTCGCCCGCGCTGGCTGGGAATCTGATGATCATCCTCAGCGACAACGAGAAACAACAATACATCGCGGCTTACGACAAGCAGACCGGCAAACAGGTCTGGCGTACCAATCGGGATCTCGGCGGCAAAGGACAACCGATTGTCCGAACAAGCTGGACCACACCATTTGTCTGGCGCAATTCGCAACGAACTGAGATCGTCGCCATTGGACCAGGTGAAGTCGTCAGTTACGATTTGCAGGGCAAGGAGCTGTGGCGAATGTCGGGAATGACGCTCACTCCGATTCCGACACCTTTCGCCTACGATGGTCTACTTTACGTCAACGGCGGCCGAGGTCGCGCATTGTTTGCGCTGCGTCCGGGTGCTACCGGAAACATCTCGCTGAAAGAAGGTGAGACGTCAAACAAGTATGTGGCCTGGTCGGCGCCGCGTGCGGGGACTTACCTGCCCTCTTCGGTCGCTTATCAGGGAGCTATCTACACGCTTACCGAAACCGGCATCTTGAATCGCTTTGACGCAAAGACTGGAAAGCAGACCTACAAAACTCGTATCGATCCCGCGGCAACGAATTTCACAACCACGCCGTGGGCGTACAATGGCAAACTATTTTGCCTCAGCGAGGAAGGTCAGACGTTTGTGGTCTCAACGGGTGAGGAGTTTAAGTTGTCGCACGTGAATCATCTTGACGACATGGCCCAGGCATCTCCCGCTTTGGTTGGTGAGCGCCTGTTGATCAGGACCGAACACCGGCTCTACTCGATCCGCCGCAAAGGATAGCTATCGATCGCTTATGGATCCAGAGATGCTGCTCGACGCGTGGCGAACGAACAACCGCGTCACCGTCTTCCTTTTCGAGAACTTGCCGCGCGAACTTTGGGGTGCTCCTGTGCCGGAAGCTCCACGCCGCACGGTGCGAATGATCGCCGGCCACATTCACAACGCGCGTTGTATGTGGATCAAGACCCTCGGGAAAGAACACGGCATCGCGGTGCCAAAAGCGGTCGATCGACTCAAAGTTGGACCAAAGGAACTGATTCCAGCACTGGGTCGCAGCAGTCGCGGCATGCTAAGTCTGCTGAAGCTCGGGTTGGACCACGGCGGCACGCTCCCAATGTCGAAGTCCTACGTCTGGCGTAATCTTCCGCTCGACGTGGCGCACGTCCTGACTTATTTCGTCGCGCATGAAGGCCACCATCGCGGCCAGATCGTCATGCTCGCACGCCAATCAGGTTGTCGCTTGCCCGCGGAGATCACCGGCGGCCTCTGGCACTTCGCCAAGCGCTCGAAAGAGACCGTTGGTCACAAAAAGGCGCGAAAAGCACAAACCTGATTTTTGTGCATCTTGCGCTTCTTTGTGGCACTCATTTGCAAAACTTTCGCGATGTAAGCCGGCTTAAATAGCAAAAACTTTATGCAGGTAGTGGTTTGCAGCAAGTGTGGCGTGAAGAACCGGGTCGATGAAAGCCGGCTGGCGACTAGTGAGGCGAAGTGTGGTCGCTGTGGAGCAACCTTGAAAAGTGCGGCCGGCGCAGCGGATTCAAAGCCCTTCACCATCACCGATCAGACTTTCGAACGTGAAGTGTTGCAGGCGACAGGAACGCCGGTATTGGTTGATTGCTGGGCGCCGTGGTGTGGCCCCTGCCGGATGATCGCACCTGTGCTCGACCAACTCGCGGCGGAGTCACAAGGCAGTTATCGAATAGCGAAACTGAACGTCGACGAAAATCCGCAAACTGCTTCGCGTTATCAGATCTCGAGCATACCCACCATGCTCATCTTCAAAGAAGGCAAACTCATCGACCGTCTCATCGGCGTGCAACCGAAGCAAGCCATCGTTGAACGTCTTCGAGTGGCCTCGAGGTCTGCGGCTTAGGTTTACTTCAACTCATCCAACTGCGCTCGACATCTCTGCTGAACACGTGACGTGTTCTCGTCACTCTGTCGTTCATCAAAGCCATCATTTGCCAGCAGCCACGCGCCATTCTTGCCCCGAATCAGATGGCCCAGTTCATGCAGCAGAATCAGCGCTCTTGCGGGCCGGCTGCCCGGTGCAAAGTTCCCGACGTCAGGCGGATTTCTGCGCATCGGGTCGGCGCAGCGTCGATAAAACGAACCGTTAATGTTCACGAACGCCCGCTCGAACAT
>JBIOVO010000309.1:0-22600 GCA_044867735.1 Pyrinomonadaceae bacterium | reverse complement strand
CTCGTTGCAGCCCCCGGCGCCACGCGCAATTCAAGGGAGTGCTTTTGTCATCACTGGCTGCACGTCCGCCGGCGGCGGCAGCCGCTTCCCTTCTTCGAAGACGGCGCGGTACCAATCAAGATAGACCGGCGGAATGACGGTGAACGGAAGCGCAGACATCGGCACTGAAACGCCTCTGTGCAACACCGAAATATTCCCGCGCATCCGGGCGTCGAGTTTGTCAGGCAACTGTTGCATCGGCGGATACGAACCCTTGAACGGGTGCACGCCGGCAAACATCTGAAACGACACGACCGCAAACGAGAACCAGTCTGAATTCACTGAGAAGCCGTGCGCGTGCCGGTCGCGCACACTCTCCATCAGCACCGTCGCGGGAAACGAAGGCGTTTGATAGCTATCGACGTCGATGAAAAAGATCTCGCGGAAGTTCGTGGCTACCAGAAAGTTCAACTCGTTCAGATCGACGATCAGGATGCCTTTGCTATGAACGTGCGCGACGCCTTCCTGCAAACGACGCACAAGCTTCAGCGTCAGATCCGGAGTGAGACTGTGGCGCTGGCGAAAGGCCTTGGGAAACAGTTGGCAAAGCGCGTGCGACTGGCCCACGTGACGCATTGAATAACCGACCGGTTGATTCTTCCCGTTGAGCAGCAGGTCGAGCGGTCGAATGATATTTGGCAGCGAGAGGACCGAGAGCTCGACGATCTTCGCCGGCTGAATGGTGCGCCCGGGATCGGAGTAGATCTTGTAGGCATTCGAACCCTTGACGTAGATCGAGCCCTCACCGCCACGAGCCTTGAAGTCGTTTTTGCCAAAACGGACCTCGCCTTTTCCCTGCACGAAGTAGCGAGTTACGGTGGCGTCGGTGGTTAGGTAGGACCTTAGGCCGGGGAAGATATGTTTGGAGAACATGATGCGCCTCCAAGATGAATCGCAGCGATCGACAGGTCGTCAGAGTGCTGCCAACCTCTGGCATGGCAGTCCTTCATGAACCGCTTTACACGACGAGCGACGAACGCGCCGTGCAGACTCTTGAACGAAACAAGCTCGTCGAGCACCTTCGCCATCGGCACCGGTTCGACACGTTTACCAGTGATCGTCTGCTGCGTAGTTAAGAACGAATGAATGCCATCGGAGACTAAAGCGACGAACTTGTACTCACAGGTCTTGTAGCGAAAGTGTTGCGTCTGCTTCACCGGAACGTTGGTGGATAAGAACGCATCGAGACGATCGGGTTGATGCAGATAGGCCGGATAGAACGGATAACCCGAAGGATACGTGATTGCATTGACCTCCAGGCTCCCATCATTTCTCGCCCCGATAATCACACCGTCACCCGAGCAGGTTACGAGTAGTTGATCTTCGCAGATGTAAGCAGTGAGCAGCGTTGCGTCGACCGCTTCGGGCTGAAGGTAAAGTGCCTCGGCCCAACTCAACGCCAGCAGCGCGGCGTTTTCATGCAACGCTGAAGCGTCTACATTAGCGCGCAGCACTTGCTCTGCTGCTTTCACCAGCAAGCGAGCGCCGATGTCAGTGTCGGGCGATGCTGAGCATCCGTCAGAAAGGATCGCGTAAGCATCACCCGTCACCGCATAGTCCTGACACACCGAGTGTGTTGCCCCAATAATGAACGTGCTGTCGGCATTCATTTTTGTGCCTTCAGTGCTTCTTCGTGGCCTAAAACACGAGCGGCTGTGAAACGGCGCCACTACCGAGCGCTTGCGATTGGGCGCTGATGCTCTGCGAAACAAACTGAGCCAAACGTGCAAGCGTTTTCGCATCCGCGTTCTTCAGTTCGACATACTGTGTGAAGCCTGCCTCAAGGTGAAACTGCTTCAAGTAGCGACTCACCTCTGCATCCTCCACGTTCACACCAATGAGAACTGACACCAGCGACTCCAGCGACTCGCTTCTAATCGTCGCCTCCATCGCAGCCTTCACCCGCTTCGCAGTCGCTTTTGAAGCGTTGTCCATCCCGTCCGTGATGACGAAGAGAATCGCATTCGCGGAAAAGTCAGCCGACGATAGACGCTGGGCGTAATTGCCGGTGGAGGAAACGGCATTTTCCGTCGCATCGTAAAGCGCGGTGCATCCTCCCGGTCGAAGACTGCCGCCGTAATCCCTCAAGTGGCAGTTCTCCAGCAACTTGAAGCCGTGCAGTTCGGTGAGCGAATCGTCAAACGCCACCAATCGAAGCAGCAGATTGTCGGCCCGCGGACTAAATTTGCAGGCTTTCACTATCTGCGTGATTGCAGCCTCCATATCGGCAATAAACGGCGAAGTACTCCCGCTGATGTCCGCGACAATCGTGGCCAGCGTGTATTCGGTTGCACCGAGATCATCCAGGCGCGTCGCCGAATAGCCATAGTGACTGTTCGGGAGGTTTATATGGTCCAGTTGTGTATCGTTAAGTATTGGCATTTGTCTGACTCCTTTCGTCAGGCCAGGAATTCGGTTGTGGTTGAAACCTGCATGCCGCGACTCGTCATTTCGTTCATGAAGTCATGTGCATGGGTTTCGAAACCCGGGATATCGCTCGACGCGTCGGTCAGCAGAACGAGTTTCGAGATGAACGAGTCGTCGCCGAAACTATTCGCGATGTCGCGTACTGTGTTCGCGAGACAGTGCGTGCGTGCTTCACCGGCGATCAGAATCTGGTCCGCGTTCTCGAGCGTTTGGATCAGACGCGTATTGATCTGCGTGGAAGCGTCCGCCGCGTCAGGAACGTCTGCCTGCACTGCTGAATAATGCTCGGTGAGAATGTTGCTGCCCTTGGTGACGTAATCGACAAAGGCAAAGCGCGACTCCCATTCCGTCAATGCGGCGAACAGCTCCGGAAAAACGGTGTGACCGGGACTTCCGATCAAGCAGTGCGGCGGCCAGATCGTCAGTTCGTAGCGGCCGTTCTGTTCGAGTTTGCAGACGTAGTCGAGTGCGCGCCGGTACAGACCCGGAACGGTTGGCGCCCAAACGCCATCTTCGACGTCCGTTCGACTAATCCGCGTAAACGGCGCCGGGTTTTTGCCATTCGAGTCGCGCCAGAAAACCGGGTGCGCGATGTGAATGAAGTGGTGCGAGTCGAGCGTGACGTGAATATCGTCGAGCTTGGGTTTGATGCGCTGGATCATTCTGGCCAGGCGCTTCATGTCTTCCTCTGCGCCGGGAACGTAAAGCGCGCCACGCTTCGGATCACAGAAATCGACTTGCGGGTCGATAACCAGTAGTTCGATTCTCTTAGTCATAACTATCTCCTTCGTCGTTGACTTAGCGTGATTACTACGCTAACTATTTAGGTCAAAAAAAATTTGTCGTCACCTGCTTTGCAAGATCGGGTGGCCACGGAGGGCCACCCCTACAACCTTCCAACCACGCCCAGGGTATCGCACGACGCGTATTTGTAGGGGTGGCCCTCCGTGGCCACCCGATCTTGCAAGCCATTGGCACTCGCCTTCCCATCAGTCCTCCGTGGAGCGTTCGCCGGGAAACTCGATGTAATCCAACGGCACATGCTCCGTAAGCCAGACTCCGTTTGCGGAGCGAAAGAACAAATGCCCATCCTTGTTCATACGCTCGCTCGCGATTTTCAAGATCACCGGCCGGCCGTAGCGGCTGCCGACCGCCGTCGCTGTTTCCTGTATCTCCGAAAGGTGCACGTCGTGTCGCTTCCCTTTAATCAAGCCTTGTTGCCGAATCGATGAAAGAAATCTCTCCGCGGTACCGTGATACAGGATCGCCGGTGGCGTTGTTGGTTCGTATCCGAGCTTGACCTGGATCGAATGGCCCTGGCTCGCTCTGATCAGCGTTCCGTCGTCGCTAAACGAAAAGCGCCGCTTGTCGTTCTTTCGTACCACTTCGTGCAACTCTTGCAGGCTCACCTGCACGCCGTGCGCTTCCATCGCCGGCAACAACTCGGACACGAGGACCCAGCCTTCGTCGTCGAGCTTCAGTCCGATCTTCTCCGGCTGATGACGCAACACCAGGCTCAAAAACTTACTGATTCTGACCTGTCGATCTTTCATAACTCGAAGTTCATTCCTCGCCTGATCAGTTGTTTGTACTTGCGCTCGTCGAAGCGATAGAACCGCGCGGCACGATGCGCTACGCCGGTTTGCATCTCGTCCAACTCTCGTAAAACGTCCATCGCAAAGATCTTCTTTCTGAAGTTGCGATTATCGAGTTTTCTGTCGAGCACGATCTCGTACAGCTTCTGCAATTGCTTGATCGTGAACTTCTGCGGGAGTAGTTCAAAGCCGATCGGCGCGTACGTCAGTTTGCCTCGGATTCTTTGCAGCGCCGTTTGCATGATCTCCGCATGATCGAAAGCAAGTCTGGGGAGATCATTGACCGCGAACCAGCGCGCATCACGAGCGTCCATTGTGGCCCGGATGTGATGTTTCTCCGGGGACACGAGCGCGTAGTAAGCCACTGATACGACCCAGCCGCGCGGATCGCGTCCGGGATCGCCAAAAGTGAACAACTGTTCCAGAAACACGTCTTTGATTCCCGTTTCCTCCTCCAGTTCGCGGGTGGCGGCCTCGAGCAGTGTTTCGTCGGACCGCACGAAGCCGCCGGGAATCGCCCAGACGCCCTGGAATGGCTCTACGTCGCGTTCGATCAGCATTACCTTCAGGTTCTCGGCATCGAGGTCGAGTCCGAAGATCACGCAATCGACCGTCAGCCCGGGTCGCTCGTATTCGTACTTAAAGGCCACGTTTCCAGTCCTTTCAAATCAGCTTCGCGTCTACGCGACGTTAAGCTTTGCGTACATAATACGCTTACCTGCTGGATTGTCAAGCGGAGATTTTTGCAGGTGGGATCACTAGCTGCGGCTGGCCGTGTATTGCCCGGTTCTCATCAGCCCAAAGAGCGTGCTGCCGCTCTTGACCTTCTCTGCGCCGGTGAAGCCGGTGCGGTTCATCAGTTGAAGAATACGCTCGTCTGAGTTGTGCTTCGTTTCAGCATGGGAATGAACGAGGCGTTGGAAGAATCCGCCGGAGCCGTCGTCCGCAGTGAAATCGACCAGGTGAAATGAGCCTTCCGGCTTTAGCACGCGCAGCACTTCCTTTAACGTCTGCTCGCGATCATCTCCTTCAAGATGATGAAACATGAATGAAGAGAACACCCGATCGAAAGAGTTTGCTTCGTAAGGCAGTCGATCTGCGAAGCCCTGCTCGAAGTTCACGGAAACGCCGGCGCGTTGCGCCTTCAGCTTTGCCCGACGCAATGCTTTGGGATCCGGATCGAGACCAAACACATGCGTCGCCGGATACTGTCGTTTCAAGTGAACCACAAGCGTACCGGTACCACAGCCGATATCGAGCAGATGATGATCGGGTTCGATGTTGGCCTGATTCACGAGATCCTGGCGCACTCGATCAAAACCCATCCAACGCACGAAAGGATCGTAAAGTGGTAGAAAGAAATCGTGGCCTGCCGCCGGTAGAAAGTGTTTATGATCGCTCATGAAGATGGGAATAGTTTATCAGGGCTGAATTAAGAATTACTCGCGCAAAGGCGCAAAGACGCAAAGTTTTGACCCTCTGGGTAGCCGGAGGTCTGAACTTTGCGTCTTTGCGCCTTTGCGCGAGTAACTCCTACTGGTTCTTCTGCGTACTGCCTTCCGTCGTTCCTTTCTCATCGCGGGTCGCGTCCTTCTTATGTCGCAGCCATTCGTCGATGCTCTCACGAATGTACTCACCCATGTCTTCAAGCTCCCGCGCCGACTTCTCCCAGAACTCCTTAAACGTTTGTCTGCTCGGATCGAAGACAAAGTTATACCCACCGCGTCCAAAACCTTTCGCTGCTGGTCCGAGTTCGTCTTCGTAATAGGCTGCGAGCTGGCGCGAAGCCATCGCCACCACAGTCAACGAACTGCCGGCGGGCAATGGTTCGAAGATCGTACCAACCGGAGGATCCAACTCCTTCAGTCGTGCGAGCACGCGGTTATACTGGTCCGTGCAGAAGGCAGCCGCATCCTGTTTGCCGCCGGTCCACTCTGATTGCAGCGCCATGCGCGACGTGCGGCGCAGCACATTGATCAACTTTAGTAACTCTTTCTCTCTTTCCATGATTCTTCCTTTGCGTCTTCGCGCCTTTGCGCGAGAAAACTCCTTTTGACTCTTACTCGCATTCAATCGGGATTGGCACGCACTTAATTCCTGGCTTGCGGGGACCGCACCCGATCGCGAATGCCCTGGCAAAACCACGGATCTCTTCAGGCTCGTCGGCTTCAAAGTAAGCCAGCACCTCACGCGCCGCCATCCGAATCAATTCCGCCGAAGCAGACTCGCTCAGCGGCGTAAACAAAGGTTTGACGGCGGGCTCGAGCTCACTCAGTCGAGCAAGTACGCGGTTGTATTGCGCGACGCAGAACTGCGTGGCATCAGGTCCGGGCTTGGTCCACGCGGCGTAACCTGCCGCACGTGCGATTCTTCGCATGACGTTAAGTAGTTTCACCGTTTCTTGTTCCATCTCGTTCTCCTCTCTAATTGCTCAATTCAACTTTCGCGCGCAAGAGTTTCTTGCCGTGATGGATGCGCCACTTCACAGTCGATAACGGCACTCCCATGAACGCGGCGATCCGGTTTAGCGGCATCTCGTCGAGAAAGCGCAACCGTAAGGGCATTGCGTAATCAGCAGGCAGACTCTCGAGTGCGGCCAGCAACGACTCGTCACGCTCCTTTTCCGCCAATGGCTTTGCGAGTGCTTCGATCTTCTCGAGCAGCGCTTCGTCCAGGGCCACGCGCTTACTCATGTGCTGGTTCTCGCTCGTACTGAACCGCAAAGCCCGATGACGCGTGATGGCCGACAACCATGCAGCAAACTTCCGCGGCTCCTCGATCGACGGCAGCGCCTTGAACGCGAGTAGCAAAGAGTCCTGCGCTACATCCTCCGCGTGATCGGCGCCGGCAATTGTTCGCGCCAGCCGGACGACGGCAGGCCGGTAACGCACCACCAGTTCTTCAAAAGCCTCCAGGTTGCCCAGAATCGCCGCGACTACCAGCAGCTCGTCCGGCGACTCAAAACTCGTCATCGATGCTCCGCGCGCCCGTAATTCGCCCTTCATATGTATAGAGACATGTTACGAGCGAAAAGTTAGGTGGGTTCTAGATCGGCATTACTTAGGACGTGTTAAAATCCGTGGCGAATCTGGTGAAGCCGCAGGTCCGAACTTTGCGTCTTTGCGCCTTTGCGTGAGAAGTGAAATTGAGATTTCTCACGCAAAGGCGCAAAGGAAAATGCAAAGCCAGACCTCCGGCAACCGAGGTAAAAGCTGAATGAAACTTCTTCTTGTGATCTCTTTGTTTCTGATTTCGACGCTGCCGATCGCGCAAAACGGCAGGCTGCCGAATCAGGTGCTGTTCGATGATTTTAGTTACTCCGATCACGCGCAGCTAAAAAAGAATGGCTGGATCGTTCGCACCGAGCCGGGCTGGCCAGGTGTGCCGGGAGCGAAGTGGTTGGAATCGGGCGTCACATTTCATAAGGATGACAAGAACCCGAAGAACACGATCGTGCGGATGACGTCTTCAACAGACGGCACCAACGAGAACACAACTCAGACGCAAATCTGTCATCAACGCAAATACCTCGAGGGCACTTACGCAGCCCGCGTTCGTTTCACCGACCAACCCGTCTCCGGACCCGGCGGGGATCAACTCGTCGAGAGTTTCTACACCATCAGCCCGTTGAAAGCGCCGTGGGATCCTGACTACAGCGAGTTGGATTTTGAGTACCTGCCAAACGGCGGCTGGGGCATCGAAGGTCCGACACTGTACGCAACTACGTGGGAGACTTTCATTCCTGAACCCAACTGGAAGAAAGACAATGTGTTTCACACCACGCTCGGCAGTCAGGCAGGCTGGCACACGTTAGTAATGCAGGTCGTGAACCAAAAGGTCCAGTACTTCGTCGACGGCAAACCTTTCGTGGAGCACGGTGGAAACTACTACCCCGAAGATACGATGTCGATCAACTTCAATCTCTGGTTCATCCGCGATCAGATGACGAAAGCGAAAGAAGTACGGAAGTATCAAGAGGACATCGATTGGGTATTCTTCCAGGCGCACGCGGCGCTATCGCCTGAGCAGGTTGAAGAGGTTGTTGCCGGCTTTCGGAAAGCGTCCACCAAATTCCGCGACACCGTGCCTCCGAAAACGCCGGCACTCGTGTCGCCCTGTAATTTCTAGTCCACAGATTACGCAGATTATTTTGGCAGCGGCTTGCGCGGCAACTTTTCGTCGCGCATCGCCGTGTTGTACAGAAACGCGGCCATGATCGTCGCGGCCTGCTTCAGATCGTCACCCTGGATGCGATCGAAGACGTCCTGATTCGAGTGGTGCGTGCGTGTGTCGTATTCGATCTCGTCCTGGATGAACTGAAACCCGGGCAGACCGATCGCGTCGAACGACAAATGATCCGTGCCGCCAGTGTCCGACGACGATAACGTCGCGGCTCCGAGATCGCGAAACGGCTGTAGCCATTGTCGAAAGATCGGACGCACAGCCTCATTGCCCTGCAAATACACGCCGCGGATCTTGCCAGTGCCGTTGTCGAGATTGTAGTAAGCCGAGAGTTTGTCGTATCCGGCGCCACGCGTGATCTTCGGCGCGATACCACCCGAGATCATGCGCAGGAAGCTCGCATCCTTTGAATCGTCCGCAGGCTTGCCAAAGTGCTGCGTAACGTAAGCGACTGAGCCGAACAATCCCTGCTCCTCCCCGCTCCACAACCCAATCCGAATCGTGCGCCGCGGCTTCAATCCGAGCGCCTGAATAATGCGCACGGCTTCCATCGCCGCGGCCACGCCGGCGGCGTTGTCAGTGGCGCCCGTGCCCGAGTGCCACGAATCCATGTGCGCGCCGACCATCACGAGTTCATCTGCCTTGTCTGTGCCGGGAATCTCGGCGACGGTGTTGTACCCATTCAGATCGTCGCTGAAGAACTGACTCGCCAGCGAAACCTTCATTTCCACTTTCTCGCCCGCTTGAATCATGCGCGCAAGACGGTTGTATTGCTCCACCGCGAGCACTACCTGCGGCACGACTGGCGGCGCGTTGCGATCGTATGGTTGCACGTTGTTAAGAAACAGACTCCGAATCATCGCGATGGGCGAAGACATATCGGGCTCGCGCGGCACCGCGGCGCCATCGACGAAGATCGTCCCGCCGTCGCCCGAACTCGCAAACATCACGAGCGCGGCTCCTTCGGTGCTCGCCAGTTGCAATACCTTTGCGGCAAGAACCTGTCGCTTGATCAATTCCTGAACGCGGGGATTGGCAGCCTGCGCGGCAAAGCTGGGCGCTGCATCGCCGGCGTCAGCGAGGGCAAGCAGTTCTTTATCCGCCATGCGCGTGGCCTGCGCGTCAAAATGTGCCGCGACTTCACGCATTGGCCCGGCTAAAACAATTTTGCCTTTCAACTTACCCTTGAAAGCTGCCAAATCGGCGTCAGTTTTTGGATCGACTTGCACCACTTCGCCGCGCGGGATATCTACGCTCGGGGACCACGCTTTTGGATACGCGATCAGCGGGATCGACTGCGGCTCGATTACCTCGGCAGAAAAACCCTTCAACTCCCAACCGCGGCCAAATGGTCCCCACGATTCGAGGTGGGCGTTTTGCAGTCCCCACTTCGCCAGCCGGTCACGCGTCCACTCATTTGCGCGCTTCATCTGAGGTGAATTAGTAAGCCTTGGGCCAATCACATCAGACAGGTAGCTCAACGTTTCCATTACCTGCGAGCGTTTCAAGCCTTCTTCGCGGATCCGAGTAATCGGATCATTCGGATCGGGCGCAGGCGCAGGCGCGGTAGCCTGTTGAGCCAAGGCGGCATGGGGAATCAAGAGAGTGAGAATTAGTAGTCCTACTGCGGCATAGCGACGATGCATTTCTTCGGGTCCTCCTGCTGAGAGTAGGCATACTTAACCACAAAGACACAAAGACACAAAGTTCATTTTCGTGTCTCTGTGTCTTTGTGGTTAAAACAGTGGTGTGGACTACTCGTACCTGAGGGCCACTATGGGATCGACCTTAGTCGCGCGTCGCGCAGGCATCCAACAGGCCAGCAACGCAACCGTCGTGAGCAGCACTGAGATCGAAACGAACGTCAACGGATCAGTGGCGCTTACACCGAAGAGTAGAGTGCTCATCGTACGAGTCAGCGCGAACGCCGCAATCAATCCCAACACAACACCGACGATGGCGAGTTTCATTCCCTGTGCGATCACGAGTCTCAAGACATTGCCGCGTTGCGCGCCGAGTGTCATGCGCAACCCGATCTCGCGTGTGCGCTGCGCGACCGCGTACGACATCATGCCGTAAATCCCGATACTGGCAAGGACCAATGCAACCACGGCGAATGCCGTCAACAACATCATCGAGAAACGGCGCGGCGCCACCGACTGCGACACGATCTGATCCATCGTCCGCACGTTGAACACAGCCTGATCTTTATTTAGCGCCGCGATCTGCCCACGCACGGCCGGTGCGAGACTGGCCGGCTCAACATCAGTGCGCGTCAACACATTGATGCGGCGAGTAGAGTTAGGCAAGCTGTCGATCCGAATCTGATTGAAGCCTAGATAAAACTGGGGCCTGCGCGTCGATTGGTTCTCGAGGCTGTTGTGTTCGACGTGCCTGACGACACCGATGATCTCGTAACTCGGCGTGCCTGACGTTGACTGGGCCAGACGCTGTCCGATCGGATCTTCATTGGGAAAGTGTTGTTGGGCCAGGGCATCGTCAATGATGACCACCGGCGGCGATTCGGGTGTCTCCTGTGCGTTGAAGACACGGCCTTTCAGCAAGTCAATGCCCATCGTCTGAAAGTAATCGTTACTTACCGTGTACCGAGTACCGCCCGGTTCTTTGCCCTTCTCCGGCAGCGGCCGGCCGATGACGAGGAAGATCGGATTGTTTGCTACTCCAAGTGGCAGCCCGTTCGATACTGCAACGGATTTAACGCCCGGCAGCCGCCGCACATTGTCCTGCAACTGCTTAAAGAAATTGGAGACCTGCTGACCGTCAGGGTTGTTGACTGAGACCTGCATCGTGAGCAGGTTCTCCGCCTGGAATCCGGGATCGACCTGTAGCACGCGACGAAAACTCTGAATCAACAGCGCAGCTCCGACCAGCAACGTCAACGTGAGCGCGACTTCGGCAACTACCAAAACGCTGCGCAAACGTTGTCGTCCGCCCGAGGAACCACGGTCGCCTTCCTTCAGCGTTTCAGTCAGATTCAAACGCGAAGCCTGAAACGCCGGCGCTAGACCAAACAGCAAACCGGTAATGAGCGACACCGCCAGAGTAAAGCCCAACACACGCAGATCGACGTAAGCTTCACCCAAACGTGGAATGCCTTCGGGTAGTTGATAGACAATAAAATTCGTGCCCCAGTGTGCAAGCAACACGCCGAGAACACCGCCGATCGCGGCGAGCACGACACTTTCCGTCAGCAATTGGCGAGTGATGCGCCAGCCACTCGCACCGAGCGCGACACGAACGGACATCTCTCGTTGACGCGTAGCAGAACGAACGAGCAACAGGTTGGCTACATTTGCGCACGCAATCAACAGCACTAGCCCCACAGACCCAAGCAGGATCAACAGCGGTTGCCGCACGTTACCAACGAAGCTTTCGTGCAACGGAGTCAGAAAACAACGACGGCCCGTGTTGCTTTCCGGGTATTGTTGTTCCATCCGCGCATAGATCACGTTCAACTCAGTCTCGGTTTGCTCCAACGACACGCCGGGCTTCAAACGCGCCACGGCGCCGATTCCCGGATCGGCGCCGCGTGTTCTGAATCGTTCGGCAGAAAGACCGATCGGCACGTTGACATCGGCGTCGAGTCCGTATTGAAAAGTCTGCGGCGTGACACCGACGACGGTATAGCTCTGGTTGTTGAGTGTGATCTGTTTGCCGACGATATTCGGATCGTTTCCGAAACGGCGACTCCACAGTCCGTAACTAAGAATCACGGTGGGAGTCGCGCCCTGGCGATCGTCTTCGGCCGCAAAGTCACGGCCGAGCAGTGGCTGAACTCCGAGTGTCGAAAGGAAGCCCGCAGACACGAGCCGGCCCATCAGCCGTTCAGGCTCGCCGGCGCCGGTCAGGTTGTAGTTCTCGTTCGAGCGCACAGCCGAGACACCAGCAAAAACTCTTCGATCGTCTTTCCAGTCGGCGAAGTTGGGATACGAGAGCGACGTGTTGCCCCTGGTTCCGGTGTTGCTTTCTCCCGGTATCACGAGTTGTTCAGGCGACTCAAACGGAAACGGCCGCAGGAGAACTGCATTCACGATGCTGAAGATCGCCGTGTTTGCGCCGATGCCGAGACTGAGAGTAAGGACGGCGATAATCGTGAAACCCGGATGCTTACGCAGCATTCGCGCACTGACGCGCAAGTCCTGCCAGAGCGTTTCGAAGATCCCGCCGCCACGAACCTCATAGGCAAGATCCCTGACACTACCGGCATTCCCGAAGCTTTTCATCGCAGCACGGCGCGCCTCGTCGGGCGTCATTCCCAACTCCTGATTTGCCTCGGCCTCCATCTCGATGTGCGAGCGAAGCTCCTCATCGATGTCGTCGAGCACCTGCTCCCGTCGCCTCAACGCACGCAAACGATCTCTCAAAACGTTCAACCACTTCATAACTTAATCCGTTTTTATCGTTCGATCTGTGTTAAGTCGCTTCCCGCATCTTCGCCACCACGAGCGCCAGACGATCCCAGCTCTCTTCCTCGACGCGAAGCTGCTTCTCACCGACCTTGGTCAGTTTGTAAAACTTCGCGCGCCTTCCGGTCTCGTTGTTCGCCCACTTCGAGCTCACCCATTTCTTCTGCTCGATCCGGTAAAGCGCCGGATAGAGCGCGCCCTGCTCGACGGTGAGCATCTCGTCTGACATGCGCCGGATTCTCTGAATGATTCCGTAACCATGCAGCGGCCCAAGGGCCAGCGCTTTGAGAATCAGCATGTCGAGTGTGCCTTGCAGCAGATCTGATTTGGGATTGATCATTCTTCGGCCTACACCTAAACGTTTTAGGCATACTACTCCCCTGATGCCTAAGATGGCAAGGCTTCATCCGCAGATTACGCAGATTAAGAGCGGGGACGGCCGGTTAAGACCGGGAGTTTTGTGGGGCCGAAGGCGACGTTGTGTTCCGAGTCGATGAAGAGTTGGTCGTTGTCGAACTTGAAATTTACCGTGGAGTAGAAAGGAGTTTCGTAAAGAACGATCTTTACGGTGAACGTGTTTTCTGAGGTCCAGGCGCCACTCGTTGCGATCAACGGATTCTCAGGCACGCTGAGAAAGCGATCAAGGCCGTTAGTGAACGTCCCACGGCTCCGAGACCAGTTATTGATGCCGATCGGATTTCGCGCTTCACCGGTTGAGGTTTGCACTATCAGCACCGGCGAGGTTCCGCTGAAATCGAGCGATACCGCCTTGATCTCACGCGAGTTCAGCGGAAAATCAAACCACTTCCCTGATACACGTGAAGCAAGAGCAGACGACGCTGCACCGCTCGGAAACGTGACTGACAACTGACCGAGCCTGCTTTCGAGCTGTTTCCGCGCAGCAGCATTCTCGGGCAAACGTCCGGGCTTCATCGTTGGCAGCAGCTTCTCCCAAACCAGGTTCATCACTTTCTGCATGTCGCGCACGCCACTGGTTATCGCGACCACAGCATCGTACTCAGGAAGCACCATACAATACTGACCAAACGCTCCATCGCCGCGAAAAGAGTTGTGACGCGATCTCCAGAACTGATAACCATAACCCTGATCCCAGTCGCTCGCCGGCGCTGAACCATTCGAAGTCTGCATCGACGTCGCCTGCGTCACCCATGACGCCGGTAACAACTGTTTTCCGTTCCAACGGCCCTTCTGAAGATAGAGTTGTCCGAAACGGGCGATCTCCTCGGTTCGTGCGGACAAACCATAAGCGCCGACCGTGATTCCCTGCGGACTTTCGATCCACCTCGGATCTTTGAACCCCAGTGGTTCGAATAGTCTGGTCCGAAGATATTCAAGCGTACTCACGCCCGTAACTTTCTGGACTATGGCCGAAAGCATGTAAGTGGCCGGCGAGTTGTAGACGAAGTGCGTTCCCGGTTTGAATGGCACCGGATGCGCGAGAAAGATCCTGGTCCATGGGTCGACAGTTTTTGCGGGACCGAAAACACCGAACTGCGCCTCGGTCTGATTTCCGGTAGACATCCGCAGTAGATCGCGAACACGCATCGAGCTGAGGTTGCGTGAAGGCTCAGCAGGCGCGTCTTCAGGAAAGAATTTCAGTACCGGATCGTCGAGACTCAGCTTCCCTTCGGCGACCGCAAGTCCGACGGCGGTGGACGTAAAACTCTTGCTCAACGAGTAAAGGATGTGTGGCGTATCTCGATCGTAAGGAGTCCACCAACCTTCGGCCACCACGTGTCCGTGTCGAACCAGCATGAAGCTGTTCATCGTATCGATCTCTTTGTCGGCCGTTTCGATGAAGGCGAGCAGACCGGTGGATGAAACTCCCTGCTGCTCGGGAGTGCTGCGCGGTAACGAGACAGCCCTTTGGGCCGAAACAGCCGCAGCGAGGAGCAGAATGACAAGGCACGCGGAAAGGACGCGAGTTGCAGCATACGGGTGGCCACGGAGGGCCACCCCTACAATTATGTTGTTCGTATACGAATGTTTTTGTAGGGGCGGCACTCTGTGGCCGCCCGTCCGTTTGCTATTCATATCTCAGCGCGATTAGTGGATCGACTTTAGTCGCTCGACGCGCCGGTATTAAACAAGCAAACAGCGCCACCAGCAATAGCAGCAACGGAACGACGATAAACGTCGCGAGATCCCTAGGCGTCACTCCGAACAGCAAGTTCGCCATCACACGCGTAGCCGCATACGCGCCGGCGATCCCGATGATCGCGCCGACCACCACCAGCGACATCGCCTTTCTCAACATCAGGCTAAGCACGTCGCTCATCTGCGCGCCGAGTGCGATGCGAATTCCGATCTCCTGCGTGCGTTGCGCGACCGTGTAAGCGGTGACGCCATAAATACCCATCGCCGCCAGCAAGAGCGCCGTTGTGCCGAAGAACCCGAAGATCACAAGACTAAACCGACGTTGATCGAGGGACGATGAAAAGACCTCGTCAAGAGTGCGAAACTTCAGTGGCAGTTGCGGATCAAGAGATCTCACCGCCTCACGCATCGCCGGGATCAACGTTGAGGGATCTGCCTGACCACGAACAACGACCGTCCAACTTGACGCTGGCACTCGTTGAAGTGAGTTGGCATAAACAGTCGGAGCAATCGCTTCATCGACGCCATAGGCTCGCACGTCACCAACGACGCCGACCACATGCAACAAGCGCAAATCACCATCCATGTTTCCAAACTGAATGGTTTGACCGATCGGATCTTCGTTGGGCCAGTACTTCTGCGCCAGCGATTGACTGATGACTGCTGCGTTAGGAGAGTTCGGCTGATCGCTCGAATCAAACGTGCGACCGCGTAGTAACGGAATCTTCATGGCAGTGAAATAGCCGGCACTGGCACGCCGATAATCGGCGTTTCCCTTTCGCGCCGGATTGTTGGCAATGAGGAAAGTTCCATCAGGCCCGCCACCGGTTAGCGGCAAGTGGCTGATACTGCCGATCGCGATGACGCCCGGCGTAGTCTCGAGCCGCTCGAGCAACTGCTTTTGAAACAGCCTTTGTCGTTCTTCTTCAGCATTCACCTGAATCTTCGCGTCGGGTGCGATGCCCTGTTCCAGCAAACGATAATACTGTTGCAGCAGAAGCTTGTACCGGCCTTCATCCATGGGCGGGTTGGGAAGCGATAACTCCATCGCCACCGCACTCTCAGTTTGAAAGCCGGGATCGACTTGCAGCAGCCGGTAAAAACTCTTTCCCAGCAAACCAGCGGCGACCAGAAGAATCAGCGTCAGCGCCATCTGTCCCACCACCAACAGACTTCTTACACGTTGGCCCGCGTATCCGCGCGCCCCGGCACCGCTTTCTCTCAGGATTCGTTCCAGATCCTTGCCCGAGAAGCGAAGCAGCGGCACCAGTCCGAGTACGACGCCGATTAACAACGACAGGCCCAGCGTAAAAGCGACTGCTCGCGTGTTTACTCCGATCTCGTTGATGCGCGGCAGGCTTTGTTGATTCAAACTGAGTAGCAGATCGACTTCCCAGAACGAAATCACCACGCCGAGCGCGCCTGCGACTAGAACCAGGAGGACGTTCTCGGTGATGAATTGTCGTGCGAGGCGAAATCGTGTGGCGCCGAGTGCCGTACGTACGGCGAAGTCGCGCTGACGTGTGGTTGCCTGGGCCAACAGCAGGTTCGCAACGTTTGCACACGCCACCAGCAACAGGAAACCGACCGCCACGAGAATCATCACCAGAGCCCCGCGCACGTTTCCGACCATGAACTCCTGTTGCGGCACGACTGTGAAATCCACGCCGTCCATGTCTTTGCCGTATTCCTGTTTGAGTTGTTTTGCGATGGCGCTAACCTCGGTGTACGCCTGTGCAGTAGTAACGTTTGGACGCATGCGCGCGACGACACTCCAGTTGTGAGCCGAGCGCGAAATCTCTGCCGGAGACAATTCTCGCGGTATCCAGATCTCAGCCTCTTGCGGAAAAGCAAAATGCGGCGGCATCACTCCGACGACACTGACGTTCTGGTCCATTAACTTCAAGGTTGTTCCGGCGAGATCTGGTCTTCCGCCTAACGAACGTTGCCAGAAGCCGTAACTGATCACCACCACTGGTGCGCCACCCGGCTTGCTCTCTTCCGACAGGAAGGTGCGACCAACGATCGGCGTCACGCCGAGCACGTTGAAGAAGTCGCTGGACACATGAAAGACCGGCACGCGAACAGGTTCCGTCGCGCCGGTCACCGTGGTTAACTCACCCGCGTACTGCGCGACACTCCCAAAGGAGTGACTGCGCGTGCGCACGTCGAGAAAGTTCGGTTCGGCAAACGCCATCCGGTTGCCTCGCTGACTCACTTCACGAAGTTGTACGATTTGATCGGCGTTTGGATATGGCAGCGATCGCAGCAACACTCCATCCACGACGCTGAAGATCGCGGTTGACGCGCCGATGCCGAGGGCGAGTGTCAGAGCGGCGATGGCAGTAAAGCCAGGGCGTTTTGCGAGACTCCGAAGACTGTAGCGAATGTCTTTGAAAAGTGTGTCCATTGTTGTTCTCGGGCTGCGGAAGTAAGTGCTGCTGATCATACACCGTGGCTAGTGCAGAAATGGCACTAATCAATGTAATCTTTGGGCGCTACACTGAAGCTGGGAAGGAGCCCCGACTATGTTCCCTCAGTTGCGGTTGAGTCTCGCGTTCTCTCTCCTGTTCGTCCCGGGAATTCCCTCACCCTCAGCAGCTCAAAACGGCGCCGGACGCGAAACCATCGCCATACAGACAAGCGAAGGCACGGAGCTTAGCTTCGACGTTTCTTCAGACGGTCGTACGATCGTTTTCGATCTGCTGGGCCAACTCTGGATCGTTCCCGCGCAGGGCGGCAAAGCACGCGCTATCACTGACGCTGTACGCGACAAAGCGGAAGATCTCGATCCTACGTTCTCACCCGATGGCCGCCGCATTGTGTTTAGTGGCGAGCGAAATGGCCGCACTGGTTTATGGTTTCTCAACCTGACCTCCGGTCCTCTGCGCCAGTTAACTCAGCTTTCTAATCCCGATGGTTTCGATCGCGACGCGGCATGGTCACCGAATGGCCGCGTGATTGCGTTTACGCATGCGGTGCCGCCGAACGAAACAGGAACCAGGTGGCGGACTGCCATCATGTTGCTCGAGGTTGCCTCTGGCGCGATGCGCGAGCTTTCGATCACCGGCGTTTCGGCCACGTTCCTGAGCGATCCTGCCTGGGTAAAAAACGGACAAGAGATCGCATTTGTAGCGCGCACTGCGCCAGGTGAATCGCGCGGTCGAGTTTGGGTCGTCCCGGTTACGGGCGGTGCGGCAAGCGCTGTAACGCCAGACTCGGTGCAAGCGAAAGCTCCCGCGTTTAGTGCCGACGGGCGGCGCATGGCGTACTTCGCGCTTGACTCGAACGATCGAAATCAGGTGTGGGTGCAGGATCTCGAAACGAAAGGCTCACCGGTGCGATTGACGGACCATGCAGACGTTGCGCCCACTCGGATTCGCTGGTTCGCCGACAACGACACGTTGGCCTACTCAGCCGACGGCCGCCTTTGGAAGTTACAAACGTCTACGGGAAAAGCTCGTGAGATCCGGTTTACGGCGCGGCTGTCACTTACGCGAAGTCGCCGCACATTGCCACCGGCTCGTTTTCCCGAACCAGGCCAGCCGCAACCTGCACGCGGTTTCATGGGACTGGCGCTTTCGCCTGACGGTAGTCAAATCGGCGTTCTCTCACTCGGTAAGCTGTGGACCATTCCCGTCGGCGGAAGTCCGCGTGAAGTTGCGAAGGTTCCATTCGAAGCGACTTCACTCGCGTGGTCACCGGACGGAAGTGAGGTCGCGTGGTCCGCGGGGATTGCTGAGCACGAAGATCTGTTCGCTACCAACGTTAAGACAGGCGTGACTCGCCAGGTCACATCATTGCCTGGACGTGAAGCGTTCGCAACGTATTCGCCCGACGGCCGCTACCTGGCGTTTGTTCACGTGAAGGACGACGGAGTGCTCCGAGTCGTCGACGCAAAAGCAGTCAACGTCACGGACGCCACACAGACTCGCGATCTCGGATCGATCGGTTCGAGCTGGACCAGCCCTCCGCAATGGAGCCCAGCGTCCGATGGATTGTTAGTAAGCGGCGAAGGAACTCCGAATCAGCCTGGTCGAGCGACGTTCGTGCCGCTTTCCGGTCCCAGGGAGGCGATTACGCGTTTTCCCGACGCGCCGATCTTTCTGCAATGGACACCACAGAAGAAGATCGTGTTCGTTCGTCACGATCGTCTGTGGGAGACGCCGTTTGATCGCAGCGGCATGTTGTCTGATCCGCAACCCATCGGTAACGCCGCGGCTCTTTATCTCTCGTCAGCGCGTGACGGCACTCTTCTCTTCGTCTCTGAAGGTGGACTGCGAACACGGACGGCGAAAGAAGAGGAACGAAAAATCGGTTGGCCCATCTCCTACACGCCACCCGTAGCGGAAGCGATGCTGATTCGCAACGTTCGCATCGTTGATGGAACCGGCGGTCCCATCAGTGGCGCTCTCGACATTCTCATCGAACGCGGACGGATCGCGCGCATCGCGGCTACAGGCGCGATTCCAAATACCGGGGCTCGCGTCCTCGACGCTGCCGGCCGCATCGTGATGCCGGGCCTCATGGACCTTCACGCCCACCTGTATCGACCCGGTCTGTTGCCGGGCTTTCTCTACTTCGGAGTCACGACGGTGCGAGATCAAGGTGCGTCGATGGCGCCGCTCGTTGCGTACGCTGATGCGATGGCTGCGGGCGTTTTGCCTGGGCCGCGCGTGGGTTACGGCGGATTTCAGTTTTACAGCGACTGGGCATTTGACGAAGAGCAGGGACGTGGGATCGAGCCGGAAGCCGATCCGGAACACGTCGCACGAGCAGTTGCTCTCGCCGAAACGTTTGGCGCGCAACACATCAAGACGCGAACGTTTCGACGTTGGGACATCAACGCTCGCATGATTACTGAAGCCCACCGGCGTGGCCTGCGAGCGACCGGGCATTGTGCCTACCAGCTACCGCTGATTGCGGCGGGCATGGACGCGAAGGAGCACACGGGTCTCTGTGGGCCCCGTGGCAACACGCATGTTCATGATGATTTGGTCCAACTGTTCCGAGCCGCCGGCGTCGGCGTTGTGCCGACAATAACGTATCTCGACTTTGCTGCTCGCCTAAACGAACGACCGTCGCTGCTCGAAGACGATGCGGAACTCACACCGTTCCTGCCATCGCGAGAGAGTTTCGATTGGATGTTGAAGTTGAGCGCTGCTTCGCGGAAGGAGTGGGCCAGGGACGCTCAACTTTGGCGTCAATCGGTGGCGAAATTTTCGCGGGCGGGAGTGACGATTGGCACGGGAACAGACATTTGGCAAATACCCACTGGTGTGCACATGGAGTTGGAGCAGTTGGTGGCCGCGGGCTTGACTCCGGCGCAAGCAATTCAGGCCGGAACTGGCGCGGCCGCGCGAATTCTCGGCGCGGAGAAAGATCTCGGCACGATCGAGGTAGGAAAGTGGGCCGACGTCATCATTCTCGACGCCAACCCTTTGCAGGACATCCGCAACACCCGCCGCATCTGGCACGTCATCCACAACGGCCACCTTGTCGATCGCCCGGCGATAACGAAATCGATCAGACCGAGATAGGACTAGACAAACGGGCGGCCACAGAGGGCCGCCCCTACAAATGATTCTTTATATACACTCATCCGGAGGAACCTCGATGTTCAAGGCTATCAGTTTTATGCTGGCTGGCGTGGTCGTCTTCACCCTATCTGCCACAGAATCCTACGTCCTTCCCTACCCGATCGGAACGAGTTGCAAGGTGCTTCAAGGATACAACGGTCCCTACGGTCACAAAGATCACGCCGAGTTTGCCTACGACTTTCAAATGCCGATCGGCAGCCCTGTCGTCGCAGCACGTGGTGGCGAAGTGGTGAAGGTCGTCGAGAATAACAACGACAGCACGCGCAAACCCGGGCAGGAGAACGTCGTCGTCATCAAACACTCTGACGGAACGTTTGGTCGTTACTACCACCTCACGAAGGACGGAGCGCTCGTATCGCTCGGCGACAAGGTGGCCCAGGGAGCCAAGATCGCTTTAAGTGGAGATAGTGGCGCCAGTGCTGGGCCACACTTGCACTTCGACGTTACGAAGGAATGTTTCGAATGGGGCTGCCAGACTGTTGAGATCAAACTTAGCAACGCAAAGGACAACCCGCTGAAGCAAGGCGAGACTTACGAAGCATTAGCGGCGGAAAAGAACTAACTCTTCTTTGCGTCTTCCTTTGCGCCTTTGCACCTTTGCGGGAGAAATCCTAATTTAGTTCTTCACTCGCAAAAGACCAACCTACTCCGCGCGCCGCACACCAACCTCGTCGAGATGGCGCAGGAGATCAGCCGGATCGTTATAGACTCGATACGCGCCCGCACGTTCCAACTCCTCGCGTCCGTATCCGCCAGACAAAAGACCGACGCCCAGCGCACGTGCACGGCGCGCGGCGAGTAGATCCCAAATGCTGTCGCCCACTACCACGGAATCACTAATCGAAACGCCGAGTTTCTCCGCTGCTACCAAAAAGAGATCCGGATCAGGTTTGGCGTGACGTACCTGGTCGCGCGTGATGATCGGAACATCATCGGGGACACCAAGGAGCTTAAGCGTCAAGCTCGCGCTTTCACGGCGGCCGCTGGTGGCGATGGCCCAGGGCACGCCGGCCTTCGTCAAATACGCCAGTAACTCCTTTGCTCCAGGCAGCGGGCGTACTTGCGACGCATAACGCTTAAAGGCCTCCGCATGCCCTCGCTGGAGTCGCTGAGCCTCCTCCTCAGTGACGTTGTGGCCAGTCTCGCGAAGCAATGCGTTGACGAACAGCCCACCACTCATGCCGATCTGGCGATGGATGCGCCACACGGCGAGCTCCATGCCGCCGGCTTCGAGTGCTTCCCGCCAGGCGAGTACATGTTGGTAGACGCTATCGACGAGCGTCCCGTCCAGATCAAACACGAAAGCCATGGCCACAGATTACACTGATTTTGGAGATTTTCCGTAGGCTGCGGGGCAACATGCTAGAATCGCTCCTGTGAGGTTTCTGCTTGGCATCTTTTTACTTGTAACTTCAACTGCGATGGCGCAGGAGCGCGTCACTTTGAGTCGCGCGGAGACGCGCGAGGCTGAGCGCCGCCTTTCGGAACTGGGTTACTGGACTGGTCCAGTTGATGGAGTATTCGATCCCGGCACGCGGTCGGCGGTGACTGCATTCCAGAAGTGGGAAGGCCGCGCTATCACGAGCCAGCTTACAGTCGCTGAGCTGGAAGCGATTCGCGCCGCGACCTCACCACAGGCCAGAGAACCGGGATACGAGCACGTCGAAGTCGATCTCGATCGCCAGGTGTTGCTGATCGTTAACGCAGAAGGCCGCGTGCGCGTGTTGCCGGTGTCAACCGGTACCGGAAAAGAGTTCTTCGACGACGGTCAGACGAGCATCGCCTACACACCGCGCGGCCGTTTTATTGTCTACGACAAGATCGCGGGTTGGGAGCATGGTCCAATCGGAAGGATGTACTATCCGAACTACATCAGTGGCGGAATCGCGATTCATGGCAGTCGTTCGGTGCCGGCTAAACCGGCGACGCATGGTTGTATCCGCATCCCGATGCACGCCGCCCGTGAAGCGAGTAAGTTGCTGAAGCTGGAAACGATCGTGCTGGTTTACGACAAAGTATCGTTCGTCTCCGGCCGTCCCTGGGCCGAAAATCCCAAACTCAAACAAGCGGCTAGCATCGAGTGACTGCTGCTAAGTTCCTTCAGCTTCGCCGACAGGCTCAGCGCTGGTCCGTATGTTGGCGACATTTCCCGCTTTAACCTCAAACTCAACGAAGACAGGCTTCTCGTTGCGAAGTATGTCTAAAACCTCAG
>JBIOVO010000308.1:0-9490 GCA_044867735.1 Pyrinomonadaceae bacterium | reverse complement strand
TAACTTTCCCTATGATCGGGCAACTCCTCCTCCATTATCGTGTCGTAGAAAAGATCGGCGAAGGTGGTCAGGGAACTGTCTACAAAGTCATCGACACGACGCTCGATCGGCCTGCGGTCATCAAGGTCCTGCCACCCGATCTGACCGACAGCGCCTCAAACCTCATGCGTTTCGAACGCGAAGCCAAGCTGGCGTCGTCTTTGGACCATCCGAATATCTGCACGATCTTCGGCTTGCATAGAGTCGATGACATTCAGTTCATCGCGATGCAGTACGTCGAGGGCCGCAACGTCCGCCAGTTAGTCGGTGGACAACCACTCGATCTGCGTCGCGCGCTCTCAATCACGATTCAGGTAACCGACGCACTCGCCGCCGCACACAGCCGCGGCATCGTGCATCGCGATATCAAGGCCCGCAACGTGATGGTGACGCGATCGGGAACAGTGAAGGTGCTCGACTTCGGTCTCGCGAAGTTGATTGAAAGCCCCCACAAGGACTCGAGCGATCCACAACTGACCGAAGTCGGTGTGCCTTACGGAACGTCAACCTACGCCGCCCCGGAACAAGCACAAGGTTTGAAGGCCGATCATCGGGCCGACGTGTTTTCAACGGGCGTGTTGCTTTACGAAATGCTCGCCGGCACCTGGCCGTTCCGTGGCAAGACTGCGCTGGACGTCCGCTACGCGGTGGTCTATCACAAACCGAAACCGATCGCCGAGGCACGTGGTGAAGACTCACCTCAGCTTCGTCGTATTCAGGAGATTCTCGATAAGGCACTAGCCAAAGATCCTGATGATCGTTACCAGCGCATCGAAGACATGCGCACCGATCTACAGGAAGTGCTGCGCGAAGTCGATGACGATTCCAGCCTTGGCAACACGCTGACGGATGCGCCCATCAGCGTGCCGCCTCCCGCTCAAGCGTCCCGGAACGTCTGGACCAGCGCGCGCAGAGTTATCGTAGTCGCAGTGGCGGCACTTTTGATTCTGGCGCTCCCATTCATTGCTTATAAGCTTTATCGACCGGCGGAGTCGGAATCCTCGGTGGCGATCAACTCGCTCGCCGTGCTTCCATTCGCGAACAGCGACCCGAACACGGAATATCTTTCAGACGGAATCACCGAGAGTTTGATCGAGAATCTTTCACGCGTGCCGAACCTGAAAGTGAAATCAAGAAGCACCGTCTTTCATTACAAAGGCCGTGAAACGGATCCGAAAAAGATCGGACGTGAACTCGGCGTTCACGCACTTCTTTCCGGCAGTGTCGTGCAGCAGGGCGACGATCTCGCCGTTAGCGTGGAACTGATCGACGTGCGCGACGATAGTCATATCTGGGGCGAACGCTACGGTCGCAAGGTTTCGGAAGTCGTGGCGTTGCCGCAGCAAATCTCGCGTGACGTCTCGGAGAGACTGCGCTCACGTACCGACAACATAGACCACGCACACCTAACCAGAAACTATTCACCCGATTCCGAAGCCTATCGTCTCTATCTCCAGGGCCGTTACAACTGGAACAAGCGAACTGTCGAAGGCTTGCGCAGCGGCATCGACTACTTTGGCAAGGCGATCATGCGCGACCAGGATTACGGTCTTGCTTACGCCGGACTCGCCGACTGTTATCTTTTGCTGAACGTCTACAACGTCACGTCCGCAGACGAGTCGTATCCCAAAGCTGAAGCCGCATCAAAAAGAGCCCTCTCGATTAACGAGAGTTTGGCCGAAGCCCACACATCGCTCGCGTTTGTCACTTATCGTTACCATCTGAGGTGGGCGGAAGCAGAGGAACACTTCAAGAAAGCGATCGCGCTGAATCCAAGCTACGCCACCGCGCATCAGTGGTACGGCAGTTATCTCGCCGCGCTCGGACGGCTCAACGAAGCCGTAGTCGAAGCAAAAACTGCTCACGAGCTCGAACCGTTTTCGTTAACGATTTACAGCGATTACATTCGTAGTCTTTACTATGCCGGCCGCTTGGAAGAAGCGCGCAAGGAGTCGCAGAAACTGATCGAGATGGATGCCAACTTCGGACGCGGGTATTACGAACTCGGACTGGTGCTCGAAGAGGAAGGGAAGTTTGAAGAATCGATAGCGGCGTTTAAGACGGCGTTGAAGTCTCTGCCTGACAATAACGCGGCGCTGACTGCGTTGGGCCATGCGCAGGCGCTCGCCGGCAAGCGAACTGACGCAGAGAAGATAATTAGCCGGCTACAGGAACTCTCCAGGCAACAATACGTCTCCCCTTTTCAAACCGCAGTCGTTTATGCTGGACTTGACGAGCGCAAACTGGCGCTCGACTGGCTCGAGAAGTCGCACGAAGAGCGTTTCAACTGGCTGCCATTCATTCAAATCGATCCGGTTTTTAAGAACCTGCGCTCGGAAGCAAGGTTTCTTGAGTTGTCGAGGAGTCTAGGTCTAAAACCATGAACACAGATCTAACGGATAAAAACGGATTATGAACATTTCACGTCGAAGTTTTATCGGGGCGAGCGCAAAGTCAGCGTTGGCGATAACGTTATTGAGATCCGTTGTGCCGGCGAGTGCTTTGAGCCAGGCGGCCGCACTGCAACCGGTGTTTAAGCGGCTCGATGAATTCATCACGCGTCACATGCAGGAAACCGGCGCGCCCGGAATGACGCTCGCGCTTGCCAATCGTGACGGGCTGATTAGAGCGTCAACTTACGGCTATCGCGACGTCAAAGCGAACCTTAAAGTGATACCCGACACGATGTTTGAGATCGGTTCGGTTTCGAAGTCGTTCGTAGGTTTTCTGTTGATGCAGTTACTTGATGAAGGCAAACTCGATCTGAACAAGCCGATTGTCGAATACCTGCCGTGGATCAAGATCAATTCGAAGTTCGAAGCTATCACCACGCATCATGTTCTCAGTCACACCGCTGGTTTACCAGGCGCGCCGCTCTTGTTGGACGCCTTGTTGGCTGAACTCTGGACGGCATACGCGCCGGGCAAGCGTTTTCTTTACTCAAACACCGGCTACAACATTCTCGGTTTCTTGATCGAAGCAATCGATAAACGTCCGTTTGCGGATTCCATGCGGGCGCGAATGCTTGAGCCGATGGGGATGACTGCGAGTTCGCCGATCATCACAAATGGCTTGCGCCCGCGCATGGCGGTTGGATACGAGCCGATTGGTGAAGGAAAGCCGTATCCGGCGCTTTACCCACTGGCAGAGGCGCAATGGCTTGAAGTTGATATCGCCGCGGGCAGCATCGCATCGACACCGGCTGATATGGCGAAGTACATGCGTATGCTCCTGAATCGAGGCAAGTTGCCGAAGGGACGACTGCTTTCCGAAGAAGGCTTCGCACTATTCGTCAAGCCGGCGATCGAGTCGCCTTATCGTGGTGAACCGGCGTCTTATGGTTACGGACTCTGGGTCAGTGATATGGCCGGTCACACGCGTTTGCGTCACACCGGTGGAATGGTCGCGTTCAGTTCTTCGATCGATGTCGATCTGACTGGCTCTGTCGGTGCGTTTGCCTCAGTCAACGCAAACCTTCGCGGCTATCGACCCGTCGCTGTAACGAGGTACGCAATCGATCTTCTCAACGCATCTTTGGACGGCAAACCACTACCCGATCCACCAGCCGCGCCACCTTCGCCTTTTGAAATAAAGAACGCCGCCGACTACGCCGGGATCTACACAACGCCTGAGGGGAAGAAGCTTGAACTAATTGCGGAGGGCACCAGTCTATTCTTCATGCGTGGCGGTCGAAAGGTCGGGATCGAACGTTCGGGCGGTGGCGATCGCTTTATCGTTCATCATCCTGACTTCGAACTGTTTCTGCTTGGCTTCGCGCGTGAGAATCAGCAAGTGACGCAGGCTTTCTACGGACCTGATTGGTACATCGGTGAAAGGTACAAAGGACCAAAGACGTTCGACACGAGAAAAGACTGGGAAGGCTTTGTCGGTCACTACTACAACGACAGTGCCTGGTATGGCGATACGCGGATCGTGTTACGCAAAGGACAGCTTTTTGCGGATGGATTGCAGGCGCTGATCCCGCGTGGCGACGGGAAGTTTGGGCTGGGCGATCCCGAAGCGCCGGACTGGATCAGTTTTGAGTCGATCGTCGATGGACGCGCGATGCGGATGAGCCTGTCGGGAATCCCCTTCCGCCGCTCGTTTACTCCTTAACCACCGAGTACACAGATTGAATCTGCGTAATCTGTGGATCACATCAATAGCGACTCTACCCTATGCGCGTGGACCATCTCCTCGCATGGTGACCATGCGAAGACGGTAAAGCGTCCGTCTTGGGAAGCGACGAGTGCTAGCGCGTCACGCTGATCGAATACAAACTGCGCCGCCGAGAGATGTCGCGTGCCGCCATGCTCCGTAGGCTGGACCACGATCGGCAGGTTCCCTACGATCGGCTCCGTAATCACCCACCTATCGACCGGCGAACTTCGTTCCGTCCGGCGGATCTTGGCGCCGAAAGCCAACAGCTCATACTGGTCGGTAATAACGGTCGCGCCATCGACCGCGGACAATCCTCCGATCCAATCGACCGTGCGCCGGAAAGAGCTCTCCCACTGACGCCTGTCTTCTTCGTCCACCTTCTGACGTAAGAGATCTGAGAGCGCCGAGAACGGCGTCACCGAGTAAAGAATTGGTTGCGCGATCGACTCGCGCCAGCTTTCGCTTCCAGTCGGGACGACCAGCAAACTGCCGCCATGTCCCTGTGCGCGCATCGACGCACTGAGTTGGACCAGCACGTTCAAGGAGTGATATGGCCCGTTGGTGGCCGCCGCGGTGAAGGCAAGGAGCGCTTTCAATAGCGACGGGCAGTCAGGCAGGCTGGTGCCCTTTTCATCAATGACTTTAACCTGTTCGCCCTTGAGCACGGCGACGTTTGCATACTTGCCGAGCCCATCCAGGCGACGATGTTTGACGACCAGCAGTCCCGGTTCAACGTCTTCCAGAACAAAACAGAAACTCGGAATCGTGCGTGTTGTTCCCCAGACCCGCAACTCGTCTCCGTGATTCCAAACTCCAAGATGAATTTCGGGACGCTCAACTGCCGGCGCGAGTTTGGTTAGAACAGCGGAGGTCAAGGGAAGCGGGTGCTCAAAGACCATCGGCTGTCCTGCCAGTTCCGGAGGCAAGTACGCCAGCGAGATCTTCGGGAAGCGACCTTCTTCGGGTCGAAAACTTGCCCAGAACGTTGCGTCGATGATCGCCGCGATCGACTGCGCATCAGGTTTCGGAGCGAGATTGTCTTCGCCTACACGACGTGCTTCCTCGTGATGACGAGCAAAGTGCGCCTCCACATACGGCGCCACCGTAGTTGCTGCCTGATAGGTTGGGTTAAGAGCGATAACTTCTGTTGTCAAAACTCACCTGCCTGTAAAAAGTGTATTCTCGTCGACGAAGCAAAGCCCGTTGCCCCAGGGGTCGTGCACGTAAAATGATCGTTCGCCCCAGGGACGCGTGACGAGATCTCCGGCGCTCTCGCCATGCACGTCTTCAGTCGAGAGACACTGTAGCTCGCGCGCTCGTTCGTGAAAGGCTTCAGAGTCGTTCACCGCGAAATAGATGTAGTCGGGCAGCGGCTTTGGCTGGAGGCCGGGAATATTTTCCCCATTTACGTCTACCAGCGCGAGGATCACGGGTCCGCAATCGATGTAATGCCGCGACGCGCGCGGAATCCGACGCCCGCGATCGCCGAGCAGCTTGCCGTAAAACTCCTCGGCCCGGTCGAGATTGTCGACTTGCAGAATAATCCGGTACAGTGTGGGCGCCATTCTGGTTCCTTTCGCACTTAGATAGCCAAGATTAACGCAGGTGAGCACGGATTAGATAACGGACCCGCGCGTTTCAGGAGGCCTGGATGTTGAAAGCGGGGCAATGTAGTGATGAAAAGGGTCTTAGTCATCGGTTCCGGCGGATCAGGTAAGTCGACTTTCGCCAGGCGGTTGGGTGAGTTGCTCGCGATCGAAGTCAAGCACCTCGATCGGTTTTACTGGCGGCCAGGTTGGATGAAGCCGGCGGAAGACGACTGGTTGCAAACGGTAAAGGATTTGATTAGTGGTGATTCGTGGATCATCGATGGCAATTTCGGCGGCACACTGGAGTTGAGAGTCAAGCGTTGCGACACGATCATTTTTCTTGATTTACCGCGCTTGCACTGTCTCTGGCGAGTGACTAAGAGACGTCTGCTCTATCGTAATCGTTCGCGGCCGGACATGTCTGAAGGTTGTCACGAGAAGCTAGATCTGGAGTTTTTGAGTTGGGTTTGGGGTTACGCGCAACGGTCGAGGCCGAAAGTTCTTAAGTTGCTGCGAGAGAATTCGGAAAGTAAGAAGGTAGTGTGGCTTCGTTCGCACGCGGAAGTGGAAAGGTTTTTGTTGACGCAAGGTAGGTGAATCGATTTCTTGTTTCGTTGGAGGCTCCCCCGATGGGCAAAGATGAACCGGAAACTGGTCTGAGCTTTGAGCGTGTGGTGTTTTTTAGCGACGCTGTGTTTGCAATCGTGATCACGCTGCTCGTTCTCGAACTCAAGGTCCCGCATTTAACCGAGCACACTGAATCCGCGTTGCGCCATGCTTTGTTCGAACTGCTCCCACGCGTCGCCGGGTTTGTCGTCAGTTTCCTGATCGTCGGACTGATGTGGATCGAGCATCACCGCATCTTTCGCTACATCGCGGACTACGACACCGGTTTACTGTGGCGCAATCTTTTGCTGTTGCTGTGCATTTCGTTTGTCCCATTTCCGACGGCGCTCTTTAGTGAAAACTTCTGGAGTCGCATGGCGTTCATTCTGTACACGGCGAGCTTCGGCGGTGTCGCCACCGCTAAACTCTTGATCTGGCGTCATGCTGCAGCAAGGAATTTACTGAAGCCTGAAGTTACTCCGGAGCTGGAACGTCGCATCGCGCGCCGTTCACTCGCAGTTCCGATTGCGTGCGCCATTGCGATCGCTTTGTCATTCATCAGCATACTGCTGGCGCCAATCAGTTTTGCGCTCATTCCGCTGCTCGCACGTTTGCTCGATCCAACCGGGAAGAAAGTAGAACCAGCGGCTGCTAACGAAGAGGCCGCCGCTTAAGATCAAACGGAATATGGACCAGCAGATCCTTGACCTGGCGGAAACACTTTGGAACTACCACCAGATGAAGCACCAGATCGCAAAAGCGGACGCGATCATGGTGCTTTGCAGTCACGATGAAAGAGTCGCGGAACGTGGCGCGCAACTTTTTCTCGAAGGCTGGGCGCCGCTGATTATCTTCTCAGGCGGTCAGGGCGCGATCACCAAAAGCCTCTGGGACGAACCGGAAGCCGAGCGCTTTGCACGCATCGCCACGGCGATGAACGTGCCTCGCGATAATATTCTCATCGAGAGCGCATCGACGAACACAGGTGAGAATGTCCGGTTTACGAAGAAGCTACTTGCCGAAAGAGGTCTCGATCCACGGAAGTTTATTCTGGTCCAAAAGCCTTACATGGAGCGGCGCAGCTACGCGACTTTTCGCCGGTATTGGCCGGAGAAGGAAGTGATTGTCACTTCGCCGCAGGTTTCTTTTCGTGATTACCTTGCCGAGTATTCGAATCGCGCGCTTTCGGCGGCGGATGTGGTCGGTATAATGGTCGGCGATTTACAGAGAATTAAACTCTATCCAGCCCTTGGGTTTCAGATCGCGCAGGAGATACCGAACGAAGTGTGGGAAGCGTTCGAAGGGCTCGTGCGCGCGGGATACGACAAGTATTTGATTTCGGAAGCAAATTAACCACAAAGACACGAAGACACTAACTTAGTAATCAGCTTCGTGTCTTCGTGCCTTTGTGGTTCAAAAAAGGAAGGACTTCAATGTTGAAGAGAACTGTTTTGACTGTTTTGTTACTGAGTGTGACGGTAGCGGCGCAAGTGGCGACCACGAAACCGTATCCGATCGACAACGGCCATTCGACGGTCGGTTTCTCGGTTCCGATTCTTGGCGGCCTCTCGCAGGTGAAAGGAAAGTTTACCGACTTCGCCATCACGCTGAATGCCGATGAGAAGGACCTTACGAAGTCGTCAGTGAACGTCGTTATCAAGGCTACCAGCGTAGATACAGGGATCGAGCGGCGCGATGCACACCTTAGAAACGCGGATTTCTTCGACGTGGAAAAGTTTCCTGAGATCACTTTCAAGAGTGAGCGCATCGAGAAGAAGGGAAAGCAGTTCATCGCACATGGGCCACTCACGATGCACGGCGTGACTAAGCAGATTGCACTGCCGTTCACAGTTAATGGCACGTTCAAAAATCCCTCTAATAACAAACTGAGCGTCGGTTATTCAGCAAAGATGATCCTGAATCGACGCGATTTCGGAATCAACTACGCCCGCCAGGACAGTCCGACATTTGTCGGCGACAACATCACCGTGGAGATTGAATTGGTGACGCGGGCGCTCGATCCACAATGAACCTGGCAGCGACGTTTGCGCGAAGAAGCGCGCTGGTGGGCGCAGTCGTGTGGTTGTTGCTCTTGCCAACGACCACTACAGACTCGCGCGAAACCGAACTTGTCCACAAAGTAGTCTTCTTCGCGATCCTCGTAGTGGTGCCGCTGGTGTTGTCGCTGCTCCCGGTCGATCGTCAACAGGGCGGGCCGTTTTTGTATCGACTGGTGGTTTACCTGCAACCGATTGCGGCGGTACCGACCATCGTTTCTTTCTTTGTCGGTTTTGGGCCGGTTTCGGCCACACTGTCCTTTCCCTGGACCATCCTCACCGTTCTCATCTCGCTGCTTGGTCTCTACAGAATTATGTATCGGGGAAGGGAACCGCTTCCTGAACTGAGCATCGATGCCGGCATGTTGTTCGTGTCTGTGGCGGGAGTATGGCTGGTGATTTACCGCCTTGGTGAGCAGCCGTTTGATTATGGCGAGATGATTATTCTGCTCACCGTCGTCCACTTTCACCTCGCCGCATACGCGACGCTGACGATTGTGGGATTGACCGGAAGGGCCTTGGCGGACCACGACTATCCGCCGTCAATGCTCGGTGCTTCAGCCTGTTCGATTGTGGCAGCCATACCCCTTGTGGCGTTCGGGATAACTTACTCACCGTGGATGGGATTCTTTGGAACGTTGCTGCTCGCTCTGGGCTTGGTATTGCTCGCGGTGTTGACTGTTGGTTGGGTGATTCCCCTGGTCGACGGTTTGGGTATCCGACTGCTGTTTTTGATTGCGGCGTCGTCCAGTTGTGCGGCGATGGTGTTGGCATGTCTCTATGCCTACAGCATTGCCACCAGGACTCTCATCATCGACATCCCGACGATGGCGATGACGCACGGACTGCTGAATGCGTTCGGCTTCGTGACGTGCAGTCTGATCGCGTGGTCCAGAATCGGGTCTGCTTCAGAATAAGAATTGGTGCGGTGCACGGGATTCGAACCCGTCTTGAAACGGTTTTAGAGACCGTGCCCAAACCACTAGGGCCTAGCACCGCACTGAATTCAGCTTATCAAACCAGCCGCGCTTTATAAGA
>JBIOVO010000307.1:0-21210 GCA_044867735.1 Pyrinomonadaceae bacterium | reverse complement strand
CCACGGAGGGCCACCCCATCTTGCGGCCGGCACGGCACTGCGCATCAGCCTGAATGCTCCGCTTGCGTTTGATTCCTCCATCAAGCAGATCGTTCAACTACTGAGCGGCCACGCGTTGTACATCCTGCCAGAGGAAGTCCGTCGCGACGGTCAGGCCCTGCATGCCTATCTCCAGCAGAATCAGATCGACGTCTTTGATTGCACGCCGTCACAACTGAGTTTGTTGGTTCGATCAGGATGGGCTGAGGAGGCGGCTTCGTATCCAAAGTCATTGCTCGTTGGGGGCGAAGCAGTGAGCCACGACCTCTGGCGCACGCTCGCACAGCGGGAGGGCACGCGTGCTTACAACGTTTATGGTCCAACTGAGTGCACAGTTGACGCCACCGCCTGCCGCATCGCGAACGAAAACGCACAACCAGCGATCGGCCAGCCACTTGCGAATGTACAGACGTACGTGCTCGACGATCAGATGCAACCGGTTCCAATCGGCGCAACGGGCGAGCTTTACATCGGCGGCGCGGGTGTGGCGCGTGGTTACCTCGGGCGTGCGGAGCTTACCGCCGACAAGTTCAAACCGGACCCGTTTAGCAATCGGCCCGGCGCGCGGCTTTACCGTACAGGCGACCTCGCGCGTTACTCAGCTTCAGGAGAGCTGGAATTTCTTAGTCGTGTCGATCACCAGGTCAAGATTCGAGGTTCACGTATCGAACTTGGCGAGATTGAAGCTGCGCTCACCAGTCATCCGGAAATTCGCGAAGCAGTAATGATCGTCAGAGAGAGTGGTATCGACGATAAACGTCTCGTGGCATACGTGGTCAGCCCTGAAACGGCGCCATCGAATCATGAATTGCACACCTTCCTGCACGATCGTTTGCCGGAATACATGATGCCCACCGCGTTCGTAATGCTCGACGCGTTGCCGCTGATGCCGAATGGCAAAGTCGATCGGCAGGCATTACCGGCGCCGGATCAACGTTCCAAGGCAGAGGAGGAATACGTTGCGCCACGAAACGCGACGGAAAGCTTGATGGCTGAGATCTGGGCCAGAGTGTTGGGAGTCGACCGCGTTGGCATCTCTGATAATTTCTTTGAACTCGGCGGTCACTCGTTGCTGGCAACGCAAGTCATCTCGCAAGTGCGACATGCTTTTGAAGTCGAGGTTCCGCTGCGCAATATCTTTGAGACACCGACCGTCGCCGGTCTCTCAGAGAGCGTGGAGAAAGCAAGAGCGACATCGTCAACTACCAACCTGCCAGAGCTTCGACCGGTTCCAAGAGATGCGGACCCTCCACTGTCATTCGCGCAACAGCGACTCTGGTTCCTGGAGCAACTTGACCCGGCGAACATCGCTTACAACATTCCTTATGCAGTGCGTCTCACGGGTGCTTTGGACCAGCACGCACTGGAACGATGTTTAAGCGAGATTGTGCGACGTCATGAAGTGCTGCGGACAACCTTTACGACGCGCCTGGGGAAGACCGTGCAGGTGATCAATCCGGCTGAACCCTGGGTACTGGAAGTGCGTGATCTGCAAGACGTGCCGGACGAGGACCGCGAGACGGAAGCACGGAGCATGGCCATCGAGGAGGCACAGCGACCCTTCAATCTCGAGCAGGGCCCACTGCTGCGCACGATCCTGCTGCGTTTGGACCACCAACATCACGTTCTCTTGTTGACCATGCATCACATCGTGTTTGACGCCTGGTCTATCGGCATATTGCTTCAGGAAATGGGCGCGCTGTATCAAGCGTTCGCTGCGGACCAACCTTCGCCGCTTTCCGATCTGCCGGTTCAATACGCTGACTTTTCTCACTGGCAAGCGAACTTGTTGCAGGGCGACACGCTGGCTGGTCACGTCAACTATTGGAAGACACAACTCGACGGTGTTGCGACGCTGGAGCTGCCGACTGACCGTCCACGACCCGCGGTGCAATCGTTCAAAGGCGCGCATCAAGCGTTCAGCTTGTCCGATTCGCTGGCTGAGTCAGTGTACGAATTGAGTCGTAAAGAAGGTGTGACGCTGTTTATGACGTTGCTCGCGGCGTTCCAGCTGCTACTGCACCGTTACACCTCACAGGACGACATCAGCGTCGGTACGCCGATCGCTAATCGCAACTATAGCGAGATCGAAGGACTAATCGGATTCTTTATCAACACGCTTGTCCTGCGGACGGATCTTTCGGGCGATCCATCATTCAGCGAGCTATTGCAGCGCGTGCGCGAGACGGCGCTGAATGGGTACGCGCATCAGGACCTTCCTTTTGAAAAACTGGTGGAGGAGCTACAGCCTGAACGAAACCTCGGACGCACACCGTTCTTCCAGGTGCTGTTCACTGTGCGCAACATCGCTTCGACTGCCTTGACCCTTCCGAATCTCGCGCTGGAAGGCCTGGACATTGAAACCGGCACGTCGAAATTCGATCTCCTCATGATGGTTGATGAAGGCGAACAGGGCATCAATTTCGGATTTGAGTACAACACCGATCTGTTCGACGACTCGACGATAGCTCGCATGGCCGGACACTTTGAGAACCTGTTGCGCGGCATTGTGGCCGCACCCGACTGCCGGTTGTCGTACTTGCCCCTGCTGAACCAGGACGAAGAACAGCAACTGGTTTACGACTGGAACGCGACGAGTCAATCGTATCCGAGCGAGCAATGCATCCACCAAATGTTCGAGGAGCAAGTCAAACGAACACCAGATGATGTAGCCCTGGTTTTTGAAGATACCGAACTCAGTTACCGGGAGTTGAATGCTCGCGCTAATCAACTGGCGCACTATTTAAAGGAGTTGGGCGTCGGGAATGACGTCTTCGTCGCGATCCTGCTGGAGCGCTCAATTGAAATGATGGTGAGCGTATTGGCCGTGATGAAAGCAGGTGGCGCATATCTGGCGCTCGATCCGGCATACCCGCGCGAACGCATCGCCTACATGCTTGAAGATAGCCATGCCCGCGTAATGTTGAGTCAGAAGCTGTTCAGCAAGGAGCTAACGGCACTGTCGATTCCGCTCGTGCTGCTGGACACCGACTGGTCCATCGTCTCTCAAAAACCCGATCACAATTTAGGTTCCGAAGTATTTTCAGAGAATCTCGTTTACGTAACCTACACGTCCGGCTCGACCGGCAAGCCGAAGGGCATCGCAATGCATCATCGCGCAGTGCGCAACCTGCTCGATTGGCAATTCTGCGAAACACATTTGCCGGCGGGCTCGCGAACTTTGCAATTTGCGTCGTTGAGTTTTGACGTGTCATTCCAGGATATGTTTTCAACGTGGGGTTCTGGTGGGACGCTGGTGTTGATTACGGGAGAGATGCGCCGCGACCTTGCGGGACTGGCCCGAATCCTGGTGGAGAAAGAAATCAACCGTCTTTTTATTCCGGCAGTTGCGCTCCAACAACTGGCTGAAGGGTTCTGTGCCAACGATCAGATTAGCGCGTCGCTCAAGAAAGTGATTGCCGGTTCGGAGCAATTGCAGATCACACGATCGCTGACGCGATTATTCACCGAACTCACTGACTGCACGTTGCATAACGAATATGGACCATCGGAAACTCACGTCGTAACAGAGTTGGCTATGCCGCGTTCAGTAGCCGAATGGCCTGAGCGACCGGCGGTCGGGCGGCCAATTTACAACACGCAGATCTACATTCTCGATCCGCACATGAAGCCAGTGCCGATCGGCGTATCGGGTGAGCTGTTTCTTGGTGGCGCCGGTGTTTCGCGCGGTTACCTTGGCCGTCCGGATTTAACCGCGGAAAGGTTCGTTCCCGACCCATTTAGTCATGAGCCAGGTCAGCGCCTGTACCGAACGGGAGATCTTGGGCGTTGGTTAGCTGATGGAAACGTAGTGTTTCTCGGGCGCATGGACTTTCAGGTCAAGATTCGCGGCTTTCGTGTTGAGCCGGGTGAGATCGAAGTAGCGCTGAACAGTCATGACGCGGTTCGCGAGACAGTCGTGTTAGCGCGCGAGGACGAACCCGGCAAGAGACGTTTGGTGGCTTACATTGTCCTGGCCGAAGGCCGTGCCCCGACGGTGAGTGAGCTAAGAAGTTTCCTCCTGACGACGTTGCCGGACTATATGGTTCCTTCGGCGTTTGTCTTCCTCGACGCTCTGCCTCTGACGCCTAACGGTAAAGTGAACAGGAAGGTGCTTCCGGTTCCTGACCAGTCACGACCAGAACTCGAACGAGCCTACGTCGCGCCGCGCACGGCATTGGAACAGGTGGTGGCTGAGTGTTGGGCCACGGTCCTTGGACTCGAGCGCGTCGGGGTCAATGACGACTTCTTCGAATTAGGCGGGCACTCACTTTTAGCAACGCAGGTAATCGGAAGGCTGCGCGAAGTGTTTCCGGTCGAGTTACCGCTGCGCACTTTATTTGAGGCGCCGACGGTTGCAGGACTGGCCGAACGAATGGCACAGGAAGATGAAACACTCGAAGAAATTGCGCAGACACTGCAAACAGTATCAGAACTCTCAGACAGCGAGGTCGAAGCCTTGCTTACAGGATTGCAGGATTTGCAAGACGCACAAGATTCTTAAGCTGGACGCTGACAATTAATCCTGGCAATCCTGCAATCCTGTCCCATTTCCTTACAGGATTGCAGGATTTGCAAGACGCACAAGATTCTTAAGCTGGACGCTGACAATTAATCCTGACAATCCTGAAATCCTGTCCCACTTCCTTACAGGATTGCAGGATTTGCAAGACGCACAAGATTCTTAACCTGCACTCTGACAAATTAATCCTGACTATCCTGAAATCAACCTGGAGAAGACCATGAGGCTGAGCCAGCATCAACTGGAGCAGTATCAACAGCAAGGTTATCTGGTTATCGAGAATTATTTCTCACCAGCCGAACTCGAACTGTTGCAGGCTGAACTCCCTAACATCTTCGCTGGAAACTCTGAAAAAACCATCAGAGAAAAAAGCGGAGCCGTGCGCTCCGTGTTTGCCTCCCATCACGACAACGAGCTGTTCCGGTGCTACGTCCGGCTTGCACGGCTGATCGAGCCCGCGCGTCAAATACTCGATAGCGAAGTTTACGTCCATCAGTTCAAGATAAACGCCAAGGTCGCGCTGGAAGGAGAGCAGTGGGAATGGCATCAGGACTTTCTTTACTGGCATAAAGAAGATCACATGCCAGAGCCGCGCGTCCTCACTGCCGTGCTCTTCGTCGAGGAGGTCAACGAATTTAATGGTCCAATGCTGGTCATTCCAGGCTCGCACCTTGATGGAATGGTAGATGTAGACGTACACGAAAAATACCGGCGCTCGACAGGCAACGGCAATGCACAACCTTCCTGGGCAGCGACCCTGACCGCGGATCTTAAATACAAGATCGACAAGCGAATTCTTTTGCAGCTGATGGACAACCGGAAGATAAAGAGCGTCACCGGTCCGGCGGGCACGTTGATGTTTTTTCACGGAAACATGTTTCATGCATCGTCAAACAATCTTTCCCCGTGGGACCGGATCAGCATATTTGCTTCCTACAACAGCGTCGCGAACGCTCCGCAATGGAACGCTAATCCGCGCCCGTTGTACATCGCCGAGCGCGATTGCGTGCCGCTCGGACCACTGCCGGACAACGCCCTGCTCAAAATGGGAGTGAAAGTCGGATGGGCGGTGAGTTGAAGAATTCGCCGGGACTCTCCGGCGCACGACGGGAGTTGGTCGCCTTGATGCTCAAGCAGAAGGGCGTCAAGACGGAGTTGCCGGCGACAATTCCCAGGCGACGCCACTCTGGCCCAAGTCCATTGTCTTTTGCTCAGGAACGGCTCTGGTTCTTCGAACAGCTCGAGCCCGGCACGCCCGTCTACCACATTTCCAATGCGGTACGCCTGACCGGTCCCTTGAATCTCGAAGCGCTGCACAAAACCCTGAACGAAGTGTTGCGACGCCACGAAAGCCTGCGCACCGTCTTCGCTTCGCAGAACGACGAGGCGGTCCAACTCGTCGTGCCCGCTCAGACGTTGCCGTTGCCGGTGACAGACTTGAGTCATCTTTCCAGGGAAGAGCAAGAGGCAGAGGCCGGCCGCTTGATCAACGAAGAGAGCCAGCGTCCTTTTGATTTATCGCGGGGGCCGTTGCTGCGTTGCAGTGTGCTGCGACTTGATGAATCAGACCACGTCGTGGTCTTGTGCACTCATCACATCGCCTCGGACGGCTGGTCCATGGGTGTTCTCGTTAACGAGATCGCGACGCTGTACGAGGCATTCTCGATAGGCAAGCCATCACCGCTTCCGGAATTACCCGTGCAATACGCCGACTTTGCGGAGTGGCAGCGTCAGTGGCTTCAGGGAAGGGTGCTCGAGGAACAGCTCGCTTACTGGAAGAACCAACTCGACGGCGCGCCGAGAATGCTCAATCTCGCTACCGATCGACCGCGTCCGGCGGTGCAGACTTTTCGTGGCTCGCGACAGTCGCTCAATTTGTCTCCGGCGCTGAGCCACGCGTTAAGAGAGTTGAGCCGTGAGTCGGGGGTTACGATGTTCATGTTGGTGCTGGCGGCGTTTAAGACTCTCCTCTACCGATTCACCGGCCAGGATGACATCGTGGTGGGAACGCCGATCGCGAATCGCAACCGCGCTGAGATCGAAAGCCTGATCGGCTTCTTCCTCAACATGCTCGTGTTGCGCACTGATCTGTCCGGCAATCCGTCTTTCGTGGAACTGCTACAGCGCGTGCGCGAAACTGCGATGGGCGCTTACGCACATCAGGACCTGCCGTTTGAAAGGCTGGTCCAGGAGCTTCAGCCTGAAAGAAACTTGAAGCAGTCGCCGCTGTTTCAGGTGTTGTTTGCTTTGCAGAACACTCCGCTTACCGAACTGGAGTTGTCGGGAATCAAGTTCACTCCGTTGAACACGGATCGAGCCTCGGCGAAATTTGATTTGTTCCTCGGGGTGTTTGATGGACAGCAGGGACTGAGCATGGCCCTCGAGTACAACACCGACCTGTTTGACGAAGACACAAGCCGGCAACTACTCGCGAACCTCAAGACGTTGCTGGAAAGTATTGCTGCTCATCCGCAGGCGCGGTTGTCGGAGCTGTCAATTCTAACGGCCGCCGAGCGCGCAGCGATCCTTACGAAGTGGAATCAAACTCAGGCGCTCTACGATCGAGAGTTCAACGTTGCTGCGCTCTTCGAGCGGCAGGCGGCGCGAGTTCCTGAGCGCATCGCGGTGGAATTTGAAAACCAGCAACTCAGCTACGCCGAGCTCAATGCGCGGGCAAATCGACTCGCACACTATTTACGCCGTCTTGGCATTGGTCCGGAAAGGCTGGTTGGAATCGCCACGGATCGTTCGTTAGAAATGGTTGTGGGCGTTCTTGGCGTTTTGAAAGCCGGTGGTGCATACGTGCCTCTCGATCCCTCCTACCCCGCTGAACGTCTGGCATTCATGGTCGAGGATTCGCAGCTTTCAGTCTTGCTGTTGCAGGAAGAAACAAAGCAGCGACTGCCGGTGGACGGTGGGACGCGGGTGTTACTCGACTCTGATTGGGAAATGATCGCGCAAGAGAGCAGCGAGAATCCCGAACCGACGATGGCCGCCGACAACCTCGCCTATGTCATCTACACCTCCGGATCGACAGGCAAGCCAAAGGGAACACAGATTTCGCACGGAGCCTTAGTCAACTTCCTGCACTCTATGCACCTCGAGCCTGGTCTAACTGAAGCTGACTCTCTGCTCGCCGTCACCACTTTGTCTTTCGATATCGCCGGACTGGAACTCTACCTGCCGTTAATCATTGGCGCGCGTTTAGTGCTGGCGAGTCGAGAGGCGGCAGCGGATGGACCATGGCTGTTGGAAAGACTGGGAAGTGTCACGGCGATGCAGGCGACTCCCACGACGTGGCGGCTCATTCTTGCTGCGGACTGGCAAAAGCCGCTTCCGGTCAAGTTGCTTTGCGGCGGCGAGGCCCTCCCACGCGATCTGGCGATGCAACTGCGGGAGCGGAGCGCCTCGGTTTGGAACATGTATGGTCCGACCGAGACGACGATCTGGTCTGCCGTGCAACACGTCGAGCCTCGGGATGGTCCAGTACCGATTGGACATCCGATCGCAAACACTCAAATCTACTTGTTGGGCAATAATCTCGAGCCGGCGCCGATTGGTGTGCCTGGAGAGCTGTGCATCGGTGGCGACGGCATTGCGCGCGGTTACTGGCGGCGCTCAGATTTGACTGCGGAACGCTTTATTCCCGATCCGTACAGCGCGCGGCCGGGTGCCCGTATGTATCGCACCGGTGATCTTGCGAGATATCGCCGCGACGGCAGTATTGAGTTTGTCGGCCGCGTGGATCAACAGGTGAAAGTGCATGGCCACCGGATAGAACCAGGTGAGATTGAAGCAGTGCTGGCGGAGCATCCGGCCGTGAAGGAGATCGTAGTGGTGGCTGCGGAGGATCCCGCGGCCGGCAAACGACTGGTGGCCTACGTGGTCCAGAACACGCAGTACGAAGCAGAGACTGAGAGCCAGGATGTTTCGCAATTGGAGCGCCTCTCGGAGTGGGAGTGGACCTGGGACGAAACTTACCAGGACGAAGCGGGGTTGGACGATCCGACCTTCAACATTATCGGCTGGAATAGCAGTCTCACCGGTGAGCCAATTCCGCCGCACGAGATGCGCGAGTGGTTGAACGGGACAGTGGAGCGCATTCTTCCGCTAGGCAGTGGCCGCGCTTTGGAAATCGGTTGTGGCACCGGTTTGGTGCTCTTCCGCGCCGCGCCGCACTTCGCTGAGTATTACGGCACCGATTTCTCGCCGGCTGCCTTGAACCATATCCGCAAAGAACTCGCGGCGCTTCCACACGTTTCGCTATCACAAAGGGCGGCAGACGACTTTGAAGGTCTCGAGGCTGAAGCGTACGAAGTCGTAATACTCAACTCGGTGATCCAATATTTTCCGAGTGTTGACTATCTGCTGCGGGTCATCGAAGGGGCCTTGAAAGTGGTTCAGCCGGGCGGATCGATCTTCCTCGGCGACGTGCGCAATCTGCGGCTGCTCGCCACTCTGCATGCTTCTATCGAATTAGACCGCGCGCCTGACTCGCTGCCGCTTTCGGAGCTGACTTATCGAGTGCAGCAGCGCCGGCGGCAAGAGAAAGAGTTGTGTATCGATCCGGATTTCTTTCTCGCACTTCAGCAACACTTCCCGCAAATCAGCGGAGTCGAAATTCAACTCAAGCGTGGACGTCATCACAATGAGTTGACCCGCTTTCGTTACGACGTGGCGCTCCGCACCGGACGAAAACCCCATCCGGAGACGGAAACCGTTTCGCTTGATTGGCGCCAGACGCCTGATTCCATACGTAAGTTGTTGTTGGAGACGAAGCCGCCGATGCTGGTGGTCACGAATGTTCCAAACGCGCGCGTACTTGCAGAAGTCAAAGCACTGTCTCTACTCGAAAACGGTAACCGCGTGGAGACGGCAGAAGAGTTGCGCGAATCGCTGCCTGATCTGGTGGGAGTTGATCCGGAAGACTTGTGGTCCCTGAGCGACGACATACCTTATGCCGTTGAAATCAGGTGGTCCGGTTCGGGCGCAGACTTGTTCGAGGCAGTCTTCACGCGTCACGGAATTGAACCTCAGGGCAGCCAGGCCCGACCCATGAACGACTCGATTAAGTCGCTGCGTCAGTTTGCTAACAATCCGATGCAGAGTGTATTGACGCGCGAACTGGTGCCGCAGTTGCGTCGCTATGCAAAAGAGAGGCTGCCCGATTATTTGCTGCCGTCGCTTTACGTGATGCTGGAGAAGCTGCCGCTGACGCCTAACGGCAAGATCGATCGCCGGGCATTGCCGGCGCCCGACAAGTCGAGGCCCGAGTCGCAACAAGCTTATGTCGCGCCGCGCACCGTGACAGAGAAGACGCTGGCGGCGATCTGGTCTGAGGTTCTGGGGGTGAAGCAGGTAGGCGTGCACGATAACTTCTTTGAATTGGGTGGCGATTCGATCCTTGGCATTCAGATGATCGCGCGCGCGAACCGCGCGGGAATGTCTTACCAGCTCAAGCAGCTTTTCCAGGACCAAACGATCGCGAGTCTCGCCACCGCAGTCGATCCAGTTTCGGCGCCGGCGCTCGAAGAAATGGATGGCCACGGAGTGCTACCCGCACAAAACGGAACCGAAGAGATCGAGGCGGTGTACGCGCTTTCACCCGCACAGGAAGGGATACTCTTTCACAGCCTCGATACCCACGCCGCCGGTGTTTACGTTTTGCAGCTCTCCTGCATGTTTCGCAAGCTGGACACGACGGCCATCGAGCACGCCTGGGAAGAAGTGGTCGCACGCCACGCCGTCCTGCGCACGGGCTTTGTCCTGGAAAACGTTGACCGGCCGCAGCAAGTTGTGTCGCGGCGCGTGGCACTTCCCTGGACCAGACTGGACTGGCGCAACTTCACGGCGTCCGAGCAGGAAGAACGCTTTGAGTCGTACCTGGAGGAGGATCGTAATCGTGGCTTCGATCTCTCCCAGGCTCCGTTGCTGCGCCTGAGCTTGATTCAAGTTGCTGAAGACACCTTCAAATTCGTTTGGACTTACCACCACCTGCTGTTGGATGGTTGGGCCATCTTCATCGTGCTGAGGGAGTTTTTCCAATTTTACGAAGCATTCGTGAGCGGAGAGGAGTTGCAGCTCGAACCGCCGCGCCCGTATCGAGAATATATCGACTGGCTCGAAAGACAAGATCCATCCGAGGCAGAAGAATTCTGGCGGAAATTACTAAAGGGCTTCAATGAGCCCGCGACGATGCGTTTCGCTACGGGCAAGCCAGGGGAGCGCGATCCCGGCGTTGACGAGCAACGCTTACTTTTTCCTGAAGAACTCGTGACGGAACTCCAATCGCTCGCACGACAACACCAGTTAACCTTGAACACGCTGATCCAGGGCGTCTGGGTGCTCATTGTGAGTCACTTTAGCGGAAAGAACGACGTGGTCTTCGGAGTTACCAACTCCGGGCGCCCGGCGGACTTACCCGGGATCGAAACGATGGTGGGAATCTTTCTAAACGTGCTGCCGATGCGCGTCCGGATGTCTCCCGACAGACCGCTGTGGTCCTGGTTGAATCAACTCCAGCAGCAGCAGTTTGAGTCGCGCCAGTACAGTCACAGCAGGCTGGTCCAGGTCCAGCGTTTGAGCGAAGTGCCCCGCGGCCTGCCGCTCTTCGAAAGTATTCTCAGTTTTGAGAATTACCCGATTGACGACAGCCTGAACGAATACACGAACACGCTCGCGCTAGAAGACGTGCGTGCCTACAGCAAGACGAATTACCCGCTGACGCTGATCGTCGCTCCACGCGGAGTTTTGAGTGTGCGACTCGTTTACGACCGCCGGCTGTTTGACGAGCAAGCCATTGCGCAGGTGTTAGAGATGTTTGGCGCGCTGCTGCGCAGCCTGCCGGCGAATCCTCATGCACGTTTGACGACGATGAAAGACCTCATGCTCAAAAGAGAGCAGCAACAGCGGTTGCGGGAACAGCAACAGAACGAAGCAGCCAAGCGCAGCAAGTTCAAGTCAATCAAACCTCGGCCAGTGAGCCTGCCACGAGAGGTGGTCAGAACTTCGACGCTTGCCGAGGGAATACTGCTAATTGAACCCTCGATCGAGAACGTTAACGTCGTGAATTGGGCGGCCAATCAGCGTCAATATCTCGAAGGAGAATTACTGAAATACGGCGCCGTGTTAATGCGTGGCTTCAACGTGGGATCGGTGCAGAGCTTTGAGGAGGTGGCTGCTGCGATTTCTCAGGATCTGTTTGGAGAGTACGGCGACCTCCCTCGCGAGGACGTCGGCGGGAAGGTTTATGGCTCCACTCCGTACCCTTCGGACAGACCAATTCTCTTTCACAACGAAAGTTCCCACTTGCCACGTTGGCCCATGAAGATCTTCTTTCACTGCGTGCAAGCGGCGGCGCAAGGTGGAGAGACGCCGGTCGTCGATTGCCGCCGGATCTACCAACGCCTTCCGGCGGCAAGTAGAGATCGATTTGCAAACCGAAAGCTGATGTACGTGCGCAATTACATCGAGGGGTTGGACGTGAGCTGGCAGTCGTTTTTCAAAACAACTAATCGTGCCGCCGCTGAAGAAGCTTGTCGTCAGGCCGGGATGGCTTATGAGTGGCTGAGTAACGGTACGTTGCGGACGCGCCAGATCTGTCAGGCAGTGGCGACGCATCGGATCACCGGTGAAACGACGTTCTTCAATCAAATACAACTGCATCACGTCTCCTGCCTCGAGCCGGCGGTTCGTGAAACGCTGCTTTCGATGTATGGACCGGAAGAGTTGCCACGCAATGTTTATTACGGCGACGGCGAGCCGATAGAAGATTCGCTGGTGGCGGAGATTTGTGAGTTGTATCGAGAGAGTGCCATCAGCTTTCCGTGGGAGCCGGGCGATGTGTTGATGCTCGACAACATGCTGACCGCGCATGGAAGAAACCCATATGTTGGCCCACGCCGAATCGTGGTAGCAATGGCCCAGATGTTCCACCAAAAGGCACAAGCAGCACAAGCTCCGTGATTCCGGTAGTGGGGTAATCGTGTGTTGCCCAAAGGTGCCTGGTCCCAGAGGGACCAGATGTTTATAGATACGTAACCAGATCCAATTCGGCTCCAGAGGAGCCGAATGTTGCAGCCTTAGTAACATGGCGCTCCGCTGGAGCGCGAACCCCTTTTTGAGGCGGATACTATAGACATCTGGCCGCTCTGCGGCCAAAAACCCGCTTCCTGAAAATTAACCACTATTACCCCACTACTGTGAGTGCTTCCTTGCGGCGCCAACCATAAAACCGATGTATGAAGTAGTGCAGGGCTTTCGCCTTTCTCCACAACAGAGACGCCTGTGGCGGTGGCAGCAGGAAAACGCTGCCTTCCGGTCGTGGTGTGTCGTGCGGATCGAGGGTCCGTTGGATCTCAGCATCTTGCGGCGAGCGGTCCAGCGAGTAATCAGCCGCCACGAAGTGTTGCGCACTTCCTTTCATTGTCCTTCCGACATGAGTCTTCCACTACAGCGGATCTCAGACGAGAGTACGCCGGCGTGGAGCGTTGAGGATCTCACGACACTGAGCGCTGCGGAACAGGAAGCGAGAATTGAAGATCTGGTCCAACTTTCCGGGCCCTTTGATCTGGAGCAGGGGCCGCTGCTGCACCTTGACTGTTTGCAGTTATCCAGTCGCAGTCATGCACTGATCGTCACCCTGCCGTCACTTTGCGCAGATACATTAACGCTGCGGAACATGGTCCGTGACCTGGGTCGTTGTTATGCCGCGTGCCGTTATGAAAGCGATGGACTGCCCGAGCCGACTCAGTACGTTCAGTTCTCTGAGTGGCAAAATGAGTTGCAGGATGAGGACGACGAGTCAGGCAGAAATTACTGGCGCCGTCGCTTTGATGGTGTGTCGCCGCCAACGACACTTCCTTACGAGAAGAAGACCAAATCAGACAACGGATTCGCCTCAGTCACTCTGTCTCTACCGTCCGGTTTATCGAGAGACTTTCTCCTGGCTTGTTGGCAAACGTTACTGTGGCGCCTCACCGGGCAACAGAGCATTGTCGTCGGAGTCCAGTTTGACGGGCGAAAGTATGACGAGTTGACCGAGGCCCTCGGCCTCTTCGCGAAATGCCTGCCGGTACAGCAGGACTTCGCAAACGATCCGCGATTCAGCGAGATCCTGGCGTCTATAGGCGAATCGTGTCGCGATGCTGATGCATGGCAGGAGTATTTCGAGTGGGACGACTGTTTCCAAACGGAGTCGGACCAGAACTTTTTCCCGGTGCATTTCAGCTTCGAGGAATGGCCGCGATGTGAGGAGGCGGGCGACCTCCAATTCAGCTTCCTGCGAGACTACAGTTGCATAGAGCCATACAAACTAAAGCTCAAGTGTGTTAACGCCGACGATTCACTTACTGCGGAATTTCACTTCGATACCGGTGCGCTAGTCGAGGAGCACGTACAAACGATCGCGCACTCCTTCGTGCGGTTAGTGCAGAGCGTGGTGGCGAACCCTGAGCTGCACGCCAGTGATTTCGAAATCCTGAGCGATCAGGATGCGGAACAGTTGTTGACGTGGTCCAGGCACAGGGCTGCTGATTACCCCTCGCAGAAATGCATGCAACAGCTTTTTGAAGAGCAAGCCGGCCGCACGCCAGGGGCTGAAGCTATTGTCTACCGGAATCAACGACTTACTTACGCGCAGCTCAACGCACGGGCGAATAAACTGGCTCGCTACCTGCGGCAACGGGGTGTTGGTCCAAACGTGATCGTTGGTCTTTGCGTGACCCGTTCGCTGGAGATGCTGGTGGGACTGTGGGGAGTTTTGAAAGCAGGCGGAGCTTATCTTCCGCTCGATCCGGAACATCCACCGGCGAGGCTCGCTTATCAACTCTCCGAAAGTAAGTCTCCGGTGTTGTTGACGCAGCAAGCCTTATTGGATCTTGTGCCTGAATTTACGGGTGAGGTTGTGTGCCTCGATCGAGACTGGAAACAGCTCGAGAGCGAGAGCGAAGAGAATTTTGACTTTGAGTCGACGCCGGAAGATCTGGCTTACGTGATTTTCACGTCGGGCTCCACCGGAAAACCCAAGGGCGTGCAAATCACCCACCGAAGCCTCGTCAATTATTCATGGTTCATGTCTCGCACGCTCCGCCTCGATAGAGAACCTCTTCACTTTGCAACCGTGTCGACGCTCAGCGCCGATCTGGGCAACACCTGTATTTTTCCGTCGCTGATCTCGGGTAGTTGCCTCCATATCCTCGATTACGAAATTGCTACCGACGGCGACAAGTTTGCCGATTACCTGACCGAGCATCCGATCGACGTGCTGAAGATCGTGCCGTCGCATCTGAACGCTCTGCTCCCGTCCCTTCAGCTTCGAAATGTGTTTCCGAGAAGGTTTTTGATTCTCGGTGGGGAGACGTTGTCTTTCGATCTGTTGCGACGCGTTGTTGAAGTCTCACGTGACTGCCGCGTGATCAATCACTATGGTCCAACCGAAACGACCATCGGCTCGTTGATTTATCCGGTGGATCACGCTCACGAGAGTGAAGAATGGTCCAGCACAGTGCCTATTGGGCGGCCCATCGCGAACACGGAAATTCACATTCTCGATGAACGGCGCCGGCCTGTGCCGCCAGGGTCGATGGGAGAGTTATGCATCGGCGGGGCGGGATTGGCGCAAGGGTATCTGAATCAACCGGAACAGACGGAGACGCGGTTTATTCAGAGTTCTTTTTCGTCAGATCCGGGGACGCGGCTGTATCGCACGGGCGACCTGGCGCGGTACCTTCCCGACGGCAACGTTGAGTTCTGCGGCCGGGTGGATCATCAGGTGAAGATACGCGGATATCGCATTGAGTTGGGAGAGATCGAAAACGCGTTGCGAGAACACGCAAACGTTCGGGAGGCGATTGTTGAGGCAAGGAAAGACGATCTGGGGCACAAACACCTGGTTGCTTATTGCATTCCACAGCACGAGCCTGCTCCGCTCAGCTCCGAGTTGGCAAACGCGCTCAAACAGAAGCTTCCCGCGTATATGGTTCCGTCGATCTTCATCAATTTGAAGTCGCTGCCGTTGACCAGGAATGGAAAAGTCGCGCGTGAGGCTTTGCCCGAACCGAAGTTCGGTTCGGCAACTGCCGAACGAGCACTGCCGCAGACGGACGTAGAGAAAAAGTTGGCGGCGATTTGGACTGAGGTGCTCGGGGTTGCAGAGGTGGGAGTACACGACAACTTCTTCGAGATGGGCGGCGACTCGGTGCTCAGTATCCGGATCATTGCGCGAGCGCGGCAGGCAGGTCTGGCAATCAGCCCGAAACACGTTTTCGATCAGCCGACCATTGCCGCGCTGGCCCAGGTGGCAGGCACGATTACGTCGCCCGCGATCGATGAAGGTCCAGTGACGGGTGAGTTGCCATTGTTGCCAATTCAGCGTTGGTTCTTCGAACGCGAACTGCCTGATCCGCATCATTACAATCAGGCTCTTCTGCTGGAAGTAAAACAACCGCTCGAGATCTTCGCGGTCGAACGTGTCGTGCGTGAGCTGCTGCTCCATCACGACGCGTTGCGGTTGCGTTTTGTGCGTGAAGCATCCGGTTGGCGGCAGTTCATCGCCGCTCCGGACGACTCGCTGCCGTTGGTCCACATCGATCTGTCAGATGTTGGCGACGATGGGGTACGCGCGGCGATTGAAGCGGAGTGTGCGAGGCTTCAACCGACCCTGGATCTGGAAAACGGACCGCTGGTGCGAGCGGCCTATTTTGATCTGGGAGCCGAGAGAGCGGCGCGACTGTTGTTAGTTTTCCATCACCTGGTTGTTGACGGAGTTTCGTGGCGCATAATCGTCGAAGACCTGGTGATGGCGTGGGAAATGGCCGGACGCGACGAGCAGATCGAGCTTCCGGCCAGAACCACTTCGTTCAAGACGTGGGCGGAGCGACTGGCCTTGCACGCACGTTCGGAAGAATTGCAACGCGAAGCGCCTTACTGGCTTCTGGACGCGGGACAGGCAGCGAAGCCTTTGCCGGTGGACCATGCAAACGTCGAGAAGACGCTTGCTTCCTCGCATACGATCGTCACGTCACTGGATGAGAAACAAACTCACGCACTGCTGCACAAAGTTTCCGAAGCGTATCACACGCAGATCAACGACCTGTTGCTGACCGCTCTCGTACAAGCCTGCGCGCGCTGGAGTGGTAATCGGTCGCTACTGATCGATCTCGAAGGCCACGGACGCGAACCATTGTTTGAAGACGTGGACGTAACGAGGACCGCCGGCTGGTTCACGACGCATTTCCCGGTGCTGCTCAGCCTCGAAGAGAAGATGTCTACAGGCGAAGCGCTGCGATCGGTCAAAGAGCAGTTGCGGCAGATCCCAAATCGCGGAGTCGGTTATGGAATGTTGCGTTACCTGAGCGACGACGCTGCGCTCGTCGAGCGATTGCAGTCTTTGCCGCAACCGCAGTTGAGTTTCAACTACCTGGGCCAATTCGATCAGACTCTGCCCGAGACCGCGCCCTTCAAACTAGCGTCTGAAGACCTCGCCGAAACGCAAAGCCGGCGCGGAAATCTGAGTCATATGCTGCGCGTCAACGCGAGTGTGAGCGGTGGTGAACTACGAGTGCTCTGGACCTTCAGCCGCAATGTCTACGAACAGACCACCATTGAGAACCTCGGCCAGGAGTTCCAGCAGGCTTTGCAGTCTCTCATAGCGGATTGTTTATCGGCGCGAACAGCGTCGTACACGCCTTCGGATTTTCCGGATGCCAATCTCAGCCAGAAAGAGCTCGACGCGATTCTGACGAAACTCAGCGGCGCCGCTATCGAAGACATTTACCCTCTCACATCAATGCAGGAGGGAATGCTTTTCGAAAGCCTTTACAACCGAGAGGGCGACGCTTATTTCCGGCAAATCAGTTTTGCGCTTCATGGAGAACTGAACCTGGAGGCTTTCGGGCGCGCCTGGCAACGAGTACTCGAGCGCCAACCAACTTTGCGAACGTCGTTCTCCTGGCGCGGTACGGAGCGGCCGGTGCAAGTGGTCCAACGACATGTTCCACTGCCACTCGAACTGCACGACTGGCGCGAACTAACGCCGGAAGTGCGACAAGAAAAGTTGCAGACGTACCTTCGCGAGCAACAAACACGCGCCTTCGATCTTGAGCAGGCGCCGCTGATCCGGCTGGCCCTGATTCAACTTGAGGATCAGGTTTACCGCTTTGTCTGGAGTTATCACCACATACTGATCGACGGTTGGTCGCGGGCGTTGATTTACAAAGACGTACTGGCACTCTACGCGGCATTTTGCGCGGGCAACGAGGCCGCGCTCGACACGCGCCGGCCGTTCCGCGACTACATTCGCTGGTTGCAGCGACAGGATCTCGCGAAAGCCGAAGCTTACTGGGGCAACAGGCTGCGCGGGTTTGTTTTGCCGCCGCCTCTCGGTGGTTCGGAGAGTCAGGAGGAGACCGCCGGAGACTTCACGAAGGCACTAAGTCGTACTCTTTCTGCGGAGTTGACCGCGTCGCTGCAAGCGATCGCAAAACAGCATCAGTTGACTCTGAATACTTTCGTTCAAGGCGCGTGGGCCGCAGTACTTGCGCGGCTTAGCGGAGTGAGCGACGTCGTGTTCGGTGTCGTGGCTTCGGGACGCGCCATCGATTTGCCCGGCAGCGAAGCGATGATCGGTCCATTCCTCAACACGCTGCCGGTGCGCGTACAACTCTCGAACGCAGCGCCCGCGCTCGAGTGGTTGAGAACGATCCAACAGCAGCAACAGGAACTGCGTGAGTTTGAGCATAGTCCGCTGTCAGAGGTGCAGCGCTGGAGCGATGCGCCGCGAGGCAAAGCGCTCTTCGAGACTGTCTTCAACTTCGTTAACTATTTTGTCGATAGCTCTTTGAGGAAAAAGAATGAACTGATCGAAGTGCGGGATCCCAACATGGTGGAGCGAGTGCATTACGCCATGGTGCTCGAAGCGGAGCCCGGCACGCACCTGAGACTTCTCATGCTCTACGACTCGCGCCGGTTCGATGAGGAGACGATCGCAGACGTGCTGCGGCAAGTGGAGTCGGTGCTCGCGCTGTTCGCAACCGGAGCTGATTGCCGCGTGGGTGATTTTCAACTGAGTCAGAAGGTCCAGCTTCCCGAGCTACCAGCAGCAGAGGATAAGAAGGAGTACGCGCTTTCATATCATCAGGAGCGGCTCTGGTTCATCGATCAGTTTGAGCGCGGAAATGTTTATGAGTCGAGCCCGACTTACCACAACATTCCGTTAATACTGCACCTTAGTGGGCCAATTGATGTCGAAGTGCTTGAGACGAGTCTGAATGAAGTTATCGATCGGCACGAGGCGCTGCGGACGCGAATTGTCACGAAGGATGCCACGACGCGTCAGGTCGTGAGTGCAGAAGAAGCGATAACACTGAATGTAAACCGGTTGGATTCCAGGGAGGCGCTCGAGCAGTTGGCGCTCGAAGAGTCGCAACGGCTGTTTGTCCTGGATCAGGATCAACTGGTGCGGGCTACGCTGTTTCACGGCGTTGATGATGAGTCGATGCTCGTCATCACCATTCATCACATCATTGCGGATAAGCACTCGTTGCTACTCGTTGGCGAAGAGTTAGCTGAGATCTACAGCGCGCGCAGCGAAGGACGAGTCCCCCGACTTCCAAATCCACGCGTCCAATACAACCAATACTCCGAGTGGCAACTTGGCTTGAGCAAAGATGTGTTGGAGCCGCTTTTATCTTATTGGCGACGGCAACTCGGATCCGATTTGCGTGCTTTGGAGCTTCCGGAAGATCGAACACGTCCCGCCGTTCACACCTATACCGCTGCGAGCACCGGCTTCCTGCTCAACAAACGCCTCGTGCGCCGCATCGAGCAGCTCTGTCTTCAGGAACGTTCCACCGCATTCGCGGTCCTGCTTGCTGCTTTCAAGGCTCTCCTGCACCGGTATGCGAACCAGGACGAGATCGTCGTCGGTACAAGCGCGTCGTGCCGCAATCAACCCGGCACGGAAGACGTCGTTGGTCCAGTCGCAAACCTCCTCGTGCTGCGCAGTAACGCTAGTGGAAACCCGACCTTCCGCTCGTTCCTGGCGCAGGTCACAAAGACGGTCGAACAGGCCTTCCGGCATCAGGAGATGCCCTTCGACAAACTCGTGCTCGAGTTGAATCCTGCGAAAGACATGAGTCGCACCGCGCTCTTCGATGTGCTTTTCAACTTCGAGAACGAAGAGCCGGGCCAGCTTGAACTCGGAGAGACAACCGCGCGCATCGTCGATACCAATCTCGGTTACGGCAAGTACGACCTGAACCTGTTGGTGCGCCGCAGTGCGCAAGGGCTGTCAGGCACGATGGTCTACAACGCCGATATCTACGACGAAACGACGATCGGGCAGATGATGCGGCACTTTGAAGTGATGCTCGAAGCCGTCATCGTAGATCCCGATTGCAGTATCGACGACGTTAACCTGCTGAGCGAGGCCGAAGAGCAGCAGCAACTCATCGACTGGAATTCAACGCAGGCTCCGTATCCTGAAGACAAGACGATTCACGAGCTCTTCGAAATCCAGGCGCGGAGAACTCCAGAGAAGACCGCGGTCGTCGACGGCGAAGCCTCTTTGACCTATTGCGAACTGGACCAGCAAGCCAATCAGCTCGCGCACTATCTGCGAAGCCAGGGCGTCGGGCCGGACGTTCTCGTCGGCGTTTGTCTCGACAAGTCGGCGGAGATGATTGTCACGCTACTGGCAATCCTGAAAGCCGGCGGCGGTTACCTGCCGTTGAACCCGGAGTTTCCCGAAGAGCGCCTGCGCTTCATGCTTGAAGACTCTCGCGCAACGCATCTCGTTACGAGTGAGCAGTGCAGGCGCGATCTTCCCTTCGTGAGAGATTTGAACCACGAAGACACAAAGACACAAAGTGTAAAAATCACATTCGTGTCTTTGTGTCTTTGTGGTGAAAACTCTGTCGGCCCACCTGACGTCAACGCGTCGCCACGTAACGTCGCCTACTGCATTTACACCTCAGGTTCAACGGGAAAGCCGAAAGGCGTCCTGGTCGAACACCGGAACGTCGTTCGCCTGATGGTGACCAGCAAGATGCAGTTCGACTTCAGCGAGAACGACGTGTGGACCATGTTCCACTCCTACTCGTTCGACTTCTCGGTTTGGGAGATGTACGGCGCACTGCTCTACGGCGGCAAACTCGTCATCGTCTCAGAAGACCAGACGAAAGATCCTTTGCTCTTCCTGGACCTGCTCGTCGCGCAGCAGGTGACCGTACTCAATCAAACGCCCTCAGCCTTCAACAACCTCACGAACGAAGCCTGCAAACGCTCCGAAACCGGCCTGGCGCTGCGCTACGTGATCTTCGGCGGTGAAGAACTGCATCCGATCCAGTTGCGGGAATGGCGCATGGCTTATCCGAACGTGAAGCTCATCAACATGTACGGCATCACGGAGACCACGGTCCACGTGACGTTCAAAGAGATCACCGAACGCGAGATCGAAGCGAACGTCAGCAACATCGGCGTCCCAATCCCAACCACCACCACTTACATCTTCGACTCGAGGCTACGGCTGTTGCCGATCGGAGTGCCGGGTGAAGTCTGCGTCGGTGGACTCGGCGTCAGCCGCGGTTATCTCCATCGCGCCGAGTTGACCGGTCAAAAGTTCATCGCGAATCCGTACAAACCTGAAGAGC
>JBIOVO010000306.1:0-8483 GCA_044867735.1 Pyrinomonadaceae bacterium | reverse complement strand
GCTTGCTGCTCGCGAACCATGCAGCCTAAAGGCTGAACTCTGAACTTTCGCAGCCGAAGGTCAGAACTTTGCGCCTTTGCGCCTTGGCGTGAGAAATCTTAATTTGATTCTCACGATCCCACGCAGGCATAATGCCTCTCGACGGAGGAACACCTTCTTACTTTGATTATCGAGTCGATCGAACTGCGCGAAATCCGCCTGCCTCTAATCCACTTCTTCGAAACAAGCTTCGGTCGCACCACTGAACGTCGCATCGTGCTGGCTCGCTTAACTGACACGAACGGCGCCGAAGGTTGGGGAGAGTGCACTGCCGGCGAAGGCCCTTTCTACAGCGATGAATGGACTGACACTGCCTGGGCCACGCTGCGCGAGTTTCTGGCGCCGATGGTTTTAGGCAAGGAAGTCGCATCGGCGGCGCAGGTGTTCTCTTTGATGAAGCCTGTCCGTGGGCATCGTATGGCCAAAGCCACACTCGAAACGGCCTGCTGGGACCTCGAAGCAAAGAATGCCGGCGTTCCGTTGTGGAAACATCTGGGCGGCACGCGCCCGGAGATCGCGTGTGGTGTTTCGATCGGCATCCAGGACACGCCCGAGATTCTGCTGGAGAAGATTCGCAAAGAAGTTGACGCCGGTTACCAGCGCATCAAGATCAAGATCAAGCCCGGTTGGGACCTGAAGATCGTCGAACTCGTGCGCAAAGAGTTCCCTGACATTCGACTGATGGGTGATGCCAACTCCGCTTACAAACTTTCCGATGTGCCGCTGTTTCATCAGTTGGACCGTTTCAACCTGATGATGCTCGAACAGCCGCTTTCACACGACGACATCTTCGATCACGCCAAGCTCCAGCGCCAGATTCAAACTCCGATTTGCCTCGACGAGTCGATCCGCTCGGCTGAAAACGCGACCAATGCCATCACGCTCGAGTCGTGCAAGATCATCAACGTCAAACTCGGGCGCGTTGGTGGACACGCGGAAGCAAAACGGATCGAACGCCTAACATGTGAAAACGAGATCCCGATCTGGTGTGGGGGCATGTTGGAATCGGGTATCGGACGCGCGCACAACATCGCGATGTCTACGCTTGCCGGCTTCACTTTACCGGGAGACGTTTCAGCGAGTGCGCGCTACTGGGAGGAGGACATTATCGACCCGCCGGTTACAGTCAGCGAGCGCGGCACGATCAAACCACCAGACTCACCGGGCATCGGCTTTACGGTCAACTTACCTCGGATCGAGGCGCTAACAGTACGCAAAGAGACGATCAAATGACATCAACATCGATGGCGCGTCAGATTCAAGATGTTTTGCGGAGGCGGCAGCCTGAGATTGAGGCGTTCATCCGTGAGCTTGTCGAAGTCGAGTCGCCTTCGGGCGACGTAGAAGGTAGCCGGACGGTAGTTGATCTGCTGGCGCGGACGGCGGGAGAACTCGAGTGTGTAAATTCGGTCGAGCGCGTTGATGTGCCCAGCTTCGGGCAGCATCTGGTGATTCGCGCATTCGAGAAGCGGAGTGACGCGGGACAGATCCTGTTGGTCGGCCACACAGACACTGTGCACTCACTTGGGTCGGTTAGCCTGAGACCGTGGCGCGTTGAAGGCGGAAAGATCTATGGGCCGGGCGTCTTTGACATGAAGGCTAACTGCGCGCTTGCGATCGAAGTATTGAGGGCGTTGAATGAGTTGGACGCGACGCCAAACTTCGGAGTGACGCTGGCGTTGACGTGTGATGAAGAAGTCGGAAGTTTGTCAGGCTGGCCGTTCCTGCGCGAGGTGGCGAAATCTTGTGACACGCGTTGTGCTTTCGTGATGGAGCCTCCGGCGTCAGGTGGACGAGTAAAAACGAGCCGCAAGGGCACCGGGATCTTTGCGATCAAGGTCGAAGGCAAGGCAGCGCACGCCGGACTCGAACCAGAAAAAGGCGCGAGCGCGATACTCGAGTTGGCACGGCAGACCGAACAGCTCCACGCCATCAATATGTCGGGCTCGGGAATCACGCTGAATGTTGGTGTGGTCCATGGCGGCACTCGCTCGAATGTCGTCGCCGCAGAGGCGGAAGGCGAGATCGACGTTCGCTTCTCGACTGAAGCCGAGTCGTTGGAGATCGAAAGAATTCTTTCGAATCTGAAACCAGTCGATGAGAGAACTAAAGTGTTCGTCACCGGCGGAATCAATCGGCCGCCGTTGGAGCGCACGCTCGCAGTAGTCGCACTGTATGAAAAGGCGAGTGCGATCGCGGCTGAGATAGGTTTCGAACTCGGCGAAGCGCAGGTTGGCGGCGCTTCTGACGGAAATTTTCTCGCGGCCATGGGAATCCCGGTGCTGGATGGACTAGGGATCAGTGGCGACGGCGCCCACGCAGTTCACGAGCATATCGAAGCGGATGACATTGCGCGGCGCGGAGCGATCATCGGCGGGTTAATTGCGACACTTTGAAAGTTCAGAGTTCAAGCTTTAGCTTGTGCTGAAAAACAACCTAAAGGTTGAACTCTAAACAAAGACGATGCTGATAGCGACCTGGAACGTAAACTCGATCCTTGCGCGCATGTCGAGCGTGACGCGCTGGCTCGACATGGTGAAGCCCGACGTTCTGTGCATGCAGGAAACAAAATGCACGGACGACAAGTTTCCGACGTTGATCTTTCAGGAGCGTGGTTATCAATGCCAACTGTTCGGACAACAGTCGTATAACGGAGTCGCGATTCTGACGCGTGACGTGTGTGAGATTGGACGTCGTGGCTATCCGGAAGACGACGAGACCGCGCAATCGCGCTTAATCACGACGCAGGTTGGCGGTATCGACGTTATCACGGTGTATGTCCCAAACGGGCAGATGGTCGGATCAGAGAAGTATGCGTTCAAGCTCAACTGGATGAAGCGGCTGCGCGAGTTTCTCGATGTGAACTACGATCCCACTACGCCAGTCTTGATTTGCGGCGATTTCAACGTCGCGCCCGACGAACGCGACGTGCACGACGTCAGGCTATGGCAGGGTCGGATCCTTTTCAGCGAACCCGAACGCGCGGCTCTGGAGCACATCAAAGACTGGGGCTTCACCGACGCTTTTCGTTTGCACACTGAAGCTGGTGGAAACTTCTCCTGGTGGGACTATCGCGCCGGCGCGTTCCGACGCAACATGGGTCTGCGCATCGATCACATCTGGATCAGCGAATCGCTCGTGAAGAGAAACGTCCGAACCTGGATCGACATGGAGCCACGCACGTGGGAAAAACCTTCCGATCATGCTCCCGTAGTGGCCGAGTTCACTTAAAGAATTAACCACAAAGACACCAAGACACAAAGGTAAAAAACAATTTGTGCCTTAGTGTCTTTGTGGTTAATTAGACGTCAGCTCAGCGGTCTTCTCGGTGATATCTTTCTGCGCCCACTCGTTGTCGCGGCTTGCTTCGCCGGCCTTCGAGCGCTTCGCGGCTTTCATTCTCTGCACCAGATCCATGTGCGTTGAGAAGTAAGGAAGACTCTTGCCGACGATCTCCTCCACCGATGAGAAGCCCTTGTCGACCATGAACTTCTCGACGCCTTCTTTCAACTCCTCGATCATCTTCACGCCTTGCAGCATGACGCCCGTGCAGATCTGCACTGTCGAAGATCCGAGCAATAAGAACTCGAGCGCGTCGTGAGAATTCTCAATGCCGCCGATTCCGCTGATCGAAACATCTTTCGGAATCGCGAGTGCCAGTTGACTGACCATTCGCAGAGCAATCGGCCTGACGGCCTGCGCCGAATAACCACCGGGAACACAATGACCCTCGACGGTGGGCATCGGTCTCAACGTGTCCAGATCGACACCGATCACTGACAGGATCGTATTAATCGCCGAGATGCCATTAGCGCCGCCATTAATCGCAGCCTGCGCAGGTTCGCGGATGTTGGTGATGTTTGGCGTCATCTTGGCCCAAACCGGGACCTTCGCGACTTCCGTAACCCAACTCGTCACTTCTTCCGTCAGATCCGGATGCTCACCCATCTCCGAACCCATCTTGCGTTCCGTCATGCCATGCGGGCAGGAGAAGTTGAGTTCGAAACCATCGATGCCGGTGTCCTGGACCATGCGTGTCAGTTCCTGCCAACGGCTCTTTTCGTACTCCTCCATGATCGAGGCGATCAGGATATTGTTTGGATACTCTTTTTTGACCTGGCGAAACTCATCAAGCCAAACATCAATGGGTCGATCGGAGATCAGCTCGATGTTCTCGAAACCGATCACTTCTCCAGTGGACCTGGAGCGGAGCTTTCCGTAACGCGGAACTACGTTGACGACCTTTGCGGATTCGAGGCTGACAGTCTTCGCAACGGCGCCGCCCCAGCCCGCGTCGAACGACTTCGCCAGTACCCGAGCATTCGTTCCCGGCGGTCCTGAACCCAATACAAACGGGTTCGGAAACTTCATGCCATTAACGGTTATCGATAAATCCATAAAACGTCACACTCCCTTATCCACAGATTACGCAGATTAGTCGGCAACTAAAGCGCCATACGAATCCGGCCGGCGATCGCGGAAGAACTGCCACGTGTTACGCACCTCGCGAATCTTGTCGAGGTCGAGGTCGGCGACGACGAGCGCGTCCTGATCGCGAGGCGCTTCCGCAATAAACTGTCCGCGAGGATCGCAGAAGTAACTCTGACCGTAAAACTCGCCGATGTCCCAGGGGTGCTCGTGACCGATGCGATTGATCGCGCCGATGAAATAACCATTCGCAACTGCGTGTGCCGGTTGTTCCAAACGCCAGAGATACTCAGAAAGTCCAGCGACGGTCGCCGATGGATTGAAGACGATCTCAGCGCCGTTCAACCCTAACGCTCGCGCACCTTCCGGGAAGTGCCGGTCGTAACAGATGTAGACGCCGATGCGCGCGAACGCCGTGTCGAAACACGGATAGCCGAGATTGCCGGGACGAAAGTAAAACTTTTCCCAGAAGCCGGGATTGACGTGCGGAATGTGGTTCTTGCGGTATTTACCGAGATACTTTCCACCCGCGTCGATCACGGCAGCGGTGTTGTAGTAGATGCCGGTCAATTCCTCTTCATAGATCGGCACGATGATCACCATGCCGTGTTCTTTCGCGACTTCCTGCATCAACCGCACGGTTGGTCCATCGGGAATTCGTTCGACGGCTTCATACCAGCGCGTCTGCTGTTCAGCACAGAAATAGGGCGTAGTGAAGATCTCCTGCATGCAGAGGATCTGCACGCCTTGCGCCGCCGCCTGTTCGATAAAGGTCAGGTGTTTTTCGATGTTCAGGCGTTTGATCTCGTCGATCGGCAGATCTGTGGAAGCAGCATTCGAACACTGTATCAGTGCGCATTTAACCGTGCGTGGCATTAAGCGGACTCTCCCTTCGAGGCTTTCATCAGAACGTAGTATATGCCGAATCCGAGTGCAAAAGTCACGAACCATGCGTAAGTGTAAAGCGTGTCGAGGAAGCCGGGATTCGCGACCTGACCGCCCGGCGTGGTCGCAGCGCGAATGAATCCAGGAACAACCGGCGCGATCGCGACAACCAGAGCGACGATCGCCCTCCAGTTAAAACCATTACTGTAAGAGTATGGACCTTTCGGATCGAACAAGCCTTCCAAATTCAAATGTTGCTTCCTGAGCACCCAGTAGTCGCAAATCAGAATCCCGGCGATCGCCCCCATCAAACCGGAATAGCCGATTAGCCATGTGAAGATGTAGGCGCCCATTGAAGCCATAAGCTTCCAGGGCATCATCAGGATGCCGATAACGGCGGTGATCAAACCTCCGGTAACGTAAGAAATCAGCCGCGGATTTAGGTTCGAAAAGTCGTTCGATGGAGAAACGACGTTCGCCGCCATGTTCGTGGTCAGTTGCGCGGCAAAGATAACCGCGGTGGCAAACAGGATGATCACGACGCTGTCAAAACGCTTCATCAGCTCCACTGGATCCGGAATCACCACGCCATAGATCAAAAGCGTCGCGCTTGTAACCGCAACACCGATGAACGCGAACGCGGTCATCGTGAGCGGCAGTCCGAGAGCTTGTCCGAGCATCTGTGACTTTTGCGAGCGAGCGTAACGCGTGAAGTCAGGGATATTCAGACTGAGTGTGGCCCAGTAGCCAACCGATGCCGTCAGTGCACCGGGAAAGATCGCCCAGAAGTCGTTCTGTTGTTTTTGCAATGCGGCCGATTGTGTGAGCACACGGCCCAAACCGCCCGCCCGCCACGACGCCCAGATGAGTAAGATCGAACCACCTGCCAGCAAAAGCGGTGCAGACCAGGTCTCGAGATACTTGATGCCTTCGACGCCTTTCAAAATGATGAAGACCTGAATCGCCCAAAACAGAAAAAAAGCGATCCACGTGTGTAACGGTACTTCCAGGATCACGGTGGAGAAGGAAGCATTCCACGCGGGGAACATGATGCCGAAGAGCGCATCAATTGCTTTTCCGCCGATCCACGTCTGAATACCAAACCAGCCACACGCCACAATCGCGCGGAGCATCGCCGGCACGTTCGCGCCCTTCGTTCCGAACGCGGCGCGACTAAGAACTGGAAACGAAACGCCGTACTTCGTTCCCGCGTGTGCGTTTAGGATCATCGGGATGAGCACGATCGTGTTCCCGAGAAGAATCGTGGTCATCGCTTGCCACCAGTTCATGCCGGCTTCGATAAATCCTCCGGCGAGCGTGTATGTGGTGATCACCACGCTCATGCCGATCCAGAGTGCGGCGATGTTCCAGGTAGACCAGGTTCTTTGCTTGATCGTGGTTGGCGCGAGATCGCGATTCCACAAAGGACTATGGGAAACGTCCGTGTGTAGCTCGACGAAATCGCGTTGAGTGGCCGGGGATTCAGTTGTCATGGTTCTTATCTTCGCATCGAGTCGTCGATGAATTTCGAAACATCCTGATGCAGCTTCGTGAGCGACTTCTCGTCGATGTACATCATGTGTCCGGCTTCGTAGTAGCTGGTTGAGAAATTCCTGAGCAACGAGGGATCGATGCTGATGTGATGCAGTGTGTACTCCACCGCGTAGTAAGGTGTCGCCATGTCGTAATAACCACTCGCCACAAACACTTTCAAAAACGGATTACGGGCGAGCGCCGTGCGCAACTGCGTGCTCGTGTCCACGTAGTTGTTGTTGGTGCCCCAGTTCCATGGACCGATGCCGCCGCCGAGGATGTAGTATTCGAGATCCGTTTTGTAACCGAGTTCCGTCCGCACATAGTCGTTAAAGGTTGAAGTATACGGCGGCCGGATCGCGGCTTCACTCGCATCGTACTCGGTGCTGTCAGTTACCAGACTGGAATCGTAACCTTTGAAACGACTGTCGAGCCTGCCGATCGAGCGCTTTTCGGAACGCAACAGCTCCTTGCGAAACAGCCCGAGATTGACGCGCAGATCAGCGTAATCGATAAACTTCGGATCGAGCCCCGTATAGCGAGCGAGTTTGGCGATCGTGTCCTGCCGCTCCTGCGGAGTTAAGCGTCCACCTTTCGCAAGCGCGGTCATGTACTCGCCGGACGCCCATGCTTCAGCTTCGGCGACGACGCGATTTACGGGCTTCGCTTGCAAGTCAGCCGGTAGCTTCTTGTGATACCAGGCAGTCGCCGTGTAAGACGGCAGATACAGCGGATAAGGAAGATCGTTTCCCGAGTCGAACCTGGTAGTGGAGAAGTTCATGATCGTCGAGATCAGCATGATGCCGTTGAACGCGATACCACGTTGAATGAGGTAGCCGGCCAGTGCTGAAGCTCGCGTGGTGCCGTAACTTTCGCCCGCAAGAAAGAGCGGGGAAGTCCAGCGTTCGTAACGCGTCAGGTACATGCGAATAAACTCGCCAACCGACTCGACGTCGCCCTGAAGTCCGAAAAATTTTTGCGCCAGATCCGGGCGTACGGCCCTGCTGTAGCCGGTGCCGACCGGATCGATGAAGACCAGATCGGATTTCGTTAGCCACGTGCCCTCGTTATCGACGAGTTGGTACGGAGGCGCGGGCATGGTGCCGTCCGCGTTCATCTTTACGCGGCGTGGTCCAATGGCGCCGAGATGCAACCAGACTGAAGCTGAGCCCGGTCCACCATTGAACGAGAATGTCATCGGACGTCGTTTGCTGCCCTCGGGTTGGTCAAGCACGTAGCTCATGAAAAAGATTCGCGCTTCAACTTCGCCGTCGCGGTTTTTGATCGGCATCATGCCGGCGGTAGCGGTGTACTTGAGTGTTGCTCCACCGACGCGAATCTCGTGCTTCGTGACTACGGGTGGCTCTTCGGGCGTGGGTGTAGGTGACGCTTGCGGTCTTCCTCCGCCTTCTCGCGTTGGCGCTTGTGTGGTTGCGGGTGTCGGACTCGGTTGTTGCTGGCCTTGAGCTTGTCCTGGTCGTCCCTGTCCTGGTCCGTTGAATAGCAGAGCAGTGAGTAGAACAATCGATGCGAGCATGTTGTAGTTTGGTCTCCGTTTTGGGGATTGGACGCGTGTTTGTAGGGGTGGCCCTCCGTGG
>JBIOVO010000305.1:0-15653 GCA_044867735.1 Pyrinomonadaceae bacterium | reverse complement strand
TCGCGCGACCAGCAAGCTAAAGCTTGAACTCTGAACTTTAGTCGCCGCAGGTCTTAACTTTGCGCCTTTTGCGCCTTTGCGTGAGGAAACCCTTTCACGAACCGTACACATGAAAACACCCGGCCATCTGCTGCGTGTGCTCGGAGTCGGCTTTGGACTCGCCGTGATCATCGGCAATACGATCGGCGGCGGGATCTTTCGTACACCGGGCACGATCGCTGAGCAGTTACCAAATCCATCTCTTTTTCTTCTCATCTGGCTTGCCGGTGGACTCTACGCGTTCCTCGGTGCGATCTCTCTTGCCGAACTCGGCACGATGATTCCGCGCTCAGGCGGACAGTACGTCTTCTCTCGCTACGCACTCGGCGAATACGCGGGCTTCATCGTCGGTTGGAGTGATTGGATCTCTTCGTGTGGTTCGACCGCCGCTGTCTCGCTACTGATCGGAACGTTCTCAGGCGCGTTGTTTCCCGTACTCGAGGGACGCGCGCCGCTAGTGGCGGCCGCCGTAGCAATTGTGTTTGCGCTCTTTCAGTGGCGTGGCATCGTTTGGGGCAGCAACATTCAAAACCTTACCAGCTTGCTAAAAGCGCTCGCCTTCATCGCGCTCATCGTTGCCGCTTTTATCTTCGGCGGAGGCGGCGCACTTACCTCAACTCAACCAGCCGCGACCTCCGCCATTACGATTTCCGCCATCGTAATTTCACTTCAAGCTGCGATCTACACTTACGACGGCTGGAGCGGCGTGATCTATTTTTCCGAGGAAGTTCGCCAGCCGGCGCGTGACATTCCGCGCGCTCTGTTTGGCGGCGTCCTTACTATCGCCGCGATCTACCTCCTCGTTAACGTGGCCCTGCTTTACGTGTTGCCGATGTCTCAAATCGCAGGTAAAGAGTTCGCCGCGGGTGAGGCGGCCAACGTGATCTTCGGCGTGTATGGCGACACCATCTTTCGTTGTTTGACCATCGTCTCGATGTTGAGCGGCATCAACGCACTCCACCTGATGGCGACTCGTGTCATCTTTGCGATGAGTCGCGATGGCCTATTCTCGAGAAGAGCCGCGACGGTCAACGATGGCGGCACGCCGACCGTTTCACTCTTTCTCAGCGCGCTCGTCGCACTGCTGTTCATCGTGTTCGGACAGAAGTTCGATCAAGTGATAACAGTACTCGCGTTCTTTTTTGTGGCCAACTACATACTCTCTTTCATTTCACTTTTCGTGCTGCGCGTGCGCGAACCGGACAAGCCGCGGCCATATCGCGCCTGGGGTTATCCAGTCACGCCCGCACTGGCTCTGATCGGTTCAGTGTTGTTTCTGGCGGGCGCAATCTGGGGCGACACGCAGAACAGCATTTACGCCCTCGCGTTGCTGGCGGTGAGTTACCCGGTTTTTCGGATTGTGAAATTACTGCGGTGAGGGGATCACACGGCAGCCTTCGTTGTCTACTTCCAGAGTTCTGATAGTCGACTCGATTCGGTGCACCTCGAAACAGCTCGCAATCGTCTTTCCAATCGCTTCGTCGTTATCGTCAACCAGCGCAAGGATACTTGGGCCGGCACCGCTCAGCGCGATGCCTAGCAGTCCGGGCATGCGCGGCAGCGCCAACGCTTCCTTCAATCCCGGCACCAGTGATTCTCGCTGCGGTTGGTGCAAACGATCGCGCATCGCCTCCCAAAGCAATTCGTAGCGCTGTTGAGCAATCGCGGCCGTGAAGAGCGCGGTTCGTTGCAGGTTGTGCACTGCATCCTGCCGGCTCACCATCCGCGCCAGTGCTGCGCGCGCCACGTGTGTGGGCAGTTGAGAGTGAGGACAAACTACGACGACACGAATCTGTGCGGGCCAGACGAATTTCGTTGAAAGCACTGTTCCGTCGTTGCTGATGCAGCTCGCGGAAAAGCCGCCGTGCAAAGCCACTGCGACATTATCCGGGTGGCCTTCAAATTCGGTCGCGTAGTTTTGAATCGTCTGATCAGGTATTTCGTGTCCCGCAATCAAGCCACCTAACTTGATTCCGGCGACGATTGCTGCGGCGCTGCTCCCGAGCCCACTCGCCAGCGGGATTTCGTTGTGAACTGACAGATGCACGGGAGGCAATACAAGTTCTTCGCGTCGGGCGCCGAAAGACATCGCGCGATAGATGAGATTCACAGAGTTGCGCGGCAATGCGTCGTTTTCCGGCGCGCCCGTTGTGACTACGGCGCATGGTTGCGGAGCGTCAGGGACAGCAGTGGCTTGAACCGTTAGATACAACTTCAGCGCGAGGCCGAAACAGTCGAAGCCTGGACCGAGGTTGGAAGTTGATGCGGGTATCCGAACTGTAAAAGATTCAGCCGTCATGTGTTTATGAAAGTACAAGTCAGAAAGAAAAGCACAAGTCACTCTTCTTCCTGACTTGTACTTTCTTACAGCGCACTCTTTATGGCATCGAGGGATGCTGATACTTTGATGGGGGTGTTCGCAAAATTACTGGCGATTCGTTCGTTGTTGGGGGCGGTTAAGGTTTGACTATGATATTGCATCACGTAGTCAGTGTCCTTCAGTACATGTCCCGTCAAAACCGCGACAACAACCTCGTCTTCCTTGATGAATCCGTCCCCCACAAGCTTGCGAATGCCGGCAACCGTCGTCGCTGACGCGGGCTCGCAACCGACACCATCACGCCCGATCACCGCCTTCACATCAGCAATCTCCTGTTCGGTTACTGTTATAACGCTCCCGTGCGTTTCGTGCACTGCGCGCCACGCCTTCTGCCACGAAACCGGCGCGCCGATCTTGATCGCGGAAGCCAGCGTCTTCGGATGTGCCTCGTTAACAAAGCCGTGCGAAGTGTCGTCGTAGTAAGCAGCAAATGGCGCCGCGCCTGCGGCTTGCACAACCGAGATCTTCGGTTGTCGATCGATCAAGCCACTTCGTAACAATTCCCGAAAGCCTTTACCGAACGCCGAACTGTTGCCGAGATTTCCACCCGGCAGAACCAGATGATCCGGAACTCGCCATCCAAGCTGCTCGGCGAGTTCGAAAGCCACTGTCTTTTGTCCCTCAATGCGAAACGGATTGATCGAATTAACGAGGTAAACCGATGGGTCTTCAGCCAGCTCGCGAATGACGTTCATGCACGCGTCGAAGTTACCTTCAACTTCCAAAACCTTCGCGCCGTAGTCCAAAGCCTGGGCCAATTTTGCATGGCTCACTTGTCCGCCCGGAACGATGATCGCGCACAGCAGCTCCGCCCGTGCTGCGTAAGCAGCCAAACTCGCCGCTGTGTTTCCCGTGCTAGCACAAACGACGAGACGCGCGCCGAGTTTGCGGGCCTGCGTGACGGCCGTGGTCATGCCGGTGTCTTTGAATGAGCCGGTCGGATTAGCGCCCTGGTGTTTTAGTTTTAGGTGCGAGAGCCGGCAGTAGTCCGCGGATCGTGGCGCTTCGTAAAGCGGTGTGTTTCCTTCACCGAGGGAGACGATTTCGGCGTCAGGAGCAAACGGCAGGAACTCGCGAAACCGCCAAACGCCGCTCCGATCGCGCGCATCTGCCGACATACGCCTTTCGCGCCACGTCTCGCGCAACGAGGTTGCGTCAATCTCTTCGACGCGCTCGACGTCAAGCAATCCTCCGCACTTTGAACACACGTAAAGGCGATCATCGATCGCGAATTCCGCCTGACATTCAGGCGCGATGCAACGCTGGAGAAACATAAGGTCAAAAAGAAAAATAGGTCCTATACGACTTATAGGACCTATTTTTAACCTAACTTGGTGAGTGGGTCTAGAAGCTGAACCGAAGCTGAGCGTCGATCCTGCGGTTGTAGGCAGCGTTGCCGCCACCAAATCCACCGAAGCCGCCTGTAGTCGAAGTTGACTGCCCAAACAGCAGCGAACCCAAATTGCCGACCGGATTACTCAGGTTCGTGTGGTTCAGAATGTTGTTGAAGTTAACTGAGAACGTCAGGTTGTAGCGGCCGGAATTGCCGCCGCCACCAAACCCACCTCCTCCGCCACCACCGCCTGGGAAACCGCCACGACCACCACCGCCGCCTGGGCCACCACCACCCGGACCGCCCGGGCCCCTGCCGCCGCCCATGACCGCGCGCTGGCCGTCGTTGCGTTGACCGTCCTGACGATTCTGTTGATTAGCATTCGAACCGCCGCCTTCGGAACCAAACGACCACGTCTTGCTCACGCGCAGGTTAACGGTCGTCGATCCCGGACCCTCAGCGAAGTTGCGCGAGATCATCACGTCGCCCGGCGCAAACGTGGTTTTGAAATTACCAAATGCTGTGCACCGGATAACCGGATCCGCGCAGTTCGCGCCTGCCGGCGCTAACACCGGTCGCTCGGTGTTCAGCGTGTCGCCATTGATGTCGCGCCCGAGTGTGATATTGAACGGCCGTCCCGACTGGATGATCACAAACGGATTCAAACTGATGCCCCACGGCGCGCGGAAGTTTCCGGTCATCACAAAACGATGCCTGATGTCGCCCGACGCGCGGCCGTACTCGGTGCTCAAATCGTACGGGTTGGCGGGAAGACTTCCCGAGCCGTCAGTGTCGCTGCTGGCTTTTGCCAAAACGTAATAAGCATTCACCGAACTGTTGCGGCCGAGCCGGCTGTTGAAGTTGAGAATGAACTGGTTCTGGTTGTAACGACCACTCGACTCGTACCCGAAGATGTTGCAACGAGTCGAGGGATTGATCTCGGGCGGAATGAAATCGGCGCAATCGAGCGGTCTGATTCCGCTCGCGGGAACGCCCGGAATGAACGTGCCCGGAAGCGGCGCGTTCAACTGTCGCGTGCGCAACACATGGAGCGTACGAATGTTGATATAGCTCGCTGCGAGCGTGAGATTGCGTGGCAGTTGTCGTTCAACGCTGAACACCGATTGCAGCGTATAGGGCGCCTGCAAATTATCGGCGAGCTGATAGAAAGAACCCGGAACTGCAAACGCAATCAGTTGTTCCGTCGTTGGAATCAACGGGAAGAAATCGGGATTCTGAACTGTGAACTGCTGCTGATTTACTCCGTTCAGCCGGTTTGCCTGCAACGTCAGGTTCTCGCCGACGCGCTCGTAAAAAACTCCGTAACCGCCGCGAATGACTGTCTTCGATTGTTGCCCGCCCGGCGACCACGCAAACCCGAGACGCGGCGCGAAGTTGAAGTTGCTGTCGATGTTCGATTGGTTCTCATAACGCAGACCCAAACTCAGCGTGAAGTTCGGACGTACTTTCCAATCGTCCTGGACAAAACCACCGAAATCCCACTGGCTGACTTTTGTTTCAGGATTGCCTGACGACAAACGGAACTGGCTTGCGCCACCGCCCAGCAAACGAATCTCAGCGGGCGTCAACCCCTGCTCGATACCTTCGAGTGTGCGACGATACCTCTCAATACTCGCAACTCCCAGATCGCCACCGAAGAACGTGTAGGTGCCGCCAAAGTTCTGCGGCGAGAACTGCGTGATTCTCAACGAACGCCACCGGATTCCGGTCTTTAGAGAATGATTGGCGATCGCAAACGAAGTGTTGTTGACGAGCTCCCATTCGTTCTCATCGTTGTGCGACTGCCCGATCTGCGATCCGCCACCGGTAAATGCTTCCTGCACTTCGAGCGTCGGAATCGAGTTGTCGGCGGTCTGGACGTTGGTCGCATGTTCAAACTGAAAGCGAGTCTCGTTAACGATCGTCTTGTTGATGACGGCCGTTTCAGTGAACTGAATACTCTGGTCGGTGTTCTCCGTGTCGTACGCGCGTGAAGGCAGTGAAAATCCACCGACGCCGGTGACGCGCGTGTTCTTCGTGTAGTTGTAACGTGCGACCAACGTGTTGTTGGCGTTGATCTGATAATCGATTCTCGGACTGAAAGACGTGCGGCGGCTCGGAATCGGAACCGTCTCTCTGAAACCGACGATGTTGTTGTTGTCGTCGAGAATGGTAGCGACGATGAGCGACTCGTCGTCGACGTCGCGCTTATCGAAGTCAACGAAGAACGACGCTTTACGTTTGAGCAGTGGCCCACCAAAGTTTCCGCCGTACTGCCGCGTTTGAATCGGCGGGCGGTGATCCGCAAACGCGTTGCGTGAATTTAGTGCGTCGTCGTTGAAGTTGAATGAAACCTGGCCGCGATACCTGTCGGTACCCGGACGCGTAAGAACCTCGATGCGACCAAAACCGAGCCGGTCATACTCGGCGGAAAAAGGATTTGAGTTGATGCGAATCTCGCGAATCGAAGCACGCGGCGGTAAGCGTCCTCCGGTGAAACCATCCACAAAAATTTGACCACCATTTGGACCAGCAGACGGACCGGCCAAAGCTTGCAGCGCCGCCGCGAGATCGTCCGGATCGTCGGGCAGCGCGTCGATGTCGTCGCCTTTCAAGACGACCGCGCCCGCGTTGTTTTCAGGTTCAGTGCTCAGCTCACGATTGTCGGCAGCAATGGTTACCTTCTGCTCTTCAATCGCGACTTTCAAAGTGACGTCCAGTTGCTGCGGTCTGCCTGCTACCACTTCGACGTCCGCAGTTTCCGACATTGCAAAACCCGCGTTGACTACGCGCACTGTGTACTTGCCAGGCGCCAGCCCGTTGATCGCATACGCACCACCATCGTTCGTTACTACCGACTTTTCCACGCCTTTGCCATCGATCGCCGTCACACTAGCTCCGACGATCGCGCCGCCCAATTCATCCAGCACCTGGCCTCGCAACGATCCCGCGCGTTGCTGCGCGGCTAAAACGCCGGGGAGACACGCGCATAGGGCGATCACCAACACAATGTTCTTCATACGGCTCCTTCGAACGGCTTTTCGGCTAAATCGGCGCGGATAGAGTGCGTTACGCCCCAGCTTGGGACGGAATTCTATCCAAAACAGGCGTAAAGAGTCTGTCAATAGAATGTAAAGTTTTGTCAGCTCCGTAAAGTTCAACATTGACACTTCTTTACGCACGAAAATCAGCGATTCAGGTAATGTATTGTCGATTTCCGATTTCCGATTGCCGATTGTCGATTTGTAATCAGAGCGGGTGTAACCTTAAATTGGCAATCGAAAATCGCCAATGACTAATGTCTTTCAATCTGGCTGAGCAACAACCAATGGAACGCGTTCTGGTAATTGACGACGACGTCGGCCTTTGCGAGCTGGTCGGAGAATATCTTCAGCCCGAAGGGTACACGGTCGAAGCAATTCACAACGGCGAACGCGGCATCGATCGCGCTCTTTCCGACGAACACGATCTCGTTGTGCTCGATGTGATGTTGCCAGGCACCAACGGTTTCGATGTGCTGCGGCGCATCAGAGCACGCTCTCGCATTCCCGTACTTATGCTAACTGCTCGCGGCGACGATGTGGACCGCATCGTCGGACTCGAGATTGGCGCAGATGATTACCTCCCAAAGCCTTTCAATCCGCGCGAGCTGGTCGCGCGGATTCGTGCCGTTTTGCGGCGCGCCCAGCCCGTTGAGTCAACTACTTCTGCGCGCGAAACCATCCGCGTCGGTGACATCGAGATGGATAGCAATACGCGCAACGTCCGCCGCTCGGGAGAAGTAGTTGAACTCACCGGAGTTGAGTATGACCTGCTCGAGATTCTGTTGCGCAGTGCAGGGCAGATTGTAAAACGAGAAGATCTGGTCAAGGAAGTTTTAGGACGCGAGCTGTCACCTTTCGATCGCAGCATCGACATGCACGTCAGTAACCTGCGCAAGAAGTTGGGCCACCAACTGAACGGTCTCGAAAGAATCAAGACGATTCGCGGCGTCGGCTACATCTATGGCGCCACGAGTGAGAAATCCGAATGAAGATCTCGTTTCGAAGTCTGTATCTAAAAATCTTCATCTGGTTTTGGATCGCGATGATCATCATTAACGTCGCGCTGTTTGCGGCGTTTGCGGTCACTCGTCCGACTCCGACCCGAAGATCGTGGCGAGATCTCGCTCAGGTTGGTCCAAACGCACAAAGGGCAGGTGAAGTGTTTGAACAATCGGGCGCGGCAGGATTAGCGGCAGCACTTCAGGCAACAGAAAAATCTACCGGAGTCAGTGCGACTTTCTTCGACGAGAGCGGCAACGAACTTTCAGGACGCACGGCGCCGCCCGGAGCTGATGAATTGCTCGAGCGGGCAACTCAAAGTCGCGAGCTGGAATTCACTTTTGCCGGGCGAGACACGCTCGTGGCTCGACCGATCGTCACCGCCAACGGCCAGCGTTACACATATGTCGCGCACATCCCGCGTCCGCCATTTCAGCCAATCTGGCAAAATCTTGGACTGCGGCTGCTCGTGGTGCTTGTAATCGGCGGCATCTTTTGTTTCTGGCTCGCACGTTATCTCACCACTCCACTGCTAAAACTTCGCACTACGACAAACGAGCTCGCGGAAGGAAATCTCGGCGCGCGCATTGGGACAAAGCTCTCGAAGCGGCGCGATGAAGTGGGACAGCTCGGACGTGACTTTAACGTGATGGCCGAACGTTTGGAGTCGATGGTTAAAGCCCAGCAACGTCTGCTCGGCGATATCTCGCATGAATTGCGATCGCCACTCGCGCGGCTCGGAGTCGCACTCGGTTTGGCGCGCCAACGTTCGGGTCCGGAAGCAACGGGCGCGCTCGATCGTATCGAACGTGAGTCAGACAATCTGAACGAGATGATCAGCCAGTTGCTGACTCTGACGCGTTTGGAGAGCAACACGGATGGACGCAAGCGAACCGACGTTGATCTGGCGGCGCTCGTGCGTGACGTGGCCGAAGATGCTGACTACGAAGCGCGGAGTCAGAATCGGGCGGTGCAAGTGGTTTCGAGTGACGATTGCTCGATAAAGGGAGTCGAGGAACTGTTGCGCAGCGCAGTTGAGAATGTGGTACGCAATGCGGTGCGTTACACGCCTGAGGGAACGGCAGTGGAAGTGGCGCTTCGCAAACAGAATGGTGGCAGTAACAACTTCGCGGTGATCAGCGTTCGCGATCGCGGCCACGGCGTTCCCGAGGATTCACTTGATAAGATCTTTCGACCTTTCTATCGCACCGAGGATGCGCGCGATCGACAGAGCGGTGGCGGCACGGGTCTCGGCCTCGCGATCACGGAACGTGCGGTGCGATTGCACGGCGGCTCAGTTCAGGCCGCGAATGCTTCGGGCGGTGGGCTATCGGTCGAGATGCGCCTACTTCTGGCGAATGAGTTTGAACCACAAAGACACTAAGACACAAAGTTTTTACTTGATCAGCTTCGTGTCTTTATGGTTGATCCTGTAACGCTAGTCGGCGCCGCTTTCGTCTCGCTAACTGAATTTCCACGAACCTCACCACCATGATCCAAACGAACGCCGCAGAGAATCCCGCAATCACGTCCGTCGTGTGGTGCACGCCGAGGTAGATCCTCGACAATCCGATCGACAGAAACATCAAGCTGGCGAAGATCCAAACGAGCACTCGCAGACGTCGGCTCTTGATCCGCGCTGTGACGATTGCCGCTAACGCGCCGAAGAAACAGCAACTGGCGAGTGAGTGTCCACTGGGAAAGCTGTAAGTTTCCGGAGGCAGCAGATCGAAGAACGGAGTCGGACGCGCCCGTTTGAATGTCAGCTTTAGCGTGATATTCAACAACGCGGCGCCGATCATCGTGAGCGCGAAGAGTTTTGCCTCATGTCCCCACTTGCGTTTGGCAAAAACAATCACGACGATGATTGTTCCGATAGTCAACGAGATCGTCGATCCGGCGAACGAAAGACCGCGCATTAATGCGGTCATTGCCGGCGAGGCAAATTGGTGAACCGCTGCTCTCGTGGCTTCGTCAAAATTTTGCAAGTCGCCCTCAAAGACCTGATCGATAAGCCAACCCAAAAAGATCAGCGTGGCGACGGCTGCAATCAAACCGATGAGAAGCGAGAGGCTGAGATACTCGAAGAAGTGCCTTTTTGCGGGCGTTGAGGCTTCCATTACGTCTCTTAGTACCGAGATCACGGCCATCCCGTCAAGAGATTTAACCGTTGACACTAAGGCCGCTGGTTCATAAGCTAACTCGCCCTGGTTCTTCTATCCCGGATTATTCGTGTAATTCGTGGCCGAGCTTCCCAGACGTAAATTTCTGAAGACAATCGGCAGCGCCGCAGTTGTGAGCGCTTTTCCTGACGTGCTGCTGGCCGCTGCGCAGCAGTCTGTTTCGGTGGCGGTCTTCTGGGAAACGGGATTTCGTGCCGTGCAGGGTTGCGAAGTCACACAGGAAATACTGCAACAAGCGCTGGGCGGTTTCGCGGTAAGTTTCCTGAATGAGCAGGAGTTGATCGCGCAGCTTAAGGTCGAGCGCTTTGACCTTCTAATCACCCCGTACGGCTCTGCGTTTCCGAAACGCGCCTGGAGTGTTCTTCTGAAATACCTCCGTGGCGGCGGTAACTGGCTGAACATCGGTGGCGTACCGCTCTCGCGTCCGGTAGTTCGTAGCGGTTCGCAGTGGAGAAATGAGGCGCCTCAAGCGGCTTATCACAAACAACTCGCCATCACGCACTCGTTTCCGGTCAACGGCTCGTCAATCTCGAGATACGACACCGATCAGGATCTCGCGTCACTCAAGGCTGAAGAGATCTATGAGTTGTACCTGCGTTTGAGTTCCTCGAAAAACGAGCCCGCCGAAGATGGCAGCGATGGGCCACACGAAGGGCTCGTTACACCTTTGGCGCTGGGATTGAATGGTGACGGTCGAGCAATCGCGGCGCCGGTAATACAAGTCGATCGCTTACTCGCGGACTTTGCCGGCGGGCGATGGATCCTGGCGAACTTCAGCGGCAGTCTCGATGCGAAAGGCGTCCGGCATCTCGCGCAGCTTGCGGCTTTGGGCGGCGGGAGCTTCGAGATCAAGAGCGAGTTTGCGTGTTATCGCGAAGAGGAAACACCGTCGTTTACGGTTCGATTCACTCATCCCAGGGGCGAAAGACGCACCGATGGGAATTGTCGAGTTGAGCTGAGAGATCAAAGCAGTCGAGTGCTCTCAACTCTAAACCTGCGACTCGAACGTAGAGACAACGTCGTTACGGCTTCCTTCAAGCTCGATCAGCTAAAACTTCGTCCCGGTTTTTATACGGTTAAGGCGCAAGCCTTGCTCGACTCAACCACAAATTCAAACAGACCCTACTCGTTAACTCACACGAGCGGTTTCTGGATCTACGATCCAACCGTCATATCCCGCGGCAAGCCGCTCACGGTCGACAAGCATTTCTTCTACCGCGACGGTCAGGTGTTTCCGGTCACAGGCGCGACGTACATGTCTTCTGAGAAGCACCGGCGTTTCCTGTTTGAACCGAATTGCGCCGTCTGGGACGACGACTTCCGCCAGATGAAGGAAGCCGGCGTCAACATGATCCGCACCGGAATCTGGACCGGTTGGAAGAAGTACATGCCTGAACCAGGCAAAGTGGACGAAGCAACACTGCGAGCGTTCGACGCCTTTCTTCTCACCGCACACAAATACGATATCCCGGTGATCTTCACTTTCTTCGCATTTCTGCCCGAGATGTGGGGCGGCGAAAACGCCTATCTCGATCCGCGCGCGATCAAAGCGCAGCAGCAGTTTATCTCTTCGTTCACGGAGCGTTGCCGTCATATCGACGACGTCATGTGGGACTTCATCAACGAGCCGTCCTTCGGTTCGTACAAGTACATCTGGAGTTGCCGGCCCAACTACGACGAACACGAAAGAGCTGCGTGGAAACAATGGCTGCGGGAGCGATATCCGGCTGCGACCGATGAAGAACATGTGAGCAAACTGCGCGAACTATGGCGTGTTACTACTGACGACGTGCTGGATCTTCCGAGGCCTCAGGATTTCGAAAGCGTCAATCTCATCGACGATCGATTTCCGCTTAAGACGCTCGACTTTCGACTCTTCGCGCAGGACATGTTTATTCGCTGGGTGCGACAGATGACTACTGCGATAAAGAGTAACGGCAACACGAAACAGTTGATCACGGTGGGCCAGGACGAAAACGGATTGGGCGACAGTCCGAACCCGCAATTCTTCGCGCGTGAAATTGATTTCGGTTCGCTGCATAACTGGTGGAACAACGACGATCTCGTCTGGGACAGCGTGCTGGGGAAAGCGCCGTCGAAGCTGAGCCTGATGCAAGAGACGGGCGTCATGTTTTACGAGAAGTCAGACGGTGGCGCGCCGTGGCGCAGTGAAGAAAACGCGAGCCGCCTGCTCGAACGGAAGTTGGCGCTATCGTTTGCGGCCGACGGCGCGGGCTTTATCGAATGGGTTTGGAATACAAATCCGTATATGTACTCGACGAACGAGGTCGGCATCGGCTTTCATCGCGTCGATAGCACAGCGAAGCCTGAGCTGGAACCGTTTCTGCGGATCGCGAAGTTCATGAGTGAGCACGGGCAGCGGCTGCAAGAGCGTGTGTCAGAGCCGGTGCTCATGGTTATTCCACATTCGCAAATGTTTTCGCCGCGCAGCTTTGCGCATGAAGCAACGCGCCGGTGTGTGCGTGCGATGTATTACCACTGCGGCGTGCCGATGCAGGCTGTCAGTGAGTACACATTGGGCGAATACGCCGGGCAGGCGAAGTTGATCATCGTTCCTTCGCCGCGGGTTTTGACGGACAAGTGTTGGGAAGCGCTCGTAGAAGAGGCGAAGCGAGGAGCTACGGTGGCGATTTCTGGTCCAGTTCATCTGGACGAGCACTGGCGTCCTGCATCGAGAATGCCATTGAGCCTGATGTCCACGCGCTTTGTGCCGGTTGCGGAATCCGAGTCTATCAACATCGGCGGGCGCGAATACGTGATCCGGTTTGAGGGCGACAAGATGCAGCGCCTCGAGAAGCAGGTGATTCAACAGCCCGGGCCGGTCGGTGTGATTAGCAAGATTCAGGGCGCAGGACAAATCAGGTGGAGCACGTTGCCGCTGGAGCTGGGTGACTCGATGAGCGCCATCGTCGCGTTTTACAAACATGCGCTGGCGCAAGCTCGGATCCGGCCCATCTTCACCGCGCTGCCTCAAACCCCGGCCGTCTTAGTCTTGCCATCCGTCTTCCGTGACGTTGTGCTCTACACGTTCGTGTCAGAGACCGATCGCGACACGCGCCTGCTGGTCACGCATTTGGAATCACGCACACGATTCAGCGTTTCGGTGCCCGCCCAACGCACCGCGATGATCCTGCTCGAACGCAAAACCGGAAAGCTGATCGGCAGATAATATAAGGACTTTCCGAGCCTTGGTTGCAGGATCTCAGCCGTCCGCATTTTGTCGTCGTCGCATCTTATCGCTTGAGTTGATCTCAAGGAATAGTTGGCTTGGGTGTTGGAGGAATTGTATCCTTTAGGGTTACAAATAGTTCTACCATCAATTCTTCTCGACGCCCACCCTCAACTACGAAGAGTTGCGTCGCTTCAACGCCTTGTTTTACAAGGTACGCCTTCGCTCTTACACCGTATTCATGTGCTTCTCTAGGCGATGACGAACGTCCACCGTACACAAGAATATAACCCAAGAACGATTTCTCAGTTGATTTTAGTTGAAATGCAAATCTATTGAGTCGAGTTTCTTCCTCCGCTTGGGATAGGACTCCGTATTCGTCAAACTTGATTGAGCCAGTCCAAGTTGGAACCGCTTGGGGTCGACATCTTAAGGACTCATCCTTTGTTGAAGGTCCATAAAAATAACCGCGGACTATACCCTCCGGGGATACGGTAATGCTTACACTTCGGTCGAGATTCTCATAGCGAGTAACTCCAGGCAGAGGGCCATTTGTTACTCTTCGATACGTGCTCAAGTCAAGACCTAAATCGGAAAAACGTTTTGGTGCTTTGGAATGAACATCCAGGGTTGTGACGGTCCCTTCCGGCACGTCCCATCCCGAAGAACACAATCCATCGGAAAATACAATCGAAACTTTAGCATCAAGGAGATCATAGGTGCGGTTTTTGCATTCAGCGATTCCTAGTTTTTGCTTCACTTCCTCGCAGGTGGAACGTAGCGGCACTACTCCTCGCCATCCCTGCGCCTGCAGATGGGTAGCGCCGGCGACTACGATCAGACAACTCAGAATCCACTTCATAATAAGTTACCGCCTCTGTTGAAATGGGTTACATGCTCGGAAAATCAATTCGTTGTGAAAGTATTCACTGTTGGGAATGATCGCATCAGTGGAAGGGGGAGCGCGCAAAGTATAGCCCATACTATATAAAACTTCGTATCCGGCCCAAGCCAACTCATGGTCAGTAAATTTCATGAACGCGGCGGCAAAATGAGCAGATTCACCAAAAACCGCTTCTCCCCGCACAAAGCTAAAGCCTCCCCAGAGCACCTGCTTAAGCTCCATTGTGGCTTCCGATCTGTCATCCTTGCCAAGCGAACCTGATGCTGTACCGCCAAATTGCATGGTGGGAACCAGAACAACTCCACCCTGTTTTTCGACTTCGTCGAAAATCTTTAACGGGTCGTCGAGAAAGCTATTGTTGTACAAGGGTCGCCCAGTATTTATTGCTACAGTAAGTAGTAGTCTCTTAGCAAACTCCAGGCAATCTTCCCTACTGCGAAGCAGATTTTCAAAGTCTTGTCGAAGGACTTTGTGCTGCTCTGGCGTAAGGCGTTGACCTTCCGGTTCTTGCGTAGCGGAGAGGCTCAGGAACATCGAGACGGTCTTCCAATAACTAGGAGCCTCGCTATCCGGCCCATCAAAGAGTGGGTCACGTGTTTGTCGGTCTTTGATGTTACCTAGCCTCGGTACTCGTTTAGGACGAGTACTCTCGTCCATAACCAATTGCCGATAAGAAATTCGATAAATCCCCAACCCGTAGCTGTCAATAGGAATTTGATCTATCGTTGTTCCATCAGTAATCTGCAACTTCAGGGCCCCGTTGTTGATCAACTGCTGGCGCAAGCTGCACGAGATCGGCATGCCGTCCAACTCGCAGTTGCTGTCGTAGCGAAACGGATCCGATCCGGCCGTAAACAACTTGCCAGGGGTTTTCAGATCGCTATAGAGTCGCTGGTTGTTTAAGAATGGATCGAACTTTGGCAATTCAGCGCCAAGCGGATCGAATTCGTCATCTCTGCCGCCCTTTCCGGTATGGTCAGCGATATAGGAGGTCTGGGTTTGGGGATTGGTGAACTCAAACTTGACTGTGCTACTTGAAGGGGTGATTTCGAGCTTCGCAATGCGAGCCCCAGCGTAGACGAAGCAAGTCTTCGGATCTCCTTCTTCATCCAACTCGGCTACCATCGCTCCAAGCACAGTGGACCAGAGATTAGAGGTCGTCGTGGTGTCTTCGTCGAACTCGCCTTCCTCATTAATCCATTGTTCTACATATCTATACTCTTCCCGACTTCTTACGAAACCATCACCGTCCAAACTGTGTGAAATAGTCGAATCGAACAGACGAAAGTTACCGCTACCCAAGTCGTCGGTTTGCCCCCTAGTCGCGTAGGTAGTGGTGCCGGCAGAATCACGCAAGGTAACGCCGGCGTCCGTGTTCGTAACATTCCCAGCCGCGTCGTAACCCCAATCACTCCGCTGATTGTTGGTGTAGGAGGCGGTATCGGTGGGAATTGTCTGCCGCCAAAGGAAACCGCTACGTTGAGTTATATGGCCGAACGCGTCGTACTGAAAACTCTGGCGATATGGCGTGTCACGTGGATTCAATGGCGCCTCATCGTGTGCTTCGCGGCCTGTCCACGC
>JBIOVO010000304.1:0-3909 GCA_044867735.1 Pyrinomonadaceae bacterium | reverse complement strand
CCCGCAGGTCTGAACTTTGCGTCTTTGCGCCTTTCCGCGAGAAAACTTCTTCTACTTGGCACCGCCCTTGCTGTTCTTGAACGACATGAGAATCGCAGCTGTTGTTCTGTTGTCGGCCACGCTGGTGTTTGCGCAGCAGTCACCCGCCGTCAAGACCTTCGAAACCAGAGTAAAAGACTACGTCAAGGTCCGTAACAAACTGAGAGAAAACGCGCCGAAGCTCTCGAAAGACAGCACCCCACAACAGATCGACGCCTATCGCAAAGCACTCGAAGAATCGTTGCGCGCCGCACGCAGTGGTGCGAAGCGTGGCGATCTCTTCACGCCGGACGTCGCTGACTACATCCGGCGCACGCTGAAAACAGAATTCCAGGGACGCGACCGCAAAGAGATTCGCGACATCGCGTTCGAAACCGAACTGCAAGGCGTAGTGCTGCGAGTTAACTATCCGTATGCACAGACTGCCGAGCTTTCCGAGATGCCGCCGACGTTGTTATTAAAGTTGCCGCAGTTACCTGCTGAGGTAAGATACCGTTTTGTCGGCACGAACCTGCTCCTCGTCGATCGCGAAAGTAACGTCATCATCGATTTCATGACAAACGCGCTGCCGTAACCCGTAAGTGAAAAGGAGAAGCCCGATGCGAAAGTTTCTGACTGCGAAGATTCTGGCAGCCACGTTACTACTGTCGCTTTCCTTCAATCCCGCCCCAGCGCAAAAGGTTAACGGACACGCTCCGACACGGCCATTAAAAGTGGCGCTGCCGTTGAAAGACGGGTCGGTGCGTTTCGCGGCGATAGGCGACACCGGTACGGGTTCTTCAAAACAACACGAGGTCGGAGAGGTGATGGCGCAATACCGCACCGCCTTTCCGTTCGAGTTTGTCTTGATGATGGGCGACAACCTTTACGGCAGCGAAACCGCGCGTGACTTTCAAAAGAAGTTTGAACTTCCGTACAAGAAACTGCTCGACGACAAAGTGAAGTTCTATGCGTCGCTTGGCAATCATGATCTCGCGCTTCAAGTCAACTATGAACACTTCAACATGGACGGGAAGGAGTACTACCGTTTCAAAAAAGGCAACGTCGCCTTCTACGCGCTCAACAGCAATTACATGGACCAGAAACAAGTGGCGTGGTTGGAAAGCGAGTTGGCCAAAGACACTTCAGAATGGAAAGTGTGCTTCTTCCATCATGCGCCTTACTCGTCGGCGAAGAAGCATGGTTCCAACAAGCAGTTGAGAGAAGTGGTCGAACCGATCTTTGTGAAGTACGGAGTTGACGTGGTCCTGACCGGACACGATCACGTTTACGAAAGAATCAAACCGCAGAAGGGAATTTACTACTTCGTTACCGGCGCCGGCGGTAAGCTGCGCCCGGGCGACATCAACCGCGCCTCTCCGTTAATCGACAAAGCTTACGATCGCGATTTGCACTTCATGCTGTTTGAAGTGGCCGGCGATCAGATGTATTTTCAGGCAATCACGCGAACTGGCGAGACCGTCGATACTGGCGTGATGGCGCGACGGCGTAAATAGATCCCAGGATTTGCCCTCAGGTTATTCCCTATTGTTGCAGCAGCAACTTCCTGCAATGATGGGCCTCGTACGAATCTGGGTAGTACCGCTCGACTGCCCGTCTTGGTTTTGTTTTAATTCTCGACTCCCTTAATCAGCACCAGATCTGGTCAAATGAAACCGATTCGCGTCCTCATCGCTGACGACCACGCGCTTGTGCGTGCGGGAATTCGTGCGCTCGTCGAGAAGATCGAGGGCATCGTTGTCGTCGGCGAAGCCGGCAAGGGCAGCGAAGCGATGAAAATGATTCGCGAACTCAAGCCCGGATTGATGCTGCTCGATATCACGATGCCCGACGGCAGTGGGTTTGATGTTTTAGATTACATAACTAAAAGGTTTCCGGACATCAAGGTCATTGTTTTGACGGTCCATGAGGCCGGCGAATATGCGATTCGTGCCTTGCGCGAAGGCGCAGCGGGTTTCTTGCCGAAGAGTGCTGCAAGCACTGAACTGGAGCAGGCAATTCAGACCGTCATGAAGGGTGAGGTCTATATTTCGCCGGAGACTTCACGTAAGACTCTGCTCGAATTTGGCAAGGGAACCAAAAAAGATCTGCTCGCCTCGCTCAGTCCACGCCAGCGTGAGGTGCTCCGCTTGATCGCGGAAGGCCGCACCACCAAACAGATCGCACAGGTGCTCGATATCAGTGTTAAAACGGTTGAGACTCATCGCGCTCAGTTGATGGAACGTCTCGGTATCTACGATGTTGCCGGGCTCGTGCGTTACGCGATTATCGTCGGTGTAATAGACGTGGAATAGTCGTGTCTCCTTCAAAGCTTCCCTGCGATACTCAGGAATTTACTGAGTTCCCGTCAGGAATCTCCCTAATTGCACACTTTCCAGAACGCGCTTAGCCTAACTTGCAGTATTGACGTGTGAGTTTGAAGGCACTGGCCGACAGACAGATCTTTCCTGTCAATACGCGAAACAACTAAAAGCATTGAATCTTAAGGAAGCGCGCGTTCTACAAACTAAGTTGAGTCTACGCGCGTTGAAGGGGGGCGGCGACCAGGGCGAAGTCGTCGTCCCCCTCCTAGCCTTTTGTTGATCTTCACCGTCAAGCAGGCAACGAGATGAGGGGAGGCCGGAAGCATGAGTGATGACAAAAACAACGGCGACTTTCACGCGCCTGGCATCGGCGATCAGATGCAGGCGCGCGAGTTTGCCTGCGACTACCGTCTGAAATCATCTGGACCAGAGGAGTCGCAATCACTCTCCCGCGCCTTGCGCGAGGAGTTAACGGACCGACCTCAACGCTCCTCACCCACGCTACGCATGGCTGCGTACCACTCAGACATCGAATTAGTGGGACGCAGCCAGGCGTTCATCGACGTGATGAAGCAGGTTGGACGCATATCGAATACCAGCCTGGCCGTGTTGCTTACGGGCGAGTCAGGCACAGGTAAGAAGCTTGTGGCTTCGGCGATTCATCATCGCAGCGGTCGCAGCACTCAGCCATTCGTGACGGTTAGCTGTGGTGCGATCGGGGCGGAGTTGATCGAAGCGGAGCTGTTTGGACAAGTAAGGGGATCATTTGGCGGGGCCGATCGAGATCGACGTGGGCTCTGGGAAGAAGCCGAGGGCGGCACTATCTTCCTCGATGAGATCACGGAAACGAGTCCTTCGGTTCAAGTGAAGCTGCTCCGCGTGTTGCAGGTAGGTGAGATCCGGAAAGTCGGTTCGAACCAATCGCAAAAGGTCAATGTCCGTGTGATCGCGGCAAGTAACCGGCACGTCGAGCACGAGGTTGCAGCCGGAAGATTTCGGAATGATCTCTTCGCGCGACTCAACGCCGTCTCGATCTTGTTGCCGGCGCTGCGCGATCGTCCGGAAGACATTCAACCGCTCGCTCAGAGTTTTGCCGATCGCGTTTATTCGCTGAGTCCGGCAGTAAAGTTCTCGACAGAAGCGCTCGCTCTGCTCGAGAAATACAACTGGCCCGGGAATATTCGGGAACTCGAGAACGTTGTGGTGCGCGCGGTCGCGATGTGCGATGGAACGATTCGCGCTAACGACTTGCCTCTGCGTGTGCGCAATTACATGATGAGATCGAGTGACGGTACGAGGTCTGAGATTTCTCACGCCAGCGACGATTGGGTTCCGTTATCGGAAATTGAAGGACGATACGTCGCCCGGGTGCTCGAACATACGCGTGGAAACAAACAAGCAGCGGCGCGTGTGCTCGAAGTCGATCGTAAGACTCTCGATCGAATGATCAAGCGTCATCATATCGACGTACGAAACCCGCGCAGTCACCGTGCGAACGCGTCCAGTGGCGCAGCACCGTAAAGATTTTTAAGATTTTCTCGCGCAAAGGCGCAAAGACGCAAAGTTC
>JBIOVO010000303.1:0-6777 GCA_044867735.1 Pyrinomonadaceae bacterium | reverse complement strand
TTTTTCAATGGCAAAACCTGTGCCCTCAGCGGGCGTAAACCAAATATACATTACTCTAGGCTCGCATGGACCAACTTTGTGCCGAACTTGTGACACGTCCTTTATTGCAACAACCCGCATCAGATGCCGAATTACAAACCCCTCGTTGCCGCGCCCTGCGAAGCGGGTCAGAGCTTAAAGTCTCGGGTGGCCTGGATTTTTGCTCCGACAGGAGCGAAATGTTTATAGCCTCCCATCTCTTCGGACTCGACCGCTCCGGTAGGAGCGGCATGTATCGAACCAGCCAAAGAACATGGCGCGCCGTTGGAGCGCATATTCATTAATGTTTGGGCCGCTATAAACATTGTGCTCCTTCCGGAGCACTTACGGCCCAGCCACTCAGAGTTAAGGACGATGTTGCCTGAAGTATCGTTAACGTTAAACTGTCATTTATTACAGGTCGTGAGATCACCTCGATGCGGATTGACCTGCGTGGCCTGAGGACTGGGCCGCAGCATCTGGTTCTTTTGTTTCCTTAGCCGGCGCCTCCCATCCGGTGCGTTGGAGCAAACTCAAACCGAACCGGATCGGAACCGCAAAATTTGACGCTTGATTTTCAGTGAACACTGCGAAGTTAACTCCAATAACGCGACCCGAAGGACCAAACAGCGGCGCACCTGATCCACCTTCAGCCGTTCGCGCATCGTAAACGATACGTCGTACGTCAAGGTCCGTGATGTTGCCCTGAGTTGTTAACGGTTGAATCCGTTTCGTCTCAGCCAGGTACGCCAACTGGGCCATCGGTGTACCGTAACGCTGCTGAATTCCTCTCGACTCGGCATCGTCAAGTAGTGCGAGTAATCGATCGGGACCTGACGGATAACCCATCATCACGACAGACTTACCCACAGCCACAGCGTCCGGATCTGTCTCGAGCGGAAGAATCGGAATTGTTTCCGGAACCTCCGGCACGTCCAGACTGCAAACGGCGAGATCGTCTCGCTGCGCCGCACCCTTAAACTTAAGTGGAATCGCCTCGGCGATGTTTGGGAAGTAGGCGATCAGTTTTTTGAGACGGGGCTGCGCGTTCAAACTGCCGGTGATGCTTTGCGCGCGATCGTCTGCAATCCATGGTTGTGCGATGTGTCGATTAGTAACCACGAATCCCTGGCCTACGTGGAAACCGGTACCGACAAACTCATACTCCGCAATCGCCGCGTTGCCTTCGGGCGTCAATGCTTCCGGCGCGCCGCTTTGGATCGCTCCACCACCTTCGTTCATTTGCGCTTCGGCATAACGAAGCGGCCGGCCGGTTCCTGCCTCGACAAAGTAAAACGATCCGGCGATCAAACAAACTCCACTGCCATACTCGCTCCGTAATTTTACGGCGAGGGAAAGGCTGGCTTGCAGTTGTTTGGTCGACTCGTCGATGTTCGTGAGCTGGTCGTTAGTTTTCGAAACCTGGTCTCTCATCTGACCGAGCTGCACGCGCTGCTCATCGATCAAACGCCGGCTACGCTGTAGCTCTTTGTACATTGCGAAGCCGAGATAGAGCATGCCGCCGACGAGGGCGACGGCGATGGCGAGCGTGATCAGTTTCGTGCTCGGTTTGATCTCGCGCACCAGCTCACGCGTGAACTCGCGCAAGAAAACCTTGGCATCATCTCGTCTGGCGGTAGCTGCGGATTCGATCGCGGCAGCTTCGATAAACGGCGCCACGTGCGTTTCGCGACTCGCAGACGGAACCACAGCCGGAAGCGCGCGAACCGGATAGAAGTGGAGCACGAGTTCCGAGCCGCCGATGAGAAACTCGTCACCATCGCGAATCTCCTGGCCCGTTGTCAGCGGCCCTCCGTTTATGGTGAGCGGAACCTCCGCATCGAAATTGCCGACACGATAGGCCACGTTTGCCCGGGTTAATTCGAGTAAAACGGAATTCGCGGCGTTTTTCGGTAGAGCTGACGAACGGAGTCGCAGGTCACAACTGTCGGAAGCACCAATGCGAACGATATCGTCGGTGAGGATTTCGGTATGCCGGTCTTCGCCCGAGGAGATGTGGATAACCAGGCCGGTAGCCATAAAAATCTATAGAGCGCACCTCAATCGCAAAACGAGCGCCCGAATCAGACCGCCTGAACAGCTACTGCGGTTGTCTTCGGCCGCCCACGTGGAGACATTCTACATGAAGTAGTGCGAAAGAGTTAACGTTAATAGCGAGCGTAGTGTTAGCATGAACGCAAGTGAGGAGTTTGAGGTTTGTCGGAAGTCGGTTTCATTGACGACAACGATCGTCTGGTTCAGTTGGCGCCTGTCGCCGCGGCGCCGATTCAGTATCACGTTTTTGTTTGCACGGGGAAGTCGTGCTCGGCGGTTGGCAGCGCGGAAGTCAAAGAAGCATTTGAACGGGAACTGAAAGCGCGCGGGTTGCAGTTTGGCAAAGAGAAGAAGGGTCGCAATCCAAACGGTTCAGTGGTGTTGACTGAATGTGGCTCAGTTGGGTTTTGTGCGATCGGAGCGGCAGTGATGGTCTATCCGGACGGTGTTTGGTACGCCCAGGTCCGGGCGACAGACGTGCCGGAGATCGTCGAAGAGCATATTGTGAACGGTCGCGTCGTGGAGCGCCTCGCTCTGATGCGAGTCCCTCAAAAACCATCCACAGATTACACAGATTAGTTCTTATTCTTTATCCGGGTTTTAATCTATTTAATCTGTGGATGGTTTCCAACGAAGGACAGGCTTACGCGCAGCCGCTGCTTCGTCCAAACGCCCGATACGCGTGTTGTGCGGCGCGTTCAAAACCAACTCCGGATTCTCCACCGCCTCACTCGCAATCGATTTCATCGCCGCGATAAATTGGTCCAGTTCCTGCCGGCCAACTGATTCCGTCGGTTCGATCAGCATCGCGCCCTGCACAATCAGCGGAAAATAGATCGTCATCGGATGGAAGCCATAATCGATCAGGCGCTTGGCGATATCGAGCGTGTGCACGCCCTTGCGAGTTTGCCGCTTGTCCGTGAAAACCACTTCGTGCATTGGTGATCCGCTGAAAGGTTTGTCGTAGTCATCAGCCAGACCCGCCGCAATGTAACGAGCATTCAGCACTGCCGCCTCTGTCGCTTCACGCAGACCGTCGTTGCCGTGCGTCAACGTGTACGAGAGTGCGCGCAACATCATGCCGTAGTTTCCGAAGAACGCTTTCACACGACCAATCGAACGTGGCTGATCAAAGTCGAGACGAAAGTTTGACTCGCCTGACTTAACAATGCGCGGCACTGGCAGGAACGGTTCGAGTTCCTTTGTGCAGCAGCATGGCCCACAACCGGGACCACCGCCGCCGTGTGGCGTAGAGAAAGTCTTGTGCAGGTTGAGGTGGATAACATCCACGCCCATGTCGCCGGGACGCGCGACGCCGACGAGTGCGTTCATGTTGGCGCCGTCCATGTAAACGAGGCCGCCGGCTTCGTGAACGATATCGCAGATCTGTTTGATATTGCGCTCGAAGAGTCCGAGCGTGTTTGGGTTGGTCAACATCAAACCGGCGACGTCGCCGTGGGCACAGAGTTCGCGCAGGTGATCGAGATCTGTGAGACCTTCCGCAGTTGATTTGATCGTCTTGACTGAGAAGCCGGAGAGATGCGCTGAGGCCGGGTTAGTGCCGTGAGCGGAGTCCGGGATCAGCATCGTGCGCCTATTTGACGCTGCGGCGCCGTCGCGCGCGTCGAGAAACGCACGAATGATCATGATGCCGGTCATCTCGCCATGCGCGCCCGCGGCAGGTTGCAAAGAGATTCCCGGCAGGCCTGTGATCTCTGCGAGATGCTGTTGCAGTTCGTAAATGACCTGCAACGCGCCCTGTGCGTCTTCTTCGTCAGTTAACGGATGAAGGTTTGCGAATCCGGCGATGCGGGCCACGCGTTCGTTGAGTCGCGAGTTGTACTTCATCGTGCATGATCCGAGTGGGTACATGCCGATGTCGATCGAGTAGTTCCAGGTGGACATGCGAACGAAGTGGCGGATGACGTCCACTTCGCTGACTTCGGGCATGCCTTCGAGATCGTCGTCGCGACGAAACTCGGCCGGGATGTCGAGCGCGACCTCGTCGACATCAAGCGCAGGCAAGCGATAGCCGATGCGCCCGGTTTGCGACCGCTCGAAGATGAGCTGTTCGTTCGGGCTGATGTGGCTGGTAACCTTGGTAATAGCAGTGGTCATAGATGTCCGACAGAGATTAACCACAAAGACACTAATTGAAAAATCACCTTTGTGCCTTTGTGTCTTCGTGGTTAGAAAAACTCTTAAGCCCTTCGATCAGTGCGTCGATTTGGGCACGGCTGTTGGTCTCAGTGACGCAAACAAGAAACTCATTCGGCCGGTCGGACATGAAGCGCGAAAGCGCGATGCCGCCTTCAATCTCCTTCTCTCTTGCTAAACGCGCCAGCAGCTCGACCGCCTTGATCGGACCACGGACGACGAACTCGTTGAAACACGCCGCGGAGAAGGGAAGTGAATAGCCTTTCAACTTCGAAATCGCACGCGCTGCGTACGCCGCCTTCTGCGCGCACTGGTGCGCGACCTCCTGCACGCCTCGACGTCCCATCGTCTCCAGATAGACAGTGGCGGCGAGCGCAATGAGTCCTTCGTTTGTGCAGATGTTTGAAGTGGCTTTCTCGCGACGAATGTGCTGTTCGCGTGTAGCGAGCGTCAGCACGAAACCGCGGCGACCTCTCTTATCGTAAGCTTCACCTACGAGCCTGCCCGGAATCTGCCGCGCATACTTCTCGCGTGTGGCAAAGAGTCCGACGTATGGACCACCAAAAGAAAGCGGCACGCCGAACGACTGTCCCTCAGCGACTACGATATCGGCGCCGCACGCACCTGGCGATTTCAACAGTCCCAGCGACATTGCCTCAGTGATCGCAACCACTAGTAACGCGCCCTTTGCGTGAGCCGCGTCTGCAAGTGCCGTCAGGTTCTCAATGCAGCCGAAGAAGTTTGGAGATTGAACGACGAGCGCCGCCGTGCTGTCGTCGATCGCGCCGGCTAATGCCTGCCACGATTGTCCGGTTTGTTCATCAAATGGCGCCAGTTCGAGATGAATGCCGGCGTGCTGGACGTAAGTCCTAACAACTTCGAGATACTGCGGGTGCGCAGCACTCGAGGCGATCACTTTCGAGCGCTTCGTCACGCGCTCAGCCATCAACACTGCTTCTGCGAGTGCTGTCGAACCGTCGTACATCGACGCGTTCGCCACTTCCATCCCGGTCAACTGACAAACGAGAGTCTGAAATTCAAAGATAGTTTGCAGTGTGCCCTGTGAGATCTCGGGTTGATACGGAGTGTAGGCAGTGAAAAACTCCGAGCGCGAAAGAATGTGATCGACGATGGTGGGAATGTAGTGTGAGTAGGCGCCGGCTCCGAGAAAACTCGCACGCCGGGCTCCGGCGTTGCGTTCGCCCATTCGTTCAAACTGCGCAAGAAGTTCTATTTCAGAAAGCGCCGCGGGCGTGTTGAGCGGCTGCTTTATACGCAGATCCGGAGGAATTGAATCGAACAGTTCTTCAGCCGATCCGAGCCCCATTGCCTCGAGCATCTCGACGCGCTCTTCCGGCGAGTTAGGAATGTAGCGCAAGTTTATTCGCTCTCAGCTTTCGTAAAGTCTTCGTACTCCGCAGCTGTTAACAAACTATCGACTTCGCCGGGGTTCGACATCTTGATGCGGATCATCCATCCCTGGCCGTACGGGTCGGTGTTCACGGTTTCGGGCTCGTCGGCGAGCGACTCATTGATACTAGCTACGACGCCGGCCACCGGCGTGAAGACTTCAGACACTGCCTTCACTGACTCAACGGAGCCAAACGATTCATTCGCTGCAAATTCGTCGCCGGCCTTCGGCAACTCGACGTACACTACGTCACCCAGTGAGTTCTGCGCATAGTCAGTGATGCCGATGATGGCCTGATCACCGTCCACTCTCACCCATTCATGATCTTTACTGTAGTGCAGGTCTTCCGGAACGTTCGCCATGGATCCTCCATCCTATCTATCGTTAATTCTACCTGGGCCGTTTATAGAACGGCGCTTTGACAATTTGCGCGCCCACCAAGCGCCCGCGCACATCGATCTGTATTTCCTGGCCCACCGTTGCATGTTCTACCGGCACGTATGCAAAGCCGATATTCTTTTTGAGAAACGGCGCCGGGCTGCCGGAGGTTACTTTTCCAACTCTCTCACCGGCGACGATCACTTCCTGATCGTCACGTGCGATGCCACGCTCAGTGACCTCGAAGCCGACCAGTTTTCTTTTCACGCCTGCTTCTTTCTGGCGTGCCAATGATTCGCGGCCGATGAAGTCGCCCTTATCCAGTTTACAAATCCAACCGAGATTGGCTTCGAGCAGCGTCGTGTTCTCGTCGATCTCGTGACCGTAGAGCGCCAGTCCGGCTTCGAGGCGTAAAGTGTTGCGCGCTGCCAGTCCGCAGGGAAGCACACCGGTCGGTGAACCTGTATCGCCGGCGTCGAGGAGCTTATTCCATAGTTGTTCAGCCCTCTCGGCCGTGGCGTACACTTCGAATCCGTCCTCGCCAGTGTAACCAGTACGAGAAACTATTGCTTCCACGGTGTCCACGAGGCCCATCTTGAAGTGGTAATACTTAATCTCATCAAGTGGCGTGTCGGTCAGCTTCTGAAGAATCGACTGAGCATCCGGACCCTGAATAGCTAACTGGCAGTAACTTGCGCTTAAGTTGTTCAACTCGACCGCCTCGCTTGAATAGTTCGACACGATCCATTCCCAATCTT
>JBIOVO010000302.1:0-6760 GCA_044867735.1 Pyrinomonadaceae bacterium | reverse complement strand
TTGTATTTTGAGATGCTTAACTACGGTGATGGAACCGGATTCTCAGGTGGAGACGTGAAACCTTATTCGGTGCCCAGGCGTGAGTACCCGCGTCTTTGCGCGAGAAATTTCTTAATGCGCAGGACGCGGGTACTCACGCCTGGGCACCGAATAAGGTTTCACGTCTCCACCTGAGAATCCGGTTCCATCACCGTAGTTAAGCATCTCAAAATACAACGCTGCCTTCTTCGGTTTAGACTTTTCCTCGGGCCAATTCTCGACTTTGATGAAGTGATACCAGCCTTTTGCATCCATAGCGTTGATCGTCAACACTGCTTTTTCGTTTGGTAGAATCGGAATGTCGCTCTCTATCGCAGGCTCATCCGGAAAAGAAAGTTGGTTACGACCGTACTTAACTGTGAGGGCTAACTTGCGTGCTCCTTCCGGATCACCGAGATCGGGTACGAGCGAGAAAAGAAGGAAATAGATTGGCCTGGTCCCGGTGTTGGTGACTTCGAGTTGAAAGTCATTTACCCAATTGAAGTTGCTGAGGTCTCTGAATGCGTTTTCTTTGTCTGGTTTTAGTTTGACGGTGATCGGAATCTCTTTGTAGACGTGGTTTACTAGAACGCGCTGCTCTTCTTGAAAGCCCGGTGAAGACAGACTCGCAAAGAAGATCGTCGCGGTCAGAATTAGTCCTCTTTGCGTGACGAGTGCCATTTTTACTTTGTCAGACGACTCCGTGACGATGTTCTAACGGGACCCTGACGTACTGACGCCCGGCTCATCCAGATACTTCTTCAACCACCCGTGAACTTCCTGATAAAAGTAACGGCTGTTCTCGCCTTTCAGTATCCAGTGGTTCTCATCCGGCCACACAACCAACCGGCTCGGAATACGCAGCCGCTGCAAGACGCTCCAGTTTTCCAGCGTCTGATTCAACGGCACGCGGAAATCATTTTCGCCAACTGAAAGCAGAATCGGCGTGCGGAAGTTCTTCGCAAATCTGATCGGGTTCTGTTCGCGCCAAATCGGACCTTGTTCCCAAACTGGTCCACCGTTGTTGACTTCACGCGAATAGATGATGTCGCTCGTTCCCCACTGCGACTCGAGATTGATCAAGCCGGCATGACTGATCAGCGCTTTGTAACGAGTTTGCGTGGCCTGCATCCAGTTTGCGAGATGTCCGCCATAGCTGGCGCCGGCCGCTGCCTGGCGCGATCCATCGACAAAGGAATAAAGCCGGGTCGCTTCATCGGCGGCTTCGTTGATCTCGTTCGCTGGTCCTTTGAATGGATCGCCCTGAATACTCTGCGCAAACTGTTCACCGAATCCCGTCGAACCGGAATAGTTGGTTAAGAGCACGACGTATCCGGGCCGTGCGAGCAGGAAGTAGTTCCAGCGCAGTCCCCAGTTGTCGCGCCACATGCTGTGTGGTCCACCGTGCATCAGTACGAGAAGTGGATACTTTTTGCGCTCATCGAAGTTTGGCGGCAACGCGATCATGTTGTGAATGCGTTTGCCGGCTTTGCTCGAGAACCAGAAATGACGCACTGGTTGCCAGTCGATCTTTGCGACCTGTTCGGCGTTGAATGTCGTCAAGGGTTGCTGAGTCCTGGAGTTGAGATCCAACCGAAACAGTTCGGGCGGATTGATCGCGCTCTCCCAGTTTACGAAGAGCATCGTCGATGCGGCTTTCGCGGGGATGCGCAAATTGGTGTAGACACCGCGCATCATATCCATCGCAAGGGTCACTTCGCCGCCGTCTGCCGGAAGTGTGTAGAGTTTCTCGTTACCGGCTTCTTCCGCGGTGAGATAGATCGACTTGCTATCCGGCGTGAACGCAAAACTGCCAACCGCGCGATCGAATTTGGCCGTGAGGACTTGAGGTTGGCCCACCTCGGGCCAGGAAAACTTCACCAGCCGATCGAGGTTGTACGTTTTGTCATTGCTATCTACGTTGTAGGTGGCATACAAGGCCTTGCCATCCGGACGAAACGTAGGACGGCCGAAGCTTTCAGCGTTGGTCAGTCGAACGGGCTCACCGCCGCACAGACACACTTTGAAGAGCGACGTGCTTGTGTTTGCGTAAGCGGCAGTGTCTTTGTTGGTCGAGGCGATAAAGACGATCGAGTTGCCGTCGGGTGTCCACACGGGATCGATTTCGTCCCCGGAGTCTGATGTGCGGCCCGCAAAGCCACGCTCCCTGACGAGCTTTGTTCCCGCGAGCAGATCAGTTGCTTTCGCACCGGGTTGCAGTTCCTGAACAAAGACGTGGGCCTGGGTGTCTTCGATCCACTTGTCCCAGTTGCGAATCGGGAACTTCTCATAAACGCGTACGCGATACTTCTGCGCCTTGCGCTCAGCCGCGACCTTCTTGTTTGCCTCTTCATCGTCGGCGCCGGTATAGACCGTGCTGACAAAAAGTATTCCCCGGCCGTCAGGCCGCCACTGCGGCAATCGTGCGCCGGTGGAAAGCGAAGTTACGCGCACTGCTTCGCCACCATCTGCGATATCCAACACATATACCTGACCAACCTCGTCGCCTTCGCGCCTTGCTGAAAACGCGATACGCCGGCTGTCAGGACTCCACGCCACGCCACTCTCGCCACCCTTTGTAAACGTCAATCGCCGCGGTTTCGCACTTCCATCAGCAGGCACGATCCACAGATCTGAAACCTGGTCCTTCTCGTCGTAGGCGGGTTCGACCAACGAAAACACGACCCACTTCCCATCGGGACTCGGCGCCGGCGCCCCGACGCGCTTCAGCATCCACATCGATTCGTGCGTCAAAGGAACCTTGGCCTGCCCCGTGACGCCAAACGGCACCCCCGCGATCACCGCGACCGCGATAACAACAGACCTCACCGAACGTAGACGTTTAGTAAACATGACGATCCTCCTGCGAGCTGATGGTTGGCGGTCGAAATAATACCGGAATCCATCCACAGATTACACAGATTAAATAAACCAATCGGTGTAATCTGCGGATAAACAACCGAGAGCTCACTTAGATCTCCATCAGGTCCTTCCCAACGACGATCTGTCCTTTGAAATTTTTGCGTGCGCCTTCGGCCCACTGCTCGTCAGTAATCGACGGATCGTCGCCCGGAACAAAGTGTGATAGGACGAGCGTTTTTACTTCAGCCTGCGCGGCGACCTTGCCAACGTCCTCAGGCAGCGTGTGAGACGCCAGCAGGTGTTCGCGCAGCCTGGTTGCATTCGGCAATCGTTTCAGCAACGTCTCGAGAGCAGCCAGATACATCACTTCGTGCACCAGCACGTCAGCACCTTTCGCAAACGCCGCAAGCTCAGGTGAGTAAGCAGTATCACCAGAGATGACTACCGAACGATCTCGCGCGTCAAAACGGTACGCGTAGGCCTGCGTGATCGGTGGATGACGCACCAGACACGTGCTGACTTTCACGTCGTCATTCGTCAACACCACACCCGCCTTCTCAAACTCATGAGCCGTGACCAGCTTTCGTGGATCCGGACGCCCTTCGTCCGGAATGCGCGTCTCGATGTCAAACTTGAGATAGTTGAAGTAATCGCGCGTCATGTTCTTCAGCCCGGTCGGACCGTAAAGCTCCACGCGCGACGGCTGGCCCGTGATCCACGCGTTATAGAGCAGCGGTCCGAGCTCCAGATTGTGATCGGAGTGGTGATGAGTGATAAAGATGTGGCCGAGCCGGTTGAGTGCGACGCCGGCTGCTACCAACTGCCGTGATGTTCCGTAACCGCAATCGACCAGGTATGGAACATCATCGATCAGGATCAGCGTCGATGGATTACTCCGACCCGACTTGCCGACGCTTGGTCCACCTTTCGTCCCTAACAACACGACGCGGGTGGCCTTTTTCTGCTGACTGAAAGCGACGCGTTTGAGTAGCGCGTGTGAAACCGCGAAGCCGGCGGCAGCGGTCAAAAACTGTCTGCGTGTTGGATGCATCGTATAATCCGTGGCTGACGAATGCCTCAAAGGAGATGAACGGTGAAGCGAATCTATATCTTGATGCTGGTTTTGATTGCAACCGGATTTGTCCGCGGCGACGCGAACGTCAAACGCGAACAAGATCCTCTAGTTGTTAATGCCAGGACAATAAAACTGAAACTCGAAAACTCGCGCGTTCGTGTGCTCGAAGCAACCATAAAACCCGGCGAGAAAGAGAGCATGCACTCACATCCGACTTCGCTGATTTATGTCATCGAAGGTGGCAAGTTCCGCAATCATGCCTCCGATGGCGCAGTGACTGAAGCAGAATTTCGAACGGGCGAAGTCTACTACCGAGACCCGCTAACGCACTGGGCCGAAAACATAGGCGACACAACCATTCGCCTCGTGCTGGTGGAACTAAAAAACTAAAGAGCCCCTGAGTTTGCCGGTGAGAGGAGCCGCGCCATCAGTTGATGCATACGATCAAGGTCGATCGGCTTCGTGAGATAACCCGACACGCCTGCGTCGTAAGCCGCGCGCTGAAAACCTTCGGTGCCAAACGCCGTGATCGCAATGACCGGCACATCGTGCAATAACTCGTGGTCGAGAATCCGGCGCGTGGCGCCCAAACCATCCAGAGTCGGCAAATTGATGTCCATCAGAATGAGATTCGGCAATGTCTGCGTGGCGACGCTAACCGCGTCTTCGCCATTGACGGCCGTCACCACTCTGTAACCCTGCTGCTGGAGATCCAGACTGATCATTGCTACGTTGTCGGCGGAATCGTCGACTACGAGTATCAGGAACTTCGGTTCGGCCGGTCGCGACTCTCGCGCGACTTCATCCCGCTTCACTTGCGGCAGTCCCGAAGTGGCTAGTGGATCCTTGAGTGTCATATGACGGCGATTATAGCGATCAACCCGGAGATCTGTGTAATCTTGTACAGGATTCACACAATTGAACACGATTTCTGTTTTGTAAATGGTCATCCGGAAATTCGCGATTTGTTAACGCAGCGTTACATGAAAGAAGTCAAAAATATGACAAACAACTATTCTGCATTGCCCAGACCACTCCTTTGCGCGGTGATTCTTCTGCTCGTCTCCCAACACGCTGCGCTGGCCCAGAATCACGCGGCGAAGATTCAGGAGGTGCTGACGCTGGCGCATAAGTACCGGCAGTTCAATGGCAGCGCGTTGGTCGCAGAGAATGGGAAGGTCATTTACAAAGGCGCGTTCGGGCTCGCGAACATGGAGTGGAACATTCCGAATACGCCGGAAACGAAGTTCCGTCTCGGTTCGATCACGAAGCAGTTTACTGCCGTGCTGACTCTGCAACTCGTCGAGCAGGGCAAGATCAAACTCGACGGAAAGATTTCAGATTACCTGCCGGACTATCGCAAAGACATCGGCGACAAAGTAACCATTCACCAACTGCTGACACACACTTCCGGCATTCCGAGTTATACGGGTCAGCCGGGATTTTTCGACAACGTGAGTCGTAATCCGTACAAAGTCACTGACTTCGTGACGAAGTATACAAGCGGCAATCTCGGGTTCGAGCCGGGCTCGAAGTTTGCCTACAACAACTCAGGTTACTTCCTTCTCGGCGCGATCATCGAACGCGTCACCGGAAAATCTTACGAGCAGGTTTTGAAAGAGAAGATCTTCGATCCGGTCGGCATGAAGAACACCGGCTACGATCATCACGATACGCTCCTTCAGAAACGCGCTTCCGGTTACGGCAAGACATCCGACGGTTATAACAACGCTCCTTACCTCGATATGTCGATTCCTTATGCCGCGGGTTCGCTCTATTCGACCGTCGAAGATCTATATCTTTGGGATCAGGCGCTGTACACCGACAAGGTGCTCTCCGCGCAGTCGAAAGAGCTGATGTACAAACCGTTCCTCCAGGACTACGCGTACGGATGGGCCGTCACGAAGGCTTCTTACAAGCATAACGGTCAACCGGTTCAGATAGTCCGGCACGGCGGCGGCATAAATGGTTTCGCGACGATGATCGTGCGTCTGGTTAACGAGAAGAACCTGATCGTCGTTCTCGATAACACCGGGACTCCAAACCTTGGCAGGCTAACCGATACCATCGCCAACATTCTTTACAACCAGCCGTACGAGCCGCCGAAGATGTCGATCGCCACCGTGTTGGAAAAGACAATCAGAGACAAAGGCATCGACGCAGGCATCGCTCAATATCGTGAACTGAAAGCGACGAAGCATGCGGCGACTTACGATTTCGCGGAGCCGGAATTGAATTCGCTCGGCTACCGGTTGATGGGAACAGGCAAGACGAAGGAAGCGCTCGAGATTTTCAAACTGAACGTCGAGGCGTATCCGAACGGTTTCAACACTTACGACAGTCTTGCTGAAGCTTACATGAACACGAACCAGCGCGAGTTGGCGATACAAAACTACAAGAAGTCGCTCGAGCTGAATCCGAAGAACACTAACGCCGTCGACATGATGAAACGGCTCGAGCAGGGACCGGTGACAGTTGATGCGAAGGTGTTGGATACGTATGTGGGTGAGTATGAAATGGCGCCGAGTTTTGTGATCACCGTGTTTCGTGAGGGCGAGAAGTTGATGACGCAGGCTACGGGGCAAGGGAAGTTTGAGATCGTGCCTGATTCGGAGACGACGTTTCATCCGACGGCGTTTAAGGCGCAGATTACGTTTGTGAAGGATGCGGAGGGAAAGGTAACGGCGCTGAAGCTGAGTCAAAACGGGAGAGAGCGCACGGGGAAGAAGATCAAGTGACGCCGAGCGCTCGGTAAGGTTTTTCGCACGCAAAGGCGCAAAGGCGCAAAGTTAAGACCCCTTGGGC